>JAWVYO010000207.1:0-1507 GCA_033722675.1 Acidimicrobiia bacterium | reverse complement strand
TAGCGTGCGGGCCATGAAGCGCGCCATCTCCACCATCGTCGGAACCCGCCGGGACTGGCGTCTCGACCGGGTGCGCAGGCCGCGCCTCGGCCCGCCGTCGGCCGCCTGGATCGGCCCGCTGGCCATCCTGGCCTCGACGCTGGTCGGATGGTTCCCCTTCGCCGGGGCCCGCGGCGAAGAGGGTTCGGCGGCGCTCGGTCTCTTCGTCGGGTCCGCAGCGATCGTCCTCATGGCGTGGAGCTTCGTGCTCGCCGTGCGGCTGCGATGGCTCGAGCCGATCTTCGGCGGCCTGGACCGCGTGTATCGCGCCCACCGCTGGACCGGGGCGCTGGCCGTGGCCGCGATGGTCCTCCACACCTCCCTGGAGCCCGAGGTGGAGGGCGGCATCAGGGGCGCTCCCGAGGGTGTGGCCGAGGCGGCCACCGACCTGGCGGGCGCGGCCGAGACGATGATCTACGTCCTCGTCGCGCTCACGGTCGTCCGCTGGTTCCCGTACCGCTTCTGGCGGCTCACGCACAAGCTCCTCGGCATCCCCTTCGCCGTCGCCTGCTGGCACGTGTTCACGGCGGAGAAGACGTATGCGAACACCGATCCGTGGGGCCTGTGGTTCAACGGGATCATGGTCGCAGGCCTCGTGGCGTTCGTGGTTCGGGTGGTCGGCCGCGACGCCCTGCTGCGGGGTGTGCGGTACCGGGTCGTGCGAGCGGAGCCGACCGCGACGACGACGGAACTCGTCCTCGAGCCCGCGGGCCGACCCCTCGACTACGAGGCCGGTCAGTTCGCGTTCGTGAAGCTGCAGGCGCGAGGCATGTCGGAGCCCCACGCCTTCACGATCGCCTCGCATCCCTCCGAGCGACACCTGCGGTTCTTCGTGCGGGAGCTCGGTGACTGGTCCCGGAGACTCCGGGTGGGCGACTGGGCGGGGACCGATGTGATCGTCGAGGGGCCGTACGGCCACTTCAGGCCGACCGACCCGACCGCGTCCCACACCGTGTGGCTCGCCGGGGGCGTGGGGATCACCCCCTTTCTGGCGGCCCTGGGCGGCCTCGAACCGGGACCGGACCGCCCGACGCTCGTCTACGCGGTCCGCGATCGCCTCGGGGCGACCGCCATCGAGGTGCTGCAGCGGGCGGACGCCGAGGGCCGGATCGACCTGCGCGTCCACGCGTCCGCCGAGGGCGGCCGCCTCACGGCGGAGGTGTTCGCCGGGTATCTCCCCGACGACGCCGGTGACACCCACGTCGCCATGTGCGGTCCCTCCGGGCTGATCGCCGAGATGGCGGCGGTCGCCCGGGCGGCGGGCGTGCGGCACGTCGAGACCGAGGACTTCGACATCCGGCAGGGCTTCGGACCGGACCTCTCCGTGCCCATCGACGACCTCGTGGCCCGACGGGGAGCCTGACCGGACGTCGGCGTACCATTTCCCGATGACCCCGCACGTCGGCCGGACACCGTGACGTCGACCGTCGGCATCGACGTGGGCGGCACGAAGACCGAGATCGTGCGC
>JAWVYO010000206.1:0-1530 GCA_033722675.1 Acidimicrobiia bacterium | reverse complement strand
GCCACCGTGCCGATGACCCCGTCGACGCCGTGGCGGTCGATGGCACCCGCGACGAGCATCGCCGCGCCCGGCGGGGTGCGGAGCACGACGAGCTGGCCCGAGGGCACGATCTCGCGCACGTAGCCGGCGACGGTGCTGGCGAGCTCGGGGTCGAGGTCGCCGGGGGGTCCGTCGGCGAGGACGTAGCGGGCGCCGCCGCCGGGCACCGGCACCTTGCGGGCACCCATGGCGAGGAGGTCGCGGCTCACGGTGGCCTGGGTGACGGTGTGGCCCTCGGCGGAAAGGCGGTCGACGAGCTCGGCCTGGGAGGCCACCTCGTACTCGGCGAGGAGGCGGCGGATGAGGCCCCGGCGCACCGCGGCGCTCACAGCGCCCCCTCGTGGTAGATCATCGTGCCGATGCCCTCGGGCGTGAAGATCTCCAACAGCAGGGCGTGCTGCACCCGGCCGTCGAGGATGTGGCTCCACCGCACCCCCGCCTCCATGGCGTCCACCACCGATTGGAGCTTCGGCAGCATGCCCGCCGAGATCTTCCCCGACCCGAGGATGTCGCGCAGGCCCGCCACGTCGATGCGGCTGATGAGGCTGTCCTCGTCGCCGAGGTCCGCGTAGAGGCCCTCGACGTCGGTGAGGTAGACGAGCTTCGTCGCCCCGATGCCGGCCGCCAGGGCGCCCGCCGCGGTGTCGGCGTTGATGTTGTAGGACTTGCCGTCGTCGCCCCGGCCCAGCGGCGCCACGACGGGCACGAACCCGTCGTCGAGGAGACGGTGGAGGAGGCCCGGGTTCACCCGGGTGATCTCGCCGACGTAGCCGAGGCGCTCGTCCTTCGGCTGCACGTGGAAGAGGTTGGCGTCGAGGCCGGTCGTGCCCGTCGCCACCGCGCCGTGGCTGTTGATGAGCCGCACGATGTCGGGGTTGATCTCGCCCGCCAGGGTGGCCTGCACGACCCGAAGGGTCTCGGCGTCGGTGACGCGGAGGCCATCCACCCACACCGGCTCCTTGCCGGCCTGGCCCATCGCCCGGCTGATCTGGGGGCCGCCGCCGTGGACGATGATCGGCTTGATGCCGACGAGGTGCAGCATCGCCACGTCGTCGGCGAAGGTCTCCCGGAGGTTCTCGTCGACCATCGCCGAGCCGCCGTACTTGATGACGACGATCTGGTCCCGGAACGCCTTGATGAAGGGCATCGCCTCCTGGAAGATCTTCGCCTTCGCCATCGTCGAGGCGATCACCTGCTTGGGGCGCATGGGGGCGGTGTGTCCGGTGCTCATGAGTACTCCGCGTTGAACTCGACGTAGGCGGGGGTGAGGTCGGTGGTGAGCATGCGGGCGGTGCCGGGGCCGGTGCCGACCCGGACGAGGACGTCGAGGGGGCCCTCGGCGGTCTTGACCCGAAGCGCCTCGCGGTCGAAGGGCACGCCGATGCCCTCGGCGGCCACCGTCACGTGCTGGAAGGACACGGCGAACTGGTCCACCTCGAAGGGGATGTCGGTCTCACCCGCTGCCGAGAGCAGCCGCCCCCAGTTGGGGTC
>JAWVYO010000205.1:0-1665 GCA_033722675.1 Acidimicrobiia bacterium | reverse complement strand
GGGTGGGGGTGAAGAACGGAGTCCGTGCGTCGGGCCGAGCGGGCGTGCGGTGCGCCGGCGTGCCGGTGTTCCTCCGCAGAGCACTGCTGATCCCACCGACGAAGGGGAAGCTCTGCACGTTCGGTGCCACGACCGGCCCAAAGACGATCGTCCCCTGACGGCGGGCGTCTTCACCCTCGAGGAGGCGAACGCCCTCGTGCCCGAGGTGGCCCGACGGATGGCTCGGCTCGCCCCCGTCGCCCGGCGCGTCGCCGAGGCGGCCGCGGACCGACGGGCGCGCGCCCGGTCGAACGGTCACGGCGCCCGGGTCCCGGGTGCCGCGGACCTGCGGGCCGGGCTCGCCTGGTTCGAGGAGCGGGGGATCCAGGTGAAGGGCTTCGATCCGCCCCTCGTCGACTTCCCCCGAGCCGACGGGCTGCTGCTGTGCTGGACCGAGGGCGAGGACCGCATCACCCACTTCCACGCGCCCGAGGACGGCTTCGCCGGGCGGCGGCCGGTGGAGGACCTGCCGTGAACATCGTCGAGCGCATGGAGGCCGCCCGGGAGCGCATCGAACGCGTCGCTCCCGAAGACCTCGCCGTCGCCGAGGACGTGCTCGTCATCGACCTCCGCTGCCGGGAGGACCGAGCACGCGACGGCGTGATCCCCGGTTCGGTCGCCGTGCCGATGACCGTGCTCGAGTGGCGGTGCGACCCGGCGTCGCCCTTCGCCAGCCCCCTCGTGGCCACGCCGGAGCGGAGGACGATCGTGCACTGCACCGACGGCTACACGTCGAGCCTCGCCGCGGACTCTCTGCGCGACCTCGGTTTCGAACGGGCCGGCGACCTCATCGGAGGCCTCAGGGCGTGGGTGGCCGCCGGACTCCCCGTGGCGTCGGTCGACGATCAGATTGAGGCGGGGTACGAACCCCCGACCTGACGGGCCTACCCTCCGGTCCGTGTCCATCCTCGAATCCGCCCTCGACGTCGGACGCGACGCCGTCCGGCGCGCTGCCCAGGTGTGCCTCGGCGTGCTCGCGGAGGCGCCAGCCGCACCCGACGCGATGGCGAAGCTCGGCAAGGAGCCGGTGACCATCGCCGACTACGGGTCGCAGGCGGTGGTGCTCGAAGCCGTGAGCCGCATGTTCCCCGACCACGCCGTCGTGGCCGAAGAGGGCTCCGCTCATCTCGTCGAGCACGCCGGTGACGACGGGGCCGAGCAGATCGTGCGCCTCGTCGGTGACGCCCTCCGTCGGACGGTCGACCTCGGCGACGTGGCGGGCTGGATCGACCACACGGGCAGGGGCGGGGACCTGACATGGGTCATCGATCCGATCGACGGGACGAAGGGGTTCCTCCGCCGGCAGCAGTTCGCCATCGCAGTCGGTCTCCTCGCCGACGGCGAGGTGGTGGGCGGCGTCCTCGGGTGCCCCCACTTCGGCGGTGGGACGCTCTACTGGGCGGGGCGCGGTCTCGGCGCCTGGGCGGAGGGCCTCCACGGCGGCGCATCGCGCCGGGTGTCGGTGAGCGACACCGACGTCTCCGGGGCCAGGACGCTCGGCAGCGTCGAGTCGGCCCATGGCGATCCCGCGCTCGTGACCGCCGTCGTCGACCATCTGGATCTCGGCGGAGGCATGGTGCGCATCGACAGCCAGGTGAAGTACGGGGCGGTGGCCGACGGCCAGGC
>JAWVYO010000204.1:0-1797 GCA_033722675.1 Acidimicrobiia bacterium | reverse complement strand
TCCCCGAACCGGGAGCGGCGAGACCCGAACTCGCGTCGCCCGCCGGCTCGCGCCACATTGCCGGGCATGAACGACGGCCAACGCCCGCCGGCAGCCCGGCCCGACGATCCGCCCCGCCTCCCGGCGCCGAGCAGCAGCGAACGCGAAGCGGCCGTCGAGCGGTTGCGAACGCACTACGTGCGCGACGACATCGACGTCGACGAATACGAACGACTGCTCGACGTCGCGTGGGCCGCCGAGTCCCGCGCCGACCTGGAGGAGCTGTTCAACCGCCTGCCGACCCTCCCGGAGTCGGAGCGCCCGCCGGCGGAGACGGACCCGGAGACCCGCTACGCCCCGGCGCTCGCTTCGCCCGGCGAGCAGCGGGAGCGGGGCTGGCAGGTCGCGATCATGAGCGGCTCGGAGCGGACGGGGTCGTGGGTTCCACCGCGGAAAGTCCACACCTTCGCGCTGATGGGAGGAGCCGGCCTCGACTTTCGGGAGGCCCGCCTGGGACCGGGCGTGACCGAGGTGACGATCCTGGCCGTGATGGGCGGCGTGGACGTGATCGTGCCACCGGGAGTCACGGTCGAGACCCACGGGCTCGGCATCATGGGGGGGTTCGACGGCTACAGCCAGACGGCCGGCCGCAACGACCCCTCCGCGCCGATCCTCCGCGTCCGCGGCCTGGCCGTGATGGGGGGCATTCACGTGCAGATGATGCTCCCGGGCGAGACGCCGCGGGACGCCCGCCGAAGACGCAAGGAAGAGCGCCGCGAACGGCAGGAGCGACGCCGCATCCAGCGGCGGGACGGGTAGGCGTTTCCTTAGCTTGACGGCCCGCGCCGCGGCCCGGTATGATCTTCGGCCCGGCGGCCGCGGCCGCATCCTTTCGACGCTTCTGGAGGTCCGGCGATGTCCGAGGTTCCTGATTCGCTCCACTACACGGAAGAGCACGAATACCTGCGCGAAACCGAGACCGACGGCGAGTACTACGTCGGCATCACGGACTACGCCCAGGGCGAGCTCGGGGACGTGGTCTTCGTGGAACTCCCCACCGTCGGCGACTCGTTCTCCCGGATGGACGTGTTCGGGACGATCGAGGCGGTTAAGGCGGTCTCCGACCTCTATGCGCCGATCAGCGGCGAGATCGTCGAAGTGAACGAGCACCTCGACGACGACCCGGCCCTGGTGAACGGCGATCCGTACGGCGAGGGCTGGATGATCCGCGTCCGCGCGTCCGATCCGTCCGAGCTCGACAGCCTGATGAGCGCGTCGGACTACCAGGAGCACATCGACTAAGAGCCGACAGGCTCAACTCACGGAGGCGGCCCCACATGTCGTTCGTTCCGCATAGCGACGCCGATCGTCGCGAGATGCTCGCGAAAATTGGAGTCGGGGACGTCGAGGACCTGTACTCCGACATCCCACCGGGCCTCCTGCTCCACCGCGAGCTCGACATCCCGACGGCAATGTCGGAGTGGGAGGCGGTCCGGCGCGTGAACGAGCTCGCCGACCGCAACGTCGAACTCGTCAGCTTCGCCGGTGGCGGGATGTACGACCACTACGTCCCGGCGGGGGTCGACCACATCATCCGGCGGAGCGAGTTCTACACCGCGTACACGCCCTACCAGCCGGAGGTGGCCCAGGGCACCCTCCAGGTCATCTACGAGTTCCAGACGATGATCTGCGAGCTCACCGGGATGGACGTGGCGAACGCCTCCATGTACGACGGGCCGACCGCGACCGCGGTGGCGGCCGTGATGGCCCGTTCGGTGCGCCGCCGCGACCGCGTCCTCGCCGCCCGGTCGCTGCATC
>JAWVYO010000203.1:0-1800 GCA_033722675.1 Acidimicrobiia bacterium | reverse complement strand
TATCACTCCCACCGCGCGACGGCGACCCTCGATCGGCAGGTGACGGTGGCATGGGTGCCGACGGACTGATCGCCGTCCGAGCCCGCGTCGACGCCGCCTGCGCCCGTGCCGGGCGGGACCCGGGCGAGGTGACCGTCGTCGCCGTCTCGAAGACCGCGTCCGACGACGCCGTGCTCGAGGCGTACGCCACGGGGCACCGGGACTTCGGCGAGAACCGCGCCTCGGCGCTGGCCGACCGCCGCCGCCGGCTCCCCGACGACATCCGGTGGCACTTCGTCGGGCGGCTGCAGGGCAACAAGGTGCGTCGGGTGCGCCCCGTCACCCACCTCCTCCACTCCCTGGATCGCAGCGATCTCGTCGGGTACTGGGTCAAGGGCCCCGGCCGTCCGCCACCGGTCCTCGTGCAGGTGAACGTCGCCGGGGAGGACCAGAAGGCCGGCGTGGCTCCAGGGGCCGTCGCCGATCTCGTCGCCGAGGCCGTGGCCGCCGGTCTCGACGTCCGGGGCCTCATGACGATGGCCCCGCTCGTCGACGACCCCGAGGACGTCCGGCCCGTGTTCCGCAGGCTGGCGGCGCTCCGCGACCGGCTGGGGGAGGGGTATGCGGACCTGGCGCACCTGTCCATGGGCATGACGGACGACTTCGAGGTCGCCGTCGAGGAGGGTGCGACGATCTTGAGGGTCGGACGGGCTATCTTTGGCGAGTCCCCGGGAGGGTGATTCCGTGGCAGGACTGTGGCAGAAGACGATGCACTATCTGGGGCTCGTCGACGAAGACGCCGTCGACGACGCTCCACAGGAAGAACGGCCGGTCCGGCGCGAGCCGACGCAGCCGCGCGTCCGCCAGCGCACCGAGGGGCAGCCGCGCCAGCAGCCCCCGGCGCGCCGGCCCGCCGGCGACCGTGACGCGTCGTCCGACATCGAGTACAACCGGCCCGTCGACCCCGAGTCCGACGCCCCGCCCCGGGTGACCCGACGGGTGCAACCCACCGTGCAGGGGCAGGTGGCCGGTCGTCGCGTCGAGCCGCCCCTCACTGCCCGCCGCCGCATCTCGCCCGACGCCGGCGACGCCGAAGCCGGCATCTACGTGCAATCCGGCGACACCCCGACGGTACGCACCGTCAAGGACAGCGACCTCGAGTGCGAGATCATCACGGCGCGCTCCTACAGCGACGCCCAGGCGCTCGCCGACCACATCCGGGCGAACATCCCCGTCGTCCTCGATCTCCGCAAGGTCGAGCCGGCGATGGTCCGCCGGCTCGTCGACTTCGCCTCCGGACTCACCTACGCCCTCGGCGGCTCGATGCGCAAGATCGGGCAGGGCGTCATCCTCGTGAGCCCCGCCAACGTCAACATCAGCCGGAGCGAGCGTCGCCGTCTCGCCGACCTCGGCTACTACCAGTCGCCCGAGTCCTGATTCGTGAACGCGATCCGCACGATCATCGATCTCTACGTGCTCGTGCTCATCGCGCGCATCATCCTCGAATGGATTCCCATCTCGTACGGGCATCCCCTCGAACGCGTCAAACGCGGTCTGCGGGCCGTCACCGATCCGGTCCTGATCCCGTTGCGACGGGTCATCCCTCCCATCCGCGCCGGCGGCATGGCGATCGACCTGTCACCCCTCATCCTCATCATCGGCCTCCAACTCCTCAGCCGGAACCTCTGAACCCCACCCGGGCCGACTTCGGCGGCTGACGCCGCCGAACAGACGCCGGGCCATGCCTTCCGCTCCGCTCCGGCCGTTCCGGGTCACGGAGGCCGAGTCACTGCGGTGTGGTGCGGGAGGTTCCCGTCGGTC
>JAWVYO010000202.1:0-1822 GCA_033722675.1 Acidimicrobiia bacterium | reverse complement strand
CTACCCCACGGCGGCCGTGCAGCGTCGTTTTTCGGCGGGACCTTGTCGCCTGTGGCGGCGAACAGACGCCGGTCCGGGCTCCTCCACGAGATGGGGGCCGGCCCCAGCCCCATCCGTGGCTGGGCGGTGGTGTTTTCCCGGGCCGACTTCGACGGCTTCGCCGCCGAACAGACGCCGGTCGGCCCTCCTCCGCAGCGTGGGGCCCATCGCCGCGGGGATGTCGGCCGAAAGGCGGCGCAGGACTCGACTGCCGTCGGTCATCGCCATCTCGATCGTAGGCTCCACGGCGTGCGCGAGTTCCCTCGAGAGCGAGTCGCTGCTGTCGTCGGCCGCGAGCCGGTCCGCTGGGTCGAACGAGGTGGGGGATACACCGGTGCCGGTCGCTGGGTCGTGGAGTTCGCGACGGGCCCGTCGCTCTTCGTCAAGGCGTCCGAGGGTCCCGGCGGGGCAGCCATCCGCCGGGAGGCAGCCGTGCTGGAGGCGCTCTCGGGGTCGTTCCACCCGCACCTGATCGGGTTCGAGGACGACGACGGATACGCCATCGAGGTGATCGAGGACCTCTCGTCGGCGAGGTGGCCTCCGCCCTACCCGGACGACGTCGGCGGGCTGTACGACGCGCTGACCGAACTCTCGGAACACGCCGCGCCGGCGGGTCTGAGAGCCCTCGAGCGGCCTCCGGGCTCCACCTGGGAATCTCTGGAGCGCACTCGCGGGTGGGTCGGAGATCTGGCCGTCTGTTCGAACCGTTGGCTCGACGCCTCCATCGACGCCCTCGTCGCCGCCGAGCGGATGTTCGACCCCACCGGTGACGACCTGGTGCACAACGACCTGTGGTCCGGCAACATCGCCTTTCAGGGCGATCGCTGCGTGTTCATCGACTGGGCCGAGGCGCACCGGGGAGCAGCCTTCGTCGACACCGGCTTCGCCATGCTGAGCCTGCGGTCGGAAGGGTTCCGGAGCACGACGCCTCGATTCGACGGGGACGCCGCGTTCGCCAGCTGGTGGTCGGCGAGCCTCGCGTCCCGACTGACCCGCGGCGTGGAGTCGTGGCTCGATCCGACCATCGAGCAGGGCCTCCACCAGGACCTCTTCTTCGCGCTGATCTGGGTCTCCGAAGTCCTCGACCTCCCGACACCGGACGGTGTCGACCCTCGCTGACGGCCGATCGGGCGGACCGGGGCTTTGCCCCGGGGGAGGGCCGTCATCCCCGAGCGCCCTACCATCGCCGCCGATGTTCCCCGACGCCCTCCACGACGCCGTGCGAACGGCACTGGCCGCCGCCCACGAGGCGGGCGACCTGCCCGACCTGTCAGGCCTCGACTTCGTGATCGAGCGGCCCCGCGACCGTGCCCACGGGGATTGGGCCACGAATGCGGCGATGGTGGCGGCGCGGCCCGCGAAGGCGGCCCCCCGGGTGATCGCGCAGGCGATCGTGGATCACTTCCCCGACGTCGACCACGTCGCCTCGCTGGAGATCGCCGGACCCGGCTTCGTGAACGTGACGCTCGATCCGTCGTGGTACCGCGAGGTGCTCCGGGCCGCAGCCCTCGGCGGCCCGGACCACGCCCGGGGCGAGCCCACGGGCACCCGGATCCAGGTGGAGTTCGTCTCGTCGAACCCCAACGGGCCGCTCCACATCGGCCACGCCCGGGGCGGGGTGATCGGCGACGTCCTCTGTCGCCTGTTCGAGTACGCCGGGCACGAGGTGCAGCGGGAGTACTACTACAACGACGCCGGGGTCCAGATGGACCGCTTCGCCGAGTCGCTGGAGGCCCGGTACCGCCAGGCGCTCGGCCAGGACGTCCCCTTCCCCGAGGAGGGG
>JAWVYO010000201.1:0-1834 GCA_033722675.1 Acidimicrobiia bacterium | reverse complement strand
GGGCTCGGGCGTCGCCTCGGTGAGGACGAGGACGATCGTGGCCAGGGCGACCTGGTCCTCCAGGGTCCGCAGTCGGCCCCGGAGGATCTCGAGGTCGGTCTCCCGCTGGAGCAGCTCGGCTTCGAGCGACGCGAGGTCCTCGAGGTCGGCTGCGGTGTCGAGGAAGGAGCGAAGGCGTTCCACGGAGGCCGCTGCTGTGCGGATCCGACTCTCGAGGTCGACGACCCGTTCGGTCACGTCGTCCGCCCGGACGTCCTGCGTCCGGAGGGATCCGATGCCCGCCAGCCGTTCGAGCGCGGCGGAGAAGTTCTCGGGTGGGACCTTGATCGTCAGCACCGACCGGGCGTCGGGACCGGTCCTCGTCTCCTGGCCGAACAGGATGCCGCCGAGACCGGCGACGGCGGCCCGGGCTCGTTCGCTGGCCGACACGACGTCGTCCACTTCGACCGTGATGTCGGCGGTGAAGACGATCGATCGTCCGACGTCCGTGGTCTGGAGGACCGCCTGGACGGCGTTCGTCGGTTCTTCGGCGTCCGACCCTCCGGCGTCGCTCGTCGGCAGGGATCGCTCGGCCGAGACGGTCGTGGTGGTGAAGCCGTCGTCGCCGTTCGGCTCGGTCACCGACGTGGCGTCCTCGCCACCCGTGCAGGCGGCGAGGAGGATGGTGATGACGACGGTGATCGGGACGATGGATCGGCGGACCATGGAAGCCTCCCTCGGCTGGGTCGTCGCTGGGACGCCTCAGAGCCCGGCCGCGGTTCCCGGTAGGACGGGCGGTCCGGAATAGTTGCAGGGTGCAACCTGTTGGGAGCGACATGACGACCACCCTCACGAACCCGACCATCGAGGTGCTCGAGTCGCACGTGTCCGTGCGTTCCTTCACCGACGAACCGGTCTCCGACGAGATGCTGCGGCGCGTCCTGAACGCCGCGCGGCGCGCACCGACCAGCAGCAACTGGCAGACCTACAGCATCATCGCCGTGCGCGACCCGGCGAAGAAGGAACGGCTGGCCGAACTGGCGGGGGGCCAGCGCCACATCGCCGAGAGCCAGGTGTTCCTCGCCTTCGCCGCGGACGTGCACCGACTGGGCCTCGCCGCTTCGCTCCACGGCATGGAGCCGGCGAAGGGCCTGGAGCACACGATCACCCCGATTGTGGACGCCGCCATCGTCGGCGAGGCGGCCCAGGTGGCTGCCGAGTCCTTCGGTCTCGGTGCGGTCATGGTGGGTGGGATGCGCCGGCGGCCTCGCGATGTCGCCGAGGTCCTCGGCCTGCCCGAGGGTGTGTTCGTCGTCTACGGGATGAGTGTCGGCTGGCCCGCCGGCGACCCCCTGGCGCCCGGACTCAAGCCGCGGCTGCCCGAGGACCTCGTGATCCACCACGACGAGTACTCGGACGAGGGGGCACTCGAGCGGATCGCGGAATACGACCGCGACCTCGCCGCCTACTACGAGGCGAGGGGCCGCAACCTCGACGAGGCCGCCTGGAGCGGGCCGATGGCACGGGGCTCGTCCCGACTGCGGTTCGCAACGCTGCGCGACGACCTGGAGGCCCTTGGGTTCGAGGTCTGAGGGGTCACCGCCGCGCGGGTTTGCCGGTGACGGTCGGGGGTATGGCATCGCTGCCATCGAGATGGGAGGACACCCCGTGGCGCTCTTCATCGCCGTTCTGTTGCTCGCCCTACTGGTGGGAGGACTCGGGCTCTTCGTGGAGGCGCTTCGGTGGCTCCTCATCATCGCCCTGGTGCTGTTCATCGTCAGCTACTTCACGGGACGGCGGGTACGCCGGTGAGGAGATGGTGGTCAGGGGCGGGGTCGAACCGCCGACCTCCGGT
>JAWVYO010000200.1:0-1900 GCA_033722675.1 Acidimicrobiia bacterium | reverse complement strand
TGCAGCGGGCGGGTTGGGCGCCAACCACTACACACCGGGCTAGGGCGCCCGCTTTAATCCCCCCCTTCGCCGCCGCCGGGGGGGCGCCGCCGCCGTGAGCCGCCAAGGCTCCGCAGCACGTCTGACTCTCGGGCACCACCACGCGGTACCCGGCCGCTTCGAGAACCGCCACCGTCGCCTCGTTGACGCCGGGGAACCAGCGGCCCTGCACACAGCCGGCGAGGAGGCCGACCGTGGGCGATCCGGAGCCGGTGTCGTGGCCCAGGAACGTGTCGGCGCGGAAGCCGACTCGCCGCATCCCCTGCACCCCCCGTCGCAGCCGTCCCGGCATGAGCCAGGTGCCGAGTCTCTGAACGATCGCGGCGCCCACCGCGGCGAGCCCGACGAGGCGCCGGCTGGTGATCCAACGCCCGACGGCGCGGCGGTGGAGACCGCCGACCTCCCCGGCCGCACCCAGCTCGGCACGGGCGCCCTCCATCGCCCTCCCGAACGGGACGAGCGAGGGACACGCCGCCTCGCACGCCCGGCACTGGAGGCAGAACGTCATCACGTCCGTGAAGGCGTCGCCGATCTCCAGCTCGCCGCGCGCCACTGCCGCCATCGCATTGAGACGCCCCCGCGGCGACGCCGTCTCGTCGCCGGTCAGGCGGAACGTGGGGCAGTGGGGCAGGCACAGCCCGCACTCGACGCACGCGTTCAGCTCCTTCGTCGTCGGCGCCCACTCGGTCGTCCACGCCATCAGAGGCCTCCGGGGAGGCGCCCCGGCACCATCACGCCGACGGGGTCGAAAGCGCCCTTGATCCGACGCTGCAGCGGGAGCGTCGCCGGTGCCGTCCCCCAGGGGTCGATCTCGTCGTACACGGGCTCGGGCGCCCGCTCGACGACGACGGAGCCCCCCGCCGCCTCGGCGTCGGATCGCAGTTCGGCGATCTCGTCGGGACCGACCGCGGCCACGATCTCCCCGACGCCGTGCGCAGCCACGAACGGGCCGGAGAGCCTCTCGACGAAGCGGGGCAGGTCGGCGGGCGGCACTCGCACCCGGACCACACATTCGCCATCGGGACCGTCGGGCCACACCGAACCCTCGAGCACTTCTCCGCCGAGCGCGCTCGACTGGGCGTCCACCTCGGCCGCGGTGCCGGCGAGGTGGACCGATGATCGGTCCCGGGTCTCGAGGACGGCGAGCGGCCGGAACGCCGTCGCCGCCGCGCTCACCGGATCGTCGACGACCACCGTCACCGTCCGCTCGGGAAGTGGCCACAGCTTGAGACAGACGCTCGTGATCACACCGAGCGAGCCGAGCGACCCGGTCAGCAGCCGAGGCAGGTCGTACCCGGTGACGTTCTTGACCACCCGGGCGCCTCCCCGAACGATCCGGCCGTCTCCGGTGACGAGCGTCACCTCGAGCATGCGATCCCGAGTGGGTCCGTATCGAAGGCGGCGCCATCCCGAGACCCCTGCGGCCACCACCCCGCCCACCGTCGCGTCCCGGCTCGTCTCGGGAAGGACCGCGCTCTGGCGCCGGTCGGTGAGCCGGTCGTCGAGTTCACCGAGCGCCACCCCGGCCCCCACGACCGCGGTGAGATCCTCGGGCTGCCAGTCGACGATCTCGCCGAATCCGGCGGTCGACACCACGATGTCGGGATCGACCCTGCCGCCGAAGCCCTGGTGCGTCCCGGCGCCCCAGGGAAGGACGGTCAGGCCGTGCTCGGAGGCGAAGTCGAGCAGCCGGGCCAGCTCGTCGGCGTCCGTCGGAGCGGCGACCAGGTCCGCCTCCGGAGCGCCCTCCACCTCCGCCGCCGACCCCCCGAACATGCGGCCCAGCGTCGAGCGCAGCCCGGTCACACCCAGACCCCCTCCCCCTCGTCCACGGCGTACACCGGCTGACGGCCGAAGTCGA
>JAWVYO010000199.1:0-1934 GCA_033722675.1 Acidimicrobiia bacterium | reverse complement strand
GCGGTCCGCAAGACCACCGGCGAGAACGACATCATGCTCTTCACGAACGACGGGATGGGTATCCGCTTCTCCGAGGACGACACCCGCCCGATGGGCCGTGACACGATGGGCGTACGCGGTGTCCGCCTGCGCGACGACGACTTCGTCGTCGCCATGGCCGTCGACGAGGAGGGCGAAGAGGTCCTGCTCCTCACCTCCGGCGGCTACGGCAAGCGCACCGCCATCGATCAGTTCCCCCGTCAGAAGCGGGGTGGCGTCGGCGTGAAGGCGATCAAGCTCACCCGGGTGCGCGGCACCCTCGTGGGCGCCCGGGCCGTGGCGCCGGGCAGCGAGATCTTCGCCATCTCGTCGAACGGCATCGTCATCCGCACTGCCGTGGACTCCATCTCCCGCCAGGGCCGCAACGCCACCGGCGTCAAGGTGATGTCGCCCGGCGAGGGCGGCGAGGTCACCGCCTTCGCCCCCATCCCCGTCGACGAGGAGTAGCCCTCCGAGGTCCCCCGGGCAGCGCCGGGCGGAACGGGGGAGGGGGTCGCCGCGAGGCCGGCAGGTCGGGTGGCCGGAACGCGGCAGCCACGGCTCAGGTCGGTCCGAATGTCGGCCGAAGGCAGGGGTGCTACGCACATCGGGGGACGCTCCCTACACTGCGTGGCAGTACCGATTCCCGGAGTGGCATGCCCGTCCAACGAGTGCGTCGAGTCGTCCGCAAGGTCGACCCGTGGACCGTCCTGAAGGTCTCGCTGGTCTTCAACTCGATCGTCGCGCTCATCTTCGTGCTCGGGACCGTGGTGTTCTGGTCGATCTTCGTGAACGCCGGGATCCCCGAGAAGATCAACGAGCTGGCGCTGCTCGTCGGCATCGAGAACGGGATCACCCTCGACGGGCCCATCTACTTCCGGATCGTCATCCTCCTCGCGGTCATCGGCGCCGTGGCCTTCACCGGGTTCTTCACGCTGGGGGCCGTCGTCTACAACCTCATCTCCGACCTCGTCGGCGGCATCGAGGTCATCGTCCTCGAGGAGACCTCGGCGCCCCGCCAGACGCGGCCCCGGGCGACGCTCCCGACCCAGCGCAAGAAGCCCTCGAAGGCCCGGGGGATCCTGCCGAACGTCAAACCGTTCCTCCGCCGTAAGTCGTCGGAAGCGAAGCCCGACGAGACGGAGGCGCCCGATTCGAAGCCGGTGGAACCGCCCGCCGAGAAGCCGGTCGCGCCGGCGAAGACCGGCGAGACCACGCGATCGCAGGACCGTCAGAAGACCGGCGAGATCACCCGGACGGGCACCTGATCAGTCCTCGGTGAACGAGGCCACGTCCATCCCGATCGCCAGCGCGATCCGCAGGTAGTCCTCGGCGGCGTCCACGGGCCGCACCACGCCCGGCTCGAACACCCTGTCGCCCGCCACCCCGATCGCCGCCGCGGCCAGTGCGATCGCGCGCAGGTGGACGCCGAGGTCGGCGACACCCACGACCCTCGTCTGCACGCCCTCGCGGTCGGCGCTCGTCACCCGGGCCATGGCGCCCGCCCACTCGTCGTCGACGGGGCACACCACCCTCGTGATCGGGATCCGCCCGGTGGGGCCCTCGTCGGTGACACGTCCCCACCGGGCACCGACGGGGTCGGGGAAGGGGATGGCCTCGCCGCTGCGCACCGGACTCCCCTCCGCCGTCCAGGCCACCATGAGCTGGAGGTCGGCGCCGCCGCGGGCGATCTCGTGGGCCGCCAGGCATTCGGCGATGGCCGGCAGATCCGCACCCATCACGAGCGGACGATCCTCGAAGGCGGCCGCGACGTCGTCGTCCAGATGGGGTTCGGCGGCCAGCACGCAGGCGATGCCCTCCTCCGCAGCGATACGGGCGAACGATCCGGCGTCGCCGGGGTCGTCGGTGACGAGGACGTCGAACCCCTCGAGCGACCGGATGGCCATCGTCTTGCG
>JAWVYO010000198.1:0-2082 GCA_033722675.1 Acidimicrobiia bacterium | reverse complement strand
TCGTCGGGCGTGTTCGACATCGAGAACGACTCGCTCCCCGGGGCTCCGTCGGTGAATCCGACGATCGTGGCCGACGTCACGCTGCCCACCACCGCGTCGCGTGTGCAGGTGAATCCGCCGCGGGACCCCTTCGACCCGATCGTGACCAGCACCACCTCGGCCGAGGACACGACCTCGACCACCGACGGCACGGGCGACACCACGACCACCACCGCCGGCACCGGTGACACGACGACCACGACATCGGGTGGCACCGCCACGACGAGCACCACGGCACCGGGGAGTTCGACGACGACCACCGTCGGCGACGATCCCGACGATGTCCGCGTGACGCTCATCGAGGTCCGCGGCGATGCCGGCTCCCGGGAGGCGGTGGTCGAGGTCGACGGCACCACCTACACGGTCGGCGTGGGTGACACCTTCGCCGTCGACTTCCGGGTCGTCAGCCTCACCGAGAACGGTGGCGTGTTCGAGTATCGCGACCAGGCGTTCTCCCTGGTGGAGGGTCAGGCGGTTCTCAAGTAGGCCGCGCCGAGGGCACCGATCCGGCTGCCCGGAGGCCCTACCATGCCGGCCCATGCTGCGATTCCTGACCGCCGGCGAGTCCCACGGCCCCGCCCTCACCTGCATCGTGGAGGGCCTCCCGGCCGGACTGAACTTCACCGAGGAAGGCCTCGGTGACGAGCTCGCCCGCCGCCGCCTCGGGTTCGGGCGTGGCCGGCGCATGAAGATCGAGCGCGACGAGCTGGAGCTACTCGGCGGTGTCCGGTTCGGCGCGACGCTCGGCGGCCCCGTCTCGGTGGTCATCCGCAACACCGAGTGGCCGAAGTGGCAGGAGGAGATGTCGCCCCACCCGGGCGGCGAGGCCCGCCGTCGCATGACGACGCCGCGTCCCGGCCATGCCGACCTCGTGGGCATGGTGAAGTACGACACCCACGACGCCCGCGACATCCTCGAGCGATCCAGCGCACGCGAGACCGCCGCCCGCACCGTGGCCGGCTACGCCGCCAAGCAGCTGCTGGGGGAGATCGACGTGTCGATCGTCAGCCACGTCGTGGCGATCGGATCGGTCGAGGCGCCCGACGGCGTCATCCCGGGGCCCGACGAGCACGAGCGCGTCGACGCCTCGCCGGTCCGCTGTCTGGACGAGGCGGCGTCGGAGGCGATGGTCGCCGAGATCGAGGCCGCCCACGCAGACCGCGACACGCTCGGCGGCGTCGTCGAGGTCGTCGTCCACGGGCTTCCCGAGGGGGTGGGCAGCCACGTCCACTGGGATCGCCGCCTCGATGCACGTCTGGCCGGCGCCCTCATGTCGATCCAGGCGATCAAGGCGGTGGAGGTGGGCGACGGACTCGAGACGGCCCGGCGGCGGGGCTCGGCCGCCCACGACGAGATCACGTACGAGGCGGGTTCCTTCAGCCGGACGACCGATCGCGCCGGGGGCATCGAAGGAGGCATGGCGACCGGGCAACCGATCCGCGTCCGGGCCGCGATGAAGCCGCTCTCGACCCTCATGCGGCCGCTGCGGACGGTCGACGTCGACACGAAGGAACCCGACAAGGCCTTCCGGGAGCGGACCGACACCTGTGCCGTCCCCGCCGCCGGGATCGTCGCCGAGCAGATGGTGGCGATCGTGGTCGCGCAGGAGGTCCAGCGGATGTTCGGCGGCGACACGGCGGGGGACCTCCGCCGCTCGGTCGAGGGGTATCGGAAGCGGCTCTCGGAGTTCTGATGGGGACGCTGTGGCTCGTCGGCATGATGGGTGCCGGCAAGACGACCGTCGGGTGGCTGGTGGCCGACCGGGTCGGGCGTCCCTTCGTCGACCTCGACGACGACGTGGTCGCTGCCGCCGGATCGTCGATCCCCGACATCTTTGCGATGCAGGGAGAGACGGCCTTCCGAGCCCTCGAGCACGCCGCGCTCATGGAGCGGGCAGGCTCAGAGGCGGTGGTGGCCTGCGGCGGCGGTGTCGTCATCGACGAGCGCAACGTCGCGCGGATGCGCGCGGAGGGAGTGGTCGTGTGGCTCGACGCCCCCGCGGAGGTGCTCCGGGGCCGGGTCGGGGACGGCGAAGGGCGACCG
>JAWVYO010000197.1:0-2136 GCA_033722675.1 Acidimicrobiia bacterium | reverse complement strand
TACAACTTCAGCCTCCTCGAATGCGGCATGACCGAACCCGTCCAGGTCGTCTGCACCCGCGAGCCGCTCCCCATGCCCCCCGGCGAGGTCCTCGTCGCCTTCGCCCGCTTCGCCGGACCCGTCGCCGACGCGGCGTCCGACGACGACATCTTCATCTACTCCTTCGTCGCCGACACCGACGGCGACCCCGGCAACGACTGGGTGCCCCAGGGCGAGTTCGACTGGGACTTCTTCCAGGGCGCCGACACCTGGTGGCAGACCACGTTCTCCCCCCTGTTCGAGCCCATCCTCGAGGTCACCGACGCCACCGACTTCTCCCAGAAGCCCTCGGCCGCCCGCGTCGTGGTCTCCGGCGACACGATCGCCTTCGTGATCCCCGCCACCGAGTTCCCCGCCGGCCTCGACGGCATCGGCTGGCGGATCACGTCCTTCGTCCACGACGGCACCTTCCAACCCGACGCCTCCGGCGGCGACGTCCTCGGCACCGACCCCACCCAGCCGCTCTTCGACGTCCCAGACACCCCACCGGTCGAAACCACCATCGACGACCTCGAGGACATCGACCTCTTGATCGACGCTCTGCTCGAACGCCTCGCCGAGGACTGAGCACCGGGGACACGAGTACAGATCGACGATCGACGCACGTCCGCATCACGATTGCGTCCCGCCGACCCACCCGTACACTCGCCCGATGCTCCGTCCCCCGCCGACCCGTCCGCGCGCCTTCACCGGCTGGCGCATCCTGGCGCTCGCCGTGGTGACGGGCGCCATGACCGGGCCCGGTCAGACGATCGGCGTGAGCGTGTTCATCGACCCGATCATCGAGCACCTCGACCTGAGCCGGTCACAGGTGTCCACCGCCTACCTCATCGGCACGATGACCGCGGCACTCGGGTTGCCGGCCGTGGGCCAGCGCATCGACCGCCACGGCGTTCGGACGGCGATGACCGCGATCGGGTTCGCCTTCGCGGTGGGGCTCGTGTGGATGGCCGGGGTCCAGGGGTTCGTGACGCTGACCATCGGGTTCGTGGCGATCCGGCTGTTCGGCCAGGGATCGCTGTCGCTCGTCAGCACCGTCGCCGTCACCCACTGGTTCGACCGCTGGCGGGGGACGGCCCTCGGCGTCTTCGCCACCGGGACGGGGATCCTCATGGCACTGGTCCCCGTGGGGCTCAGCGTCGTCATCGAAGGCTTCGACTGGCGGATCGCCTGGCTGGCGGCCGCCGCCGCCGTGCTCCTCGTGGTGATCCCGATCGCCCGGCACGGCATGGTCGACCGGCCCGCCGACGTCGGCGAGCATCCCGACGGCATCGATCCCGACGACGTCACGCAGCGGGGCGGACGGCCCACGACGGGCCCGTCGGCCACGAGGCGCGAGGCGATCCGGACGGGACGCTTCTGGGTGCTGATCGCCGCGTCGATGTCGGTGGGGATGCTGTCCACCGCCCTCAACTTCCATCAGATCTCACTGCTCGGCGACGCGGGCCTCACCCCCACCGAGGCGGCAGTGATGTTCCTGCCCCAGGTGATCGGAGCAGCCGCAGCGGGACTCCTGTTCGGCTACCTCGCCGATCGCCTCACCGGCCGGACGCTCATCCCGATGGCCATGTCGCTCCTCGCGGCGAGCCTGCTGCTCGCGACCAGCCTCACCCCGGGCCTGGTGATCGTCCTCTACGCCATCACCCTGGGAGCCGCCGGCGGCGCCGCCCGATCCGTGACGTCGACCCTCCTCCCCCGTTGGTTCGGCACCGGCCACATCGGCTCGGTCCAGGGCACCGCCACGTTCCTGAACGTGGCGTCGACGTCGCTCGGCCCCGTCGCCTTCGCCGTCGCCCGCGACCTCGCAGGCGACTACGAGGGGGCGGCGCTGTGGTTCGCCCTCCTCCCCGTCGCCGCCGGCCTCGCCGCCGCCGTGCTGCCGAAGGTCACCGCCGAGTCAGTCGTCGGTGTCGAGGACGTTCCCGCGGATGCCGACCGCGGCGACGAAGGACCCGGCGACGCAGAGACCCGCGGCGACGACCATGGCGACCGGCCATCGGTCGGCGAAGCGGCCGACATCCTCGAAGGCTGTCCCCGTCAGGCCGGCGATCGGTGGGATGGCGGCGATCGCGACGAGCTGTGAGGCGCGAGCGACGG
>JAWVYO010000196.1:0-2140 GCA_033722675.1 Acidimicrobiia bacterium | reverse complement strand
GACGAGGCCCTCGCCCTGGTCGACCGGGGCGACGTCGATCGAGGCCTGGAGCACGCAGCCTCCCTCGTGGACGATCCCGAGGCGCAGGCCGCCATCGAGGCCGCCGCGGCCCGTGTCGCCGAAGCGCCCGCCGACGGCGACGACGACACCGAGGCCACGGAGCGCCCGGAGGGCGTCGACGACCTCCTCACCTACCTGACGGATGCCGACGGCGAGGTGGACGGCCCCACCGTCGCCGAACTGGCACGACGGATCGCCGGCCCCGACGCGGCGACGCCGCCCGAGGACCTGCCGGTGGACGTCACCCCTGGCGAGCCGCCGGTGGTCGTGCCGGCGCCCTCGGAGGGAGCTCCCGACGACCTGCCTCCGAGCACCCTCCCCACGGGTGACGACATGCCGGTGCCCGAGGATCTCCCCGACGTCGTTCCCGGCGACCTGCCGGAAGATGCGTCGGATGGCGGCACGGACGACGTCCCCGACGAGGCCCCCGAGGGCGTGCCCGGCGGACCGCCGGAGGATCTGCCTGGTGGAGCGCCAGGGGGGCGTCCGTAGCGTCTCCGCCAGCCAGTGCACCGATGCGCCCCGAGTGGGCGCATCGGCGCGCGATGGCGATGATCACCGGATGAACGACTTCCAGGAACGTCTCGACCAGGCGCGAGCCGGCGACGAGCGCGGGTGGCAGGCGCTCTTCAGGCTCGTGTCGGGTCGCGTGGTCGGCTTCCTCGTCGCCCGGGGTGCGCCCGACCCCGAGGCCGTCGCCGGCGACGTCTTCCTCGACGTCGTGCGCTCCATCCGGCGATTCGACGGTGACGAGCGCGGCTTCATCGCCTGGGTGATGACGATCACGCGTCGACGCCTCGTGGACGCCCGACGAGCCTCGGGCCGTCGCGCCGAGGATCCGACGGACCCCTCCGACATCGAATCGCACGACTCCGCCGACGTAGAGGGCGAGGCCCTCGGTCTGGCGTCCGCAGCGGAGGCGCGCGTCCTGCTCGACCACCTCACCCCCGACCAGGCCGACGTGATCACACTGCGGGTCTACGGCGAGCTCACCATGCCCGAGGTCGCCCGGGAGCTGGACAAGCCGCTCACCGCGGTCACGTCGCTGCAGAAGCGCGCGCTGGACAGGCTGCGACGGCTCCTCGACGAGCCGGCCTGATCGCTCCAGGGGCGAGTATCGGTGGCGTCCCCATCCCGATAGGGTCTCCCACCATGACGACCGACGACCAGACGCTCGCCGGGCCCCTCGCCGACACGCTCGCCGATGTGCACGGCGCCGCACCCACCGGGGTGCTCCTGCTGCAGCTGGGGACCCCGGACTCGACCTCCGTCTCGGACGTCCGGACGTATCTCAGAGAGTTCCTCTCGGATCCCCGCGTGCTCGACATCCCCGCACCGGCCCGAGCGCTGCTGTTGAACGCCGTCATCCTGCCCTTCCGGCCCCGCCGGTCCGCCGAGGCGTACGAGAAGATCTGGACCGACGAGGGATCACCGCTCGTCCTCCACACGGAGGCCCTGGCCGCCGGGGTGCAGGAACTCCTCGGGGACCGTTTCCGGGTCGCGTACGGGATGCGGTATCAGAACCCGCCGATCGAGGCCGCGGTGACCGAGTTGACCACGGCCGGGTGCGATCGGATCGTGGTGTTGCCGCTGTTCCCCCAGTACGCGTCGGCGGCGGGCGGGTCGGCGGTGGAGAAGGCGCTCGAGGTGCTCGGCGGGCGCTGGAACGTGCCGGACGTGACGACGATCGGCGCCTTCTACGACGACCCGGGATTCCTGTCGGCGGCGGCGGCGATCGCCCGGCCCCTCGTCGAGGACTTCGGACCCGACCACGTGCTGTTCAGTTACCACGGCCTTCCCGAGAAACAGGTCAAGAAGTCCGACGTCTCCGGTTCGTGGTGCCTGGCCTCCGACACGTGCTGTGACCGGATCGTCGAGGCCAACCGCTTCTGCTACCGGGCCCAGTGCTACGCGACCACCCGCGGCCTGGCGGCCGAACTCGGGCTGGAGGACGGCACCTACGAGACGGCCTTCCAGTCGCGGCTCGCCGGCCAGAAGTGGATCGAGCCCTACACGGACAAGCGCTTCGACCGGCTCCACGCCGAGGGCGTTCGGAGGCTCGCCGTGCTGACCCCCTCCT
>JAWVYO010000195.1:0-2181 GCA_033722675.1 Acidimicrobiia bacterium | reverse complement strand
GGCCGGCGACGTAGACGGGATCGTCGAGTGTCAGGTCGTTCATGGATCCTACTATGGCGGCGTGTGCAGTCTACGCAGGACGCCGGTGGCGGCCGTCGGCTCTGCCTAGTCGCGAAGGTTCACTCCGGGGATGCGGATGCCCTCGTCGCCGGGCTGTTCGATCGGCTGCGTCTCCGGTTCCTCGTCGCCGTCGCTGCAGGCACCTCCGGCGAGCATCAGCACCGTCAGGAGCACGGCACCGGTCCGACGACGGACTACCACTCGTGCCAGGGTTCGTCGGAGACGCCGTGGACGCGGAACCGTGCGACGGCTCCGTCGGGGTGGACGTCGAGTCGCACGTGGGTCGCCGGGCCGGTCCCGGCGAGGTCGTCGAAGGTGTGGACGCGGCCGGCGTCGGGCTCGGTGCGTTCGAGGAGGGGCCGCCACACCGCGGATGCGAGATCGGCCTCCGTCGCGTCCGGGGCGTCGACGGTGCTCACCTCGACGGCGGCCGGGAGGTTCCCGGTGATCGTCGACGTGTCGATCGTGACTCCGGTGATTCGGCCCCGGCCCGCCAGGCGCACCACGGCGTAGTCGTTCCCGGCGCCCCGCCGACGGGGTGTCTCCCAGACATCGCCAACCTCGCGCACGTCGCTGCGCCGGAGCATCACGTTCGGGTTGCCCCGGGGCGCACTGGAGGCGACGACGCGTGCTCCGTGGGCGACGGCGGCGAGGTCGAGTTCGCGCTCGCCGTCGAGGAGCCCTGCAGGCGGGACGGGTTCGCCGAGGCACCGCAGCCGGGCGACGCCGCCGTCGGGATAGACGACGAGCCGCACGTGGGTCACCGGCTCGGCGCGGTCCACGTCGAACTCGCTCACGGCGTCGGGGTGGACCTCGGTCCGTGGGACGAGATCCGACCATCGGCCCCGTGAGCGCACCAGGTCGACGATGTGGGGGTCGCCATCGAAGGAGGCTGCCTCGACGGACGCCCCGGCGGGGGCGTCGTGCACGATGTGGGTGGTGTCGAGGACCACCCTGCGGACGATGCCCGGATACCCGAGCCGTACCAGCGCCCATTCGTGGCCCGGCTCGCGACGGCGCCGGGTGACCCAACCGTCGACCCAGCGGCCCCGGTCGGTGTAGCGGCCGGGGTGCGACTCGGGTCCCTCCACCCGCAGCAGGCGTTCCTTGGGGGCGAAGAACTCGTCGGAGGCCTCGAGGACGCGTCCGCCGACGCCGGCGGTGGCGAGGTCGATGAGGAGGGCGGGATCCACGGGTTCAGTCTGTCGCGGCCGGCGACGTACGGGACAGATACCGGGCGTCGGCGGTGCCCACCACCTCGTTGTCGGCGACGACGAGGCGTCCCCTGCGAACGACGTGCGACGGGAATCCGCGAGACGACATGCCGCGGAAGACCGTGTAGTCGGACATGCCGTGGAGCCGCTCGGGGGTGATGTCGACCGAGGGCCCGTCGAGGGGGACGAGGACGAGGTCGGCGTCCGACCCCGGGCGGATCGTTCCCTTCCGGGGATGGATCCCATAGACCTTCGCAGCGGTCGTGGACACCAGTCGAGCGAGGGTGACGATGTCGAAGCGCCCCTCCTCGATCCCGAAGCGGAAGGCGAGGGGGAGGAGCAGCTCGGTGCCCGAGAACCCTCCGTAGGCGGCGTCGAGGATGTTCGGGTCGCCCTCCAGCTTCATGGCGATCGAACGCGCCGTGTGGTCGCTCGCGAGGTGCCCGACGTGCCCGTCGAGGAGGGCCGCCCACACCGCCTCGACGTCGTCGGGTTCCCGCAGCGGCGGACCGACCTTGGCGAGCGCCCCGCGTTCGAGTACCTCGCGATTGGTGAGCGAGAGGTAGTGGGGCTGGGTCTCGCAGAGGATCCGTTCGCCGCCCGGGAGCGCACGCAGATGGCGCAGGGCGGCCGCAGCCTCCTTGGAGGACAGGTGCACGAAGAGCAGCGTGGCGCCGACCATGCGGGCGAACGTCCCCGATCGGTACATGCCCTCCGCCTCGAGGATCCCCGGCGCGGTGCGGAGGAAGGCCCCGTCGTCGATGGGGCCGGGCCCGGCCCGCTCCTCGCCCTCGAGCAGATCCGCGATGACTCCGTTCTCGGGGTGCACGAGCGCGGTGACCCCGTGGGCCGCGGTGGCGCGGAGCAGGCGGAAGAGCCCGGCGTCGTCGAGTTGCAGGCCGCGCTT
>JAWVYO010000194.1:0-2196 GCA_033722675.1 Acidimicrobiia bacterium | reverse complement strand
CGGTGTCGGCGACGTCGAGGATGCCGGCGGGGAGGTCGCCCTGTGCGATGTCGACCGTCACCCCCTCGGGGTGGTCGACGAGGTCGGCGATCCGTCGGAGCTCGCCGGCGCGCCGCTCGGCCTGCTCGGGGGCGACCGCGTCCGCCAGCCGCAGCGGCACCCCGGCGCGTCGGGCCAGGCGCGAGCCCCACCGGACGGCGTCGTCGGGGACGTGACGGGCACCGGTGACGACGACGACGTGGTGGACGCGGTCCATGGGTCCTCCTTGCTGGACGCCGGGGGAGGCCGACGAATTTGGTACGAAATGAATCATACGAGATATGATTAGCGAAATCAATAACGTATTTATCCACTCCACGACATCGTCCACGGCGGGCGATTCGTGAAATCCCTGACCGGTGAAGGAGAGTGCCGATACCATGGCTGCGATGCCCGGACCCAACGGTTGGACGTTCCTGACGAACCACTCGCACGTGCTGTTGTGCATCGCATCGGATCCCGACATCCGAACCCGGGACCTCGCCGAGAAGGTGGGGATCACCGAACGCTCGGCGCAGCGGATCGTCGCCGAACTGGAGGCGGAGGGGTATCTCTCGCACGAGCGGGTGGGGCGACGCAACCACTACGAGGTCCACGCCGACCTCCCGCTCCGGCACCCGCTCGAGGATCATCTCGAGGTGGGGGCGCTGCTGCGGGTCCTCGTCGGCAACGACTGATCGTGCAACGCTTCACCGACATCCTCGTCCTCGTGCCGGCCGGCGACGACGCCCCCGCACTCGTCGAGCGTGCCGTCGCCCTCGCCTCCAGCAACGATGCCCGCCTCACGTTGTTCGACGCGGTCCCCTCCGTGCCGTCCCGTCGTCGTCGTGGCGGAGGCCGGGGGCCGGACCTGGCCCGCGTCATCGGTCGGGCCCGGGAGCGGCAGCTGCTGGCCCTCGCCTCCGAGGTGGCCGATCGCGCTGAGGTCTCGGTGGCGGTGCGGTCGGGTGAGCCCTTCGTCGCCGTCATCCGCGAGGTCCTGACCGGGGGCCACGATCTGGTCATCGCGGCCCCCGACCGGCCCGCGGGGCGCGTCCGCGGACTCGTCGGCGCATCGACCGTCCTGCACCTCCTGCGCAAATGCCCGTGCCCCGTCTGGGTCGACGACCCCGTCACCCGCCAGCGGGCCGACGTCGTGGCGGCCGTGGGTCCGTCGCTGGACCCCGACGGCGTCGACCGGACGCTCGTCGAGCTCGGCAGTTCGCTGGCCCGGCGGCAGGGTGGCGCCTTCCACGTCGTGCACGGCTGGCGCCTCGAGGGGGAGAGCCTCCTCCGGTCCCATCTCAGCGGCTTCGAGGCCGCCGAGGTCGACGCGATGGCCGCCGGTGTGCTCGAGGACACCGAGGACCGGCTCCGGGCACTCCTCGCCGCGGCGCTGCCGGTGGGTGACGAGCCCAAGGTCCACCTCCACAAGGGTGTGCCGGCCGACGTGGTCACCCGCGTCGTGTCCGACGTCGAGCCCGGCGTGGTGGTCATGGGCACCCTCGCCCGGACCGGCGTCGAGGGGGTCATCATCGGCAACACCGCCGAGCGGATCCTCGGCGGGATCAGCGCATCGGTGCTCGCCGTGAAGCCGGACGGCTTCCGGTCACCCGTGCGGCCGTGATGGTCCGCCGGGCGGCCACCTCGTGATCCGCCCGAGTCCGACGCCGACGCGGGCCGGACTGGGGAGGGTCGCCTGGACGAGGGGCGAGGGGTGCCGTGACCTCGCCCACCTCCTCGCCGACGATCCCATCCGGATCGAGGGGGACCTCCGGGCGAGCTGTATCGACCGGAGGGTGGAGCTGCTCGTGGCCCGCAAGCTGACGTCCTTCGACCTGGTCCCGGTGGTCGTGGCCCACGACCTCGACCGGGCCGGCGTGGCATCGGTGACGGCCGCCGTGGCGGAGGGGCCGCATTCGGGGTTGGTGGCCCGGGTCGCCGGCGCGCTGGCCCGGGGGCTCGAGGTCCCCGGCGAGTTCGCGACCGTGGTCCGGGAGCCCGACGAGCGCGCCGACGCCCGCCGGCGGCTGGAGTCGCTCCATGACCGACATCCGGGCATGACGCTGCGAATCGTGGAACGACCCACCGCGGCGGGTCTCGTCGAAACGCTCGCCGAGGACGCGCTCCTGGTGGTCGGCGCAGCCGGAGGGTCGTGGCTCCAGCGCCAGTTGCTCG
>JAWVYO010000193.1:0-2232 GCA_033722675.1 Acidimicrobiia bacterium | reverse complement strand
GTCTTCACGCACGACGCATCACGCATGACGCATCACGCATCTATCCAGATCGTCACGGTGTCGCCGATCGGCTCGCCGGGCCCGGGGGCCTGTGCCCAGACCTCGAACGGGCCGATCTCGGGATCGGGGGTCGGATCCTCGAGCTCGATCACCATCACCGACACGCCAAGAGCCTCGAGACGCTCCGTCGCGTCGGCGCGATGCCGGCCGATCAGGTCGGGGGTGCTCGTCCCCGGCTCGGGGCCGGACGCGGTGATGTGCACCTCGGACCCGGCGGGGAGGGGAGTCCCCGCCTCGGGCTCCTGGGCGATGATCGTGCCCGGCACGAGGTCGGCGACATCGTCCCAGCCGATCGCCACCTCGTACCCGCTCGCCTCGAGGTAGGACACGGCGTCGATGAGGTCGTAGAGGAGCACTTCGGGCACGGTCCCGTCGGCGCGCACCGCCACGCCCTGCGGGTTGTGGATGGGGCAGACGATGCTCGGCACGACCGCGGCCCTCAGCTGCACCTGGGCGACGTGGGACCGGGGGCAGAGCGGACCGGCGAGGAAGCCCGTGGAGGTGTCGAGGCTCACCTGGACGAGATCGTCGGCGCCGGTGGCGACCTCCGCCGGGGAGTACGCGACGCCCTCCAGGGCCGAGATGGCGAAGCGGGACCAGATGCGAGCCGGCCAGGTCCCGCCGGTGATCGAGTACTCGGTGTGCGGGGCGACCATGGGGACGTTCCCCTCGGCGAACCCGACCCACACCGCCGCCACGATCTCGGGGGTGTACCCGACGAACCAGGCGTCGTGATTGCCCTCGGTGGTCCCGCTCTTGCCGGCCACGGGACGCCCGATCTTCGCCTGTTGGCCTGTCCCCCGGCGCACCGCGTCGGTGAGGGCCGCGGTCACCTGTGCGGCGACCTCGGCGGAGAACACGCGGGTGAACGTCGGGAGGTGCTCGTGGAGAACGTTGCCGTCGCCGTCCTCGATCCGGGTGACGAACACGGCGTCCGTGTGGAGCCCCCCGTTGGTGAACGTGGTGTACCCGGCCGCCATGTCGAGCACCGTGACGTCCTGCGTCCCGAGCACGATCGAAGGCACGGCTTCCAGCTGGGAGCCGATACCGGCCGCCGCGGCGGCGTCGATGACCCGGTCCGGCCCGATCATGTCCACGAGGTAGGCGTACGGCACGTTGACGCTGAAGACCGTGGCCTCGTGGAGGGTGAGGCCCGGGTAGTAGGCGTCCTCGTGGTTGGCCACCTCCCAGGTCCCGTGCAGGCCGTCGACGACGGCACGCCGGCCCCCGGGCCACGTCGAGTCGATCGACACTCCCACCTCCAACGCGGCGGCGAGCGCGAACGGCTTGAAGGCCGATCCGGCCTGGCGCCGTCCCTGGGTGGCGAGGTTGAACTGGGCGATCGGGTCCGTCTCGTCGTAGAAGTCGCGTCCCCCGACGAGGGCGACGACGTGGCCGGTGCGCGGATCGAGCGCGACGAGGGCGCCGGACGGTCCGTCGTCGGGCACTACGGACGAGACGGCGGCCTCCGCGGCCTCCTGGACGCGGGGATCGAGCGTCGTGTGGATGACGAGCCCGCCTCCGCTCAGCGCGGCGGCGCGCTCCTCCGGTGTGGCGCCGAGAGCCGGGTTGTCGAGCAGCCGGCGGCGGACCTCGTCGGTGAAGTACGGGTAGCGCATGAGATCGGCTGCCCCCCGCGGGGCGAGTTCGAGTGGCGCCAGGGCGGCCGCGTTCGCCTCGCCCGGCTCCACCCACCCCAACGACACCAGCTGATCGAGGACGACGTCGCGGCGGGCGACCGCCGCCTCCGGAGCGTCGTACGGGTTGAGCGTCGACGGGGACTGGAGGAGGCCGGCGAGCAGCGCCGACTCCGCCAGGGTCAGCTCCCCGACGTCCTTGGCGAAGTAGCGCCGGGCGGCCGCCCCCACCCCGTAGGCGTTCTCCCCGAAGAAGGCGGTGTTGGCGTAGCGCTCGAAGATCTCGGTCTTCTCGAGGCTCTCCTCGAGGCGGAGGGCGAGGCCCATCTCCTCGGCCTTGCGTTGCAGGGTGACGTCGTTGCCGACGATCGTGTTCTTGATGACCTGCTGGGTGATCGTCGAGCCGCCCTGCACGATCGCCCCGGCCTGGATGTCGGCGCCGGCCGCCCGCACCACTGCCCGGACGTCGATGCCGTTGTGGATCCAGAAGCGGCGGTCCTCGATCGCGACGATCGAGTCCACGAGGTGCTTGGGG
>JAWVYO010000192.1:0-2245 GCA_033722675.1 Acidimicrobiia bacterium | reverse complement strand
GCCGTGCTCCACGAGACCGTCGACATCGGCCCCTGGGCGACCGTCGGCCACGCGGGCATCGTCCACAACTGCGTCGTGGGCGAGCGTGCCCTCGTGGGGATGAACGCCGTCGTGCTCGACGGCGCCACCGTCGGCGAGCGCGCCATCGTCGCAGCCGGGAGCGTCGTCACCGAGGGGACCGAGGTGCCGCCGCGCTCGCTCGTGGCCGGCGCGCCCGCGGAGGTCCGCCGGAAGGACCTCGACGAGACCCCCTGGGCCGCCACGGCCGACCTCTACGCCGAGCGGGCGCGGCGCTACCGCGACCACGTCGAGGTCGTCGAGGAGTAGCCGGGCCGCCCGCGGGCTGGGGACCACCCGTGCAACCGACCGGGAGTGGCGTTTATGGCGACGGCCGGCGAACCGCCCGGCGGTGCTCGACTGGCTCCACCCGCGGCGGACGCAGGCGGTCGACGAGTGGGAGCGCGAGGAGGTGTACGGCGGCGACCCGGCGCTGCTCGACGCGTGGTACCAGCCCTGCGAGTTCTGCGACGAGGAGTTCACGTCGGACCTCTGGCTCGTGGTCGCCGGCCGGGTGGTGGGGCACGTGCTCTGGCGGCACGCCGAGGAGCTGGAGGAGGAGCTCAGGCGGCGCCAGCGGTGAGGCGGCCGAGCCGCCGGAACGGGGGAAAGCGCTTTGGCCCTGGTCCGTGGTACCAGATGACATGAGACGGACGCGCCGGCAGCTGCTCGCGGTCCTCGCCGTCGGGGCGTCGGCGGGGTGCCTCGGCGGCGGTGGCAGCGGGACCGACGGCGGGGGCAGCCCCTCGCCGACGGCCGAGGCGAGCCCCACGCCCTCCCCCGGCGGCGGGACGCCGACGCCGCTGGACTGCGACCCGGCCGACGTCGCCCGGCCGCCGGTCGTCGACGACGCCAACCACCCCGGGCAGGGCTACGGCACGAAGCCCCAGGAGCTCACCGCGCAGTCGGTCGCCGACTACCTGGCGGACTTCGAGACGGCGTACGCCTGGAACCGCCTGCTCGTCGAGGACGCCGACCTGACCAGCCTCGGCGTCGACACCCTCGAGCCGTGGGTGCCGGAGGTCGCCGGCGCGGGCTTCCTGGCGTCGAGCCGGCTCGAGGTCTCGTTCGCCCGGGAGCCGAGCGACGACCCGACGACGCGGACCTACGTGGTCTCGTACTACGTGGACCCGGGACCGGTCTACCGGGTCGAGACGGCCGACGAGCCGGTCGACCCGCGCGAGGCGCGGGACCGGGAGCTGGTGCAGTGCGGCGCGGACACGAAGTAGGCCGTCGGTGGACGATGCGGCCACGGATGGCCGGAGCGACGGCGTGGACGTCGGCCTACCTGACGACGACCCCGAGGCCCGACTGATCGCACGGGCCCGCCGATCCGTCGAGTCGGCCCTACCCCTCAGCCCAGACAGCTACCCACCCCGGGATCGGGATCGAGGTTCATGTCGACGATCTGCACCTCGTTGCCGTCGGGGTCGATCGTGATCACGAAGATGCCGTTGAAGAGGATGTTCTCGCCGGGGCCCTGGCTCGCGAGCACGAACGGTCCGAGCTTGACGGTCGCGTGGAGGGCGGTCGCGGCGATGGCGATGATATGTGTTTGGTCGATCCACCGGTACCGCGTCCTCGAATCGGCGGCGACGGCCGTTCCAATCGCCTTGAAGTGCAGGATGAAGCCACCCTCGTTCGGTCCCTCCTTGACGACCAGGTGGATCGTCCCGGAAGCCTCGATGTCCTCGTCGAGACACGGGTTCTCATGGGCGAAGAACGTCTGAACGAATGGGAAGCGTTGGACGTCCGCACGGCCGGCCGCCACCCCGCCGGTCATGGCGATCCCGCCACCGACGAGGCCACCGACGGCCACGGCCGCGTACCGGAGGGCGTCCCGGCGGGCGATGGAGGTCATGCGCTCCCCCGAGGTAGTGTCGGGTGTCCCCTCACCCGGGCGATACGATCGACGCCGCCGACCGACAGGTCCCGCTGGCGGCGCTGATCCGCTGTCGTGGTTCTCGACATCTCTGACTCCGTAGACGCACCGGTCGAGCGGCGCTCTCGTTCCCCCCTGGCCCACGGCCCGTGCGTGGAGGACGCTATGGTCGCCAGTCACGTTAACTGTTACCATCGAACATGATAGTCGGGTCGTCGCGACCGGAGGCACGTCGAACGCTGTCGATCAGCGCGGTCGCGGCAAGGGCCGTCGGCGAGGGCGACCTCCCGGGTCTGTCGACGGTTG
>JAWVYO010000191.1:0-2333 GCA_033722675.1 Acidimicrobiia bacterium | reverse complement strand
TGGAGACGCTCCGCATGGGTGATCCGCTCGACAAGGCGGTCGACATCGGGGCGATCGTCGCGCCCGTCCAGCTCGAACGCATCACCGAGCTCGTGGAGCGGGGCGAGGCGGAGGGCGCCACCCTCTGGCAACCCTCGTGGAGCTGCCCCGAGGACGGGTGGTTCTACCCGCCGACCCTGCTGACGGACGTCGAGCCGGCGAGCACCGTGGCCCGGGTCGAGATCTTCGGGCCGGTCGTGACGCTCATGACCTTCCGCACCCCGGACGAGTCCGTCGAACTGGCCAACGACACCCGCTACGGGCTGGCCGCCAGCCTGTGGACCGAGAACATCAACCTGGCGCTCGACATCGCGCCCCGCGTCCAGGCCGGCACCGTGTGGATCAACTGCACGAACGTGTTCGACGCCGCCTCCGGATTCGGCGGTTATCGGGAGAGCGGCTACGGACGCGAGGGCGGCCTGGAAGGGCTGTGGGAGTACGTCCGCCCGAGCTGGGAGACGTCGGCCCCGGCGCTGGAGGAGACCGTCGGCGCCGCGGACGCGGAGCCGACGGCGCATCCCGGGTCGGGGGACGGCGGCGGAGCCGACCCGGAGACGAACGGCGGACCGCCGGGCATCGACCGCACCGCGAAGATGTACGTCGGCGGCAAGCAGGCCCGCCCCGACGCGACCTACTCGCTCACCGTCCGGGGACCCGACGGGGACCGGGTCGGCGAGGTCGGGCGCGGCAACCGGAAGGACATCCGGAACGCGGTCGAGGCCGCTCATGCCGCCGCCGGACGCTGGGCGAAGGCCACGGCGCACAACCGGGCGCAGGTGCTCTTCTACCTGGCCGAAAACCTGTCGGCGCGGGCGGAGGAGTTCGCGGCGCGGATTCGGGCGATGTCGGGAGCGGACGAGGGAGAAGCGGCGAACGAGGTCGAGCACGCCATCCGGCGGCTGTTCGCCTACGCCGCGTGGGCGGACAAGTGGGACGGCCGGGTCCACCACACGCCCTTCCGCAACGTGACGCTCGCGATGCCGGAGCCGATCGGGGTGATGGGGGTCGTCTGTCCGACGGCGCCGTCGCTCCTCGGCTTCGTCTCGACGGTGATCCCGCCGGTCTGCATGGGGAACGCCGTCGTGGCGATCCCGTCGCAGAGCTGGCCGCTCGCGGCGACGGACCTCTACCAGGTGCTCGAGACCTCCGATGTGCCGGGCGGGGTGATCAACATCGTCACGGGGCTGCGCGACGAGCTGGCCCCCGTCCTGGCCGCGCACGACGACGTCGCCGGCATGTGGTACTTCGGTCCCGCCGAGGGCGGCGCCGAGGTCGAGCGGCTGTCGATCGGCAACATGAAGCGCACGTGGACGAACCACGGGAAGGCGCGCGACTGGTTCTCCGACGAGCAGGGCGAGGGCGAGGAGTTCCTGCGCGAGGCCACGCAGGTGAAGAACATCTGGGTGCCGTACGGGGCCTGAGCCTCAGGACACGCCGGCGTTCTCTTCGACACCCACCCCGGTCGCCGCCTCGCCGTCCCGGTCGTCCAGCTCCCCCGCCTCCCCGGCGTCGGCGCGCTCGAGCAGCTCCCAGTCGACCCGCAGCAGCCGCGGATTCTCCCACCGGCTGCGGCCCACCTTGGCGACCGGCTCGCCGTCCACGCCGACCACGTCGCCCGTGATGTCGAAGTCCGGTACCACGCCGTCCATCTCCGTGCCGCGGCCGAGGAGGCTACTCCCGACGCCGTAGGCGGCGATCGGCAGTCCCAGCTCGGCGAAGCGCCGGATGCGGCGCGGCGTGAAGCCCCCGCTCACGACGATGCCGACGTAGTGGAAACCCTCCTCGTCGAGAGCCTCCCGGACCTTTCGCACCAGGTGCGGATTCACCCCGCGCAGGTCCTCGCGGCCCCATAGATCGGGATCATCGATCAGCGAGCGATCGATCAGTCGGCCGCTCGTGTCCAACCGTACGCCGGCCAGCACCCCTTCGCCGAACTCCTCCCGCATCGCACGCGCCACGGCCAGGGAGTCCCCGACGCAGTCGTTGTTGAAGTCGACGAGGGAGATGACCGGGACGTCGGGCTCCACGTCGCGCACGTAGCGAGCGAAGGCCAGGGTGGCCTCGACGACGCTGCCCCCGTAGGCGGCGATCAGCGCATGGGGCATCGTGCCGACGCCCTCCCCACCCCACCAGGCCGCCCCCGCGTCGCTCGACACGTCGTGCCCGCCTCCGACCCGGGCCGCGTATCCGTCGGGCGTCTGGATCCTCCAGTCGTCGTGGCGCGGCGCGAAGTACACGACCGGCACGTCACCGGCGGCCTCCACGGCGCGGGCGACGTTGGTCGCGATGCGGCT
>JAWVYO010000190.1:0-2349 GCA_033722675.1 Acidimicrobiia bacterium | reverse complement strand
GGTCAACCGCTCCGTCGTCGGTCGCAGTGCCGCCGCCGACGTCCACCTCCCCGACGACGACGTCTCCCGCCAGCACGCCCTCGTCTGGCGTGAGGCCGGGGCGGTGTGGCTCGTCGACCTGGGATCGTCCAACGGCACCTACGTCAACGGGGAACGGGTCGTGGACGTCATCGACCTGCTCGACGGTGATCGGTTGGCGTTCGGTGCCGCCACCTTCCACCTGCGGATCCACTGATGCCGATCCTCGCCGTCAACATCGTCAAGGTCCTGTTCGTCGTGGCCCTGTACGGATTCCTTCTGTACGTGGCCCGCGCCATGCGCGGCCAGGCGGTGGGCCCGCCCACCGAAGCGGCCCCGACCCCGACGTCGGCCACCCGGCGCCGTCGGCCTGACGAGCCCACCCCGCCGCCGCCGGCGCGGCAGCTCGCCCTCGAGATCGTCCCCCCGGACGGCGTCCCGCGGCAGGTCGCCCTCACCGGGCGGATCGTGATCGGCAGGGGCGAGGGGGCGGACATCCGGATCGACGACGAGTTCTCGTCCGAGCGCCACGCCGCCTTCGAACCGCGCCGCGGGGCGGTGTGGGTGGAGGACCTCGGCTCCACCAACGGGACCACCCTCGACGGGGCCCGCATCACCGCTCCCACCCGGCTCGACCCGGGTGCGACCGTCGTGGTGGGTCAGACCAGGGTGACGGTCCGATGAGGTTCACGTGGGCCACCCGGACCGACACGGGGAGAGTGCGGGACCACAACGAGGATGCGGTCTGGCCGGAGGAGGATGGCTCCGCCGACGAGCCGGTGATCGTCGCCGTCGCCGACGGCATGGGCGGCCATGCCGGTGGCGAGGTGGCCAGCAGCATCGCCCTCGAGACGGCGACCTCGGTCGGCGGGGAACCGGCGATGCGAGTGCAGGCGGCCAACGTCGCCGTGGTCGACGCCGCCGACAAGCGGCCACGGTTGAGCGGCATGGGGACGACGCTCACCCTCGGGCTGCTGGATCCGGACGGCGACCTCGACATCGCCCACGTGGGTGACAGCCGCGCCTACCTGTTCCGCGGCGGCGAGTTGGAACAGGTCACGCGGGACCACTCGTACGTCGCCGACATGATCGATGCGGGCAAGCTGACCCGGGAGGAGGCCGCCCACCATCCCTACCGCTCGGTCCTCACGAGAGCGGTCGGCCTCGATCCCACCGTCGAGGTGGACTCCTACGGCGTCGTGCTCGAGGCGGGCGACCGCATCCTGCTCTGCTCGGACGGGGTCACCGACATGATCGACGACGATCGGATCGCCTCGATCCTCGCCGACGCCGACGCCGCCGCTGATGCTGCCGACGGGCTGGTCGAGGCCGCCAACGAGGCCGGCGGTGGCGACAACATCACCGTCGTCGTCGTCGACGCCGCGGAGTGAGCAGGCGGGCGGAGGCGCTGCTGCTCGTAGCGGCGGCGCTCATCACCGGTGCCGGAACGGCGATCATCACGCTGACCCGGGGCGAAGGCGTCACGATCGACGCCGCCGTCGCCCCCATCACCTTCTTCGCCGCCTTCGGAGGCGTGCTGTTCGCGCTGCGAACCTGGGCCCCCAAGGCCACCAGGTTCCTGCTGCCCCCCGTGGCGCTGCTCACGGCCCTGGGGTCGATCGAGATCTTCCGGATCGATCCCGACCTCGGACGAGTCCAGCGTGTCTGGCTGCTCGTGGCGGCGCTCATGGCGATGGCGACGCTGTGGCTGCTCCACGGGCGAGGCGTCGAGGTCCTGCGGCGCTTTCGATACCTGTTCCTCGTCGCCGCCCTCGGACTCCTCCTCCTCCCCCTCCTCCCCTCGGGATTCCTACTGGGAGGCCGGACGATCAACGGATCACGGCTGTGGGTCCAGCTCGACCTGGGGGAACGGGCGCTGTCGTTCCAGCCCGGTGAGGCGGCCAAGGTCCTGCTCGTCGTCTTCTTCGCCTCCTACCTCGCCGAGCGCAGGAGGGGGCTCGCCGCCATGCCCCGCTCGTTGGGGCCCATCGCCCTCCCCGAACCGCGCCAGTTGTTGCCGCTGCTGCTGGCCTTCGGCGTGTCGTTCGCGGTCCTCGTGTACCAGCGAGACCTCGGCGCCTCGATCCTCCTGTTCGGGATGTTCACCGTCCTCCTCTACGCGTCCACCGACAGGCTCTCCTACCTCATCACGGGCGGGTTCCTCATTGCGACCGGCGCATCGGCGGCACAGCGCGCGTTCTCCCACGTAGACACCCGGGTCGAGGCGTGGCTGCGCCCGTTCGAGGACTTCACCGGGACCGGGTACCAGGTGGCGCAGGGGGTCTTCGCGCTCGGTGACGCCGGGCTCTTCGGGACCGGGCTCGGGGCGGG
>JAWVYO010000189.1:0-2408 GCA_033722675.1 Acidimicrobiia bacterium | reverse complement strand
GCCACCGTCGCCGAGATGCCCCCGGGCACACCGGGCGACGCAGCGATCGTCACCTTCACCTCCCAGGCCGATGCCGCCGCGGCGGAGATCGTCCGCCTCGTCGCCGCCGGCTACCACGCCGTGACGAGCTGCGAGGAGCTGGCGGCGCCCGACCGGCACCTGCGGCTCGGGATCGCGACGTCCGCCCACAGCGACGACCGCGTCGTCGTGGCCACCGGCGTCAACCCGGGCTTCATCATGGACCGCCTCCCCCTCGTCGTGGCCCGGGCGTGCCGCAACGTGGCCTCGGTGACGGTGCGGCGCTCCGTGGACATCTCGGGACGACGGGACCAGCTCGTCACGAAGAGCGGCCGGGGCATGACACCCGAGGAGTTCGCCGCCGGCGTCCGCGGACGAACGGTCGGGAAGATCGGCCTCATCGAGAGCGCCCGACTCCTCGCCGAGGGCCTGGGCTGGCGCGTCCAGGACGTGGCCCAGGCGATCGAGCCGATCGTCGAGGACGGCACGACCGCGGGGCTCCACCAGCGGACCCGCCTCAAGACCGTCGACGGCCGCTCGATCTCCCTCGATTTGCTCCTCGCCTGGGGACTCGACGATCCCCACGACGAACTGACGATCGACGGCGAACCACCCCTGTCGCTGCGCATCGACGGCGGCGTCTCCGACGACGAGGCGGCCGTCGCGCAGATGACCGCCGCCCTCGAGATGCTGCCGCGGCTCGACCCGGGCTTCTACCGCCCCATCGACCTCCCGCTCACGGCCGAGCGATGAAGCGAGCGCTCGTCGCGATCGCGCTGGTGGTCGTCGTGGCGGCCCCGCCCGCCGCCGCACAGACCGAGGCGCCGGCCTCGTGTCCCCCGGTGGAGGGGATCGTCTGTGACGGCTGGGTGACCGACGCCGCCGGGGTGGTGGCCGACGACGCCGTCCTCGAGGAGGCCGTGCAGCGGGTCGTGGAGGACCATGGCCACCAGATCGCCGTGGTGATCGCGCCGTCGAGCGGTGACCGGACACCACGCGCCCTCGCCGAGGCGATCGGGAACACCTGGGGGGTGGGCGACGCCGACGCCGACGACGGGATCGTCGTGCTGGTGTCCCTCGAGGAGCGTCGCACCGAGATCGTCACGGGCAGCGGCCTCACCGTGCCGGGTCTGTCGAGCGTCGCGTCGGCCGGCGACACGGGCTTTCGCAACGGCGACTTCGACGCCGGGATCCAGGCGATCCTCGGCGCCCTCGCCATCCGCCTCGGCATCGAGGACGGGACCGGCGGAGGGACCGGCGCCGGAGGTTCGATCGCCTTCGGGGCGACCGTGTTCGGAACGGTCGGTCCCGGCGACGCGGAGACCTGGACCTTCGAGGCGGAGGCCGGCGATCTCGTCGACATCCGCACCGACGGGGTGGACGGCTTCGACACGTTCCTCCGGTTGCGCTCGCCCTCGGGCGCGATCGTCGGGGAGGACGACGACGGGGGCGGGGGCCTCGACTCCCGGATCCAGACGGGCATCGAGCGCTCCGGGACGCACACCATCGAGGTCTCGGGCTTCTCCGGCACCGCCGGGTCCTACCGGCTGACGCTCACCCGTGGTTCGGCCCCGGGCGACGGTCCGCCGCCGCTGCCGACGCTCATCGGCGGCGCGCTGCTCGTCGGGACCGGCGCGATCGTCCTGACGAACGCCCGGCGGAACGCCCGCACGCGCAAGCGCCTTCGCCGGGAGGAGCGGGTCGACGAGGTGCTCGGAGCCCTCGAACCGACCGGCGAGGAGCTCCCCCTCGTCGCGGACTTCGCGGTGGCGCCGACCCCCACGGACCTCGATGTCGACACCGCCGCGGCCCTCGCCGCGCTGCGGGAGGTGGAAGACCGTCACCGGGGCGGCGACCGGGAGACCCTCGAGGCCCTCTGGTACGCCGGGGCCCTGGAGGTGGTGGATGTCGAGCGTCTCCGCGAGGCGACCCGCGAACCGCTGGAGCTGCGGGCGTCGGGCGAGCGGCCCATGCTGGAAGACGCCGTGCAGGCCCAGGCCCGGGAGGCCCTCGACGTCCCCCTGGGCGAGGGGGAGCGCTTCGACGTCGCCGTCGCGGAGCTCGGCCGTCTCGTCGGGTCGCTGCGGCCCCACCGGGTGGCTGCCGCCCGGCGCCGCGCCGGCGAGACGATCGCCGACGCCCTCACCCCCACGGCCGTCGGACCCGTCGTGGTCACCGCCCGCGGGGGGCGGGTCCGCCGCGCCCGCCCGGGCCGCGAGGGGCGGGGGCCGCGGTGCGGCAGCGGCGGCGGGCGGCAGGCTCGGGGTGGGGCCGGCGCGTCCCGACGCGACGGCCGAGCTCGGCGTAGGCGACGGCGACGCGCTCCTCCTCGCCCAGGGGGAGGTCGCGGGCCTCCCGGGCCTGGGCCTGCACGGCGTCTTCCAGCATGG
>JAWVYO010000188.1:0-2435 GCA_033722675.1 Acidimicrobiia bacterium | reverse complement strand
GAGTTCGCCCGCAGCGTCGCCGCCACCGATGACACCGTCCTCGACGAGGTGACCCGGTCGCTCGTGGAGGGCACGGGTGCCGAGTACGCGGCGCTGGAGGTGCGGGTCGGCGACCGTGACGCCACGGCGGCGGCGTTCCCCGCCGAGCGGCCGGCCAGCGCCGTCGACGCCGCGTCCTTCCCCATCTCCCACGAGGGGGAGCAGCTGGGCCGGCTCACCCTCGGCGCCGCGCGCGGCCAGACACTGCCCGACCAGGACCGCCGCCTCGCCGCCGAAGTGGCGGCCGGCCTCGGCCTGGCGCTGCGGAACCAGCGGCTGACCGAGGCGCTGCAGCGGCGGGTGGAGGAGCTGGGGGAGTCGCGCCGCCGCCTCGTCGAGGTGCAGGACGACACCCGCCGCACGCTGGAACGGGACCTCCACGACGGTGCCCAGCAGCAGCTCGTCGCCCTCAAGGTGAAGCTCGGCCTCGCCCGGGCCATCGCCGCCAAGGACGGGGCGGAGCGCACCGTGGCCCTCCTCGAAGGCTTGTCGGATGAGGCCGACGCCGCCGTCGACGGCCTCCGTGACTTCGCCCGGGGCGTGTATCCGCCGCTCCTCGAGGCCGAGGGACTGGGGGCCGCCATCACCGCCCAGGCCCGGCGCGCCCCCGTGCCGGTGCGGGTCGAGGCCGACGGGGTGGGCCGCCACGACCGCCAGGTGGAGGCCACCGTCTACTTCTGCGTGCTCGAGGCCCTCCAGAACGTCGCCAAGTACGCCGGGGCGTCGGAGGTCCGGGTGGTGCTCGGCCGGACGAACGGCGAGGTGCGGTTCACCGTCACCGACGACGGCGCGGGCTTCGACCCCGGCGACGCCCGGGCAGGATCGGGGCTGTCGAACATGGCCGACCGGCTCTCCGCCGTGTCGGGGACCCTGCGCGTCGACTCGGCGCCCGGGCGGGGCACCACCGTGTCGGGTGCCATCCCCGTGGGGGAGGGTCCATGACCGACCGGGGCCGTCGCATCGCCGGAACCGCCCTCGCGGTCGCCGCCATCGCCTTCGCCCTCACGGCGACGGTCGTCTACCTGGTGACGGGGGAGGCGGCGCTCTTCGTCGACGACTGGATCGTCCACAACGTCGTCGGCACGCTCATCTTCGGCGCCGTCGCCCTCGTCGGCGTCCGGTCCCGACCCCGCAACCTCGCGGTGTGGGCCTTCGTGTGGATCGCCCTCTTCGGATCGCTGCAGACGCTCGGCGCCGGTGTCGGCCTCGCGGTGTCGGGGTTCTCGAACAGCGACATCCAGGCCGGCATCCCCCTCGCCCCCGCCGATCTCGACCTCCTCGCGGCGGTCGCCTTCAACGTGGCGTCGTGGGTGTGGGTGCCGGTCGTCTTCGGGATCGGGACCGTCGCCCTCGTCGTCTTCCCCCACGGTCGGTTCCACGGTCGTATCGACCGATGGCTGGCCGGGATCGCCGCCGTCCTCATCGCCAGCACCGCCCTCACCCTCGGCTGGCTGTCACGGCCCTGGTCCACCACCACGTACGAGACGGCGGCCGAGACGACGCAGAACCTCATCGTGCCGATGTTCGGCACCCTCGTCCTCCTGGCCCTCGTCGTGCTCGCTCGTCTCGTGCTGCGCGCCCGCCGGGCGACGGGCGAGGCCCGGCTCCAGTACCGCTGGGGCCTGTGGGGCATCGGCGTCTTCGTCGTGTCGCAGCTGCTGCTCCTCATCGACCTCCGGGTATTCCAGATCGCGTCGATCGCGGTGGTCGTGAACCTGGCCATCTCCCTGGGCGTCGCCGTCCTCCGCTACCGGCTCTTCCAGATCGACGTGATCATCAACCGGACCGTGGTGTTCGCCGGGCTCGCCGTGCTCATCCTCGCCATCTACGCCCCCGTGGTGGTGGGGGTCGGCGAGGCGGTCGGGGGGTCGGGGCTCTGGCTGCCGATCGTCTCCACCGCCGTCATCGCCATCGTCTTCGAGCCCGCCCGCCAGCGGCTGCAGAAGTGGGCGAACCGCCTCGTCTACGGGCGCCGGGCCACCCCCTACGAGGTGCTGTCGGACCTCACCGGCCGCCTCGCCGGGGCCGAGCGGGAGGAGGGCCTCTTCGAGCGGATGGCCGAGCGGCTCGCCGAGGGCACCGGCGCGGCGCGAGCGGTCGTGTGGGTGGCCGAGGACGACGGGCTTCGGCCCGCCGCGGCGGCGCCCGCCGACGAATTGCCCGCGTCGGTTCCCTCGCTCGACGACCTGCCCGGCACCGCGGCGCCCATCCGACGCGACGGTGATCTGCTCGGCGCCCTCACCGTGGAGAAGCGACGCGGCGACGCCATCACCCCGACCGAGCAGGACCTCGTCGACGACCTCGCCGGATCGGCGGGCCTCGTGCTGCGGCGGCTCCGCCTCGACGCCGCCCTCGCCGAGAAGGCCGCCGAGCTGCAGGAGTCCCGCCTGCGGCTC
>JAWVYO010000187.1:0-2496 GCA_033722675.1 Acidimicrobiia bacterium | reverse complement strand
TGTCGCCGATGCGGAGGTCCTTGCGGGCGATCTCGTCCTGGTTGTGGAGCGTGGCGTTCGTGACGGTGGCCCCGCCGACGAAGACCGGTTCGAGCACGGCGTAGGGATTCACCGTGCCGGTGCGGCCGACGTTGACCTCGATGGACCGCAGCGTCGTCGTCTGCTCCTCCGGCGGGAACTTGTATGCGATCGCCCACCGGGGGCTCCGCGCCGTGAAGCCCAGCTCCGCCTGCTCGCCGAGGTCGTCCACCTTCACGACGACACCGTCCGTCTGGTACGGGAGGTCGTGGCGGCCCGCCTCGGCGTCGCGGCAGTAGGCGACGACGGCGTCGAGGTCGTCGACGTGGGCCGACGCCGGATTGACGGGGAACCCGAGGTCGCGCAGCCACTCCAGCGACTCGGTGTGCGAGCCGAGGTCCGGGCCGCCCTCGACGTCGCCGACCTGGTAGACCCAGATCGCCAGCCGCCGGGTGGCCGTCACGGCGGGGTCCTTCTGGCGCACCGCACCGGCGGCTGCGTTGCGCGGGTTCACGTACAGGCGTTCCCCCGCCTCCGCCTGGGCCTCGTTGAGCTCCTCGAAGGCGGGTATCGGCATGTAGACCTCGCCGCGGACCTCGAGGATCGCCGGTGGGTCGTCGCCGAGCAGACGGAGCGGGATCGACTCGACCGTCCGCAGGTTGGCGGTGACGTCCTCCCCGGTGACGCCGTCACCCCGGGTGGCGCCCACCGTGAAGGCGCCGTCGGTGTAGGTGAGTGACACGGCGAGCCCGTCGACCTTCAGTTCGCAGGAGTATCCGCCCGGCGACCGCCCGAGGATGCGTTCGGCGCGCTCGGCCCATGCGACGAGATCGTCGGTGCTCTCGGCGTTGTCGAGGGAGAACATACGCCGGCGATGGCTGACCTCGCCGAAGCCATCCTCGGGCGGCGCCCCGACGCGCTGTGTGGGCGAGTCCGGCGTGACGAGGTCCGGATGCTCCTCCTCGAGGGCCGTGAGCTCGCGCATGAGGGCGTCGAACTCGGTGTCGGAGATCTCGGGGGCGTCGAGGACGTGATAGCGATGGAGGTGGTGGCGGATCTCCTGGCGGAGCTCGGCGATCCGCTCTGCGGCGCTCAATGCAGTTCCTCGGCCACCTCGGCGGTCCGGCGCGCCACCGCCGATGCGTGGTCAGGCGTGAGGCCCGCCAGTCCGCAGGCGGGGCTCACCCACGCGTCACCGAGGGCGGCGAGATCGGCGCCCGCCATCACGAGCGCCCCCTCGACCCGGCGGATCCGGGAGACGAGGTGCTCGAGGGGCGGGAGGGGCGGCGCGTCGACGGGCACGGCGCCCCAGATCATACGAGTTCCGGCCGACAGGACCTCGGCGAGGGCGTCGACCGATCCGGCGAACGCCCGACCCACCGATCCGACGTCGAAGGAGACCGCCGCCGGCGACAGCCCGGCGAGCTCCGACCAGGGGGCGTCGCCGCAGCAGTGGATGCCGGGCCTCGGATGGATCCGGTCCAAGACGGCCGCCAGCGCGTCGCGGGCGGGACCGAGGCCGCCGATCGCCGGACCGGCGCCGAGGGCCGGTTCGTCGAGCACGACGAGGAGCTCCGTGTCCGGGAGCCGCCGGGCGACGCGTCGGAGATGGTCCTCGATCCGGTCGCACAGGCCCTCGACGACGCAGGACCAGAGGGCGTCGTCGCCGGGATGCCCCCCGGCGCGCATCGCCAGCCCGAGCGTCACCGGCCCCGTGGCCTGCACCTTCAGCAGTGGCGGAGCGGCCTCGAGTTCGTCCAGATACCCGAGCGCCCCCACGAACGCCTCGTGCCGCGGGCCGGTCGGTGCTCCGTATTCGAGGCCCAGGCCGCCGCCGGCACCGCATCCGCACAGACCGTCGCCCCACTGCAGGAGCATCCCCTCTTCGGGGTGACGCCGGGGGAGCTGCGGGAGGTAGGGCACGTCGGCGGTGCGGTCGACGAAGGCCGCCGCGTCCGTGGGGTCGAGGTGCGGGAGCCCGCCGATCCCGGTGGTGCGGATCACCCGACGGCGGAGGCGATCGTGCCGCCGCCCAGCACCTCGTCGCCCCGGTAGACGACCCCTGCCTGGCCGGGCGCCACGGCGGCGACCGGCTCGGCGAATCGGATGTCGGCGCCGTCCCCGGTCGCGGTGACCGATGCCGCGACGGCGGCCGACCGGTAGCGGATCTGGACGGACAGGTCCCCGGTGTCGGCCGGGGCGTCGCCGTCGACCCACGACACGTCCTCGAGGCGGCACCCGGCGGCCATGAGGTCGGAGCGCGTCCCGATGACGACCGTCGAGGTCTCGGGCCGGACGTCCACCACGTAGCGGCGCTCCCCCAGCGCCACGCCGAGGCCCCGGCGCTGACCGACGGTGTAGCCGACCGCGCCGTCGTGCTGGCCGACCACGTCGCCGCTCGTGTCGACGATCGGTCCGGCGGCCCCGGCCCCGGGGACCCGGCGGCGGAGGAAGTCGCGGATGTCGCCGTCGCCGACG
>JAWVYO010000186.1:0-2538 GCA_033722675.1 Acidimicrobiia bacterium | reverse complement strand
GGTCTACGACCAGCCCTACTTCATGCTGCTCAACCTCGCCGTCGGCGGGCTCTTCCCCGGACCCGTGGGCTTCGACGTCGAGTTCCCCAAGCAGTTCCTCGTCGACCACGTCCGGGTCTACCAGCGCATCGAGGAGTGAGGCCGCCGACGATGCCGCCTCCCTCGTCGACCACGGATCTCGGTGCCTCCAGGGCCTTCGCCTCCGACGTGCTCGGGCGGATGACGCTCGCCGAGAAGATCGGCCAGATGACCCAGGCCGAGAAGAACTCGATCACCCCCGACGAGGTCGCCGATCACGGGATCGGCTCCGTCCTGTCGGGGGGCGGCGCCAACCCCGAGCCCAACACGCCGGAGGCCTGGCGCGAGATGGTCGGCGCGTTCCTCGACGGCGGGCGGCGGTCGCGTCTCGGCATCCCACTCCTCTACGGCGTCGACGCGGTGCACGGCCACTCGAACGTGGGGGATGCCACGATCTTCCCCCACAACGTGGGCCTGGGCGCCACCGGCGACGCGGTTCTGGTCGAGCGGGTCTACCGGGCCACGGGGATCGAGACGGCTGCGACGGGCTCGCTCTGGGATTTCGCGCCGACGGTGGCGGTCTCGGTGGACCCCCGGTGGGGGCGTTCGTACGAGAGCTTCGGCGACGATCCTTCGCTCGTCTCCCGCCTCGGTGCCGCTGCCGTGCGGGGTCTGCAGGACGCCGGTGTCGCCGCCTGCGCCAAGCACTTCGTGGGGGACGGCGGCACCGTCTGGGGCACCGCACATCGCGTCGAGTGGACGGACTGGTGGAACGGCTGGGGATCGCAGTGGCACATCGACCAGGGCGACACGGTCGTCGACGAGGCGACGCTGCGTTCCGTGCACCTCCCGCCCTACGAGGACGCGATCGGAGCCGGCGTGCTCACGGTCATGGCCTCGTACAGCTCCTGGAACGGTGACAAGGTGCACGGCCACCACCGGCTCCTCACGGAGCTGCTCAAGGGCGAGCTCGGGTTCGAGGGCTTCGTCGTGTCCGACTGGATGGGGATCGACCAGCTCGACGCCGACCCGTACCGCTGCGCCGTGATCTCCGTCAACGCCGGCATCGACATGGTCATGGTGCCCATCGCCTGGCAGCGGTTCGTCGACGATCTCACGCGAGCCGTCGAGGTGGGCGACGTCGCGATCGAGCGGATCGACGACGCCGTGGTTCGGATCCTGGCCGTGAAGCACGCCCTCGGGCTCTTCGACCACCCGGCCGAGCCTCCGGTCACCGCCGTCGGCGCGCATCGCGATCTGGCCAGAGAGGCGGCCGCCGCCTCGGCCGTGCTGCTCGATCATCGCGGCGACGTCCTGCCGATCGGTTCGGGGCGGGTGCTCGTGGCGGGCGCCGGGGCCGATGACATCGGACGGCAGTGCGGCGGATGGACCATCGAGTGGCAGGGCGGGACCGGAACGATCACGACCGGCACCACGATCCTCGACGGCCTCCGGGAGGGTGGCGCGGAGGTCGTGCACGACCCCGACGGCACCGGCGACGAGCGTGCCCCGGTGGGCGTCGTGGTGGTGTCGGAGCGCCCCTACGCCGAGGGCCTCGGCGATCGCGAGGACCTGCGGCTCCCGGGCGAGGACCGCGAGCTCATCGAGCGGATCCGGGCCCGCGTGGACCGGCTCGTGCTCGTCGTCGTCGCAGGCCGACCGCTCGTCCTCGGGGACGCCGCCGACGTCTGCGACGCCATCGTGGCCGCCTGGCTCCCCGGGAGCGAAGGCGCCGGGATCGCCGACGTGCTCGTGGGCCGGCGGCCGTTCACCGGCCGGCTGCCCCGGCCATGGCCCGCCGATGCGGCGCAGGTCGCCGATCCGGGAGGTTCGTGGGAGGCCGCGTGGCCGCGTGGCCACGGACGGACGATCTGATGCGGCGGTCCGTCCTCGCGCTGACCCTGGCCATCGTCGTCTCGGCCTGCACCGGCTCGGAGCCGGCGGCACGGACGACGACCACGGCGGCCCCCATCCCGTCGTCGGGCTCCACCACCACGGCGTCGCCGGCGACCACCGAGGCCGAGACCCCCTACCGGGACCCCGCCCTCCCCGTCGACGAGCGCGTGGAGGATCTCCTCGCCCGCATGACGCTCGACGAGAAGATCGGCCAGATGACCCTCGTCCACAAGGACGCCGTCCCCCTGTCGACCGTGACCGAGCGGGGGATCGGCGCCATTCTCAGCGGCGGCGGCCAGGCCCCCTCGCCGAACACGCCCGGGGCGTGGGTGGAGATGACGACGGAGCTCCAGGACGCCGCGCTCGGCTCCCGGCTCGGCATCCCGCTCCTCTACGGGTCCGACGCGGTCCACGGCCACAGCAATCTGCTGGGCGCGGTGATCTTCCCGCACAACATCGGGCTCGGCGCCACCCGGTCGGCCGACCTCGTCGAACGGGTGGCGCGCGCCACGGCCGTCGAGACGGCGGCGACCGGGGTCACGTGGAACTACGCCCCGGTGCTCGCCGTCCCCCGCGACATCCGGTGGGGGAGGACGTACGAGGCCTTCGGCGAGTCGACCGAGC
>JAWVYO010000185.1:0-2548 GCA_033722675.1 Acidimicrobiia bacterium | reverse complement strand
GGGCCGAACGGGGCTGGATCTACGTCCGGGGCGAGTATCCCGACGCCGTCGGTCGGCTGGAGCACGCCGTGGCGGAGATGGGCGCGGCCGGCTGGATCGACCACGTGGACGTCGAGGTGCGGGTCGGGGCGGGCGCCTACATCTGCGGCGAGGAGACCGCCCTGTTCCGGTCGATCGAGGGCCACCGGGGTGAGCCGGCGCAGAAGCCGCCCTTCCCCAACGAGTCCGGCCTGTTCGACCGCCCCACCGCCGTCAACAACATCGAGACGCTGGTCGCGATGCTCGAGGTCCTCACGGGCGGTGCCGACGCCTTCGCCGCCATCGGGACCGAGGGGTCGACGGGACCGAAGCTCTTCTCGGTGTCCGGAGACGTGGGCCGTCCCGGCGTCTACGAGGTGCCCTTCGGCACGCGACTCGGCGACCTCGTGGACACGGCCGGCGGCGTCGGCGGGACCGGCCGCCTGGGTGCCGTGCTGCTGGGCGGCGCCGCCGGGGTGTTCGCCGGCCCCGACGCCATGGACCTCCCCCTCACGTTCGAGGACGCCGCCGAGGCCGGCCTCACCCTCGGCTCCGGTGCGGTGGTGCTCTTCGACGACGCCACCGACTTCGGCCCGGTGGTGCGACGCATCGCCCGGTTCTTCGCCGAGGAGTCCTGCGGGCAGTGCGTGCCGTGCCGCATCGGCACCGTGCGCCAGCACGAGGCCCTCGTCCGGCTCGGCGCGAACGAGCCGATGGGCACCGCCGACGACGAGCGGGAGCGGCTCGCCGACATCGACGCCGTGATGACCGACGCCTCCATCTGCGGGCTCGGGCGCACCGCGGCATCGGCGGTGCGTTCCGCCATCGCCCTCGGCCTGCCGGGGGTGGGGGCATGACGATCACCGTCCACGTCGACGGCGACGCCGTTCAGGTCGCCGACGGCGCGTCGATCCTCGACGCCTGCCGCGCCGCCGGGGTGGACGTCCCGACCCTCTGTTACGTCCGCACCCTGGAGCCCGCCAACGCCTGCCGCGCCTGTGTCGTGGAGACCGGCCCCGGCGCCCTCGTGCCCTCCTGCTCCCGTGTGGTGTCCGACGGCCTCGAGGTGTCCACCGACTCCGAACGGGTCCGTACGAGCCGTCGCCTCGTCTTCGAGCTCCTCGGATCGGCGGTGGAGCTCGACCGGGCTCCCGACATCCTGGCGGCGGCCGACCGGGCGGGCGCCGACTTCGGTCGCTTCGGCCCGCCGGCTCCGGCCGAGGGCCGCGGCGCCCCCCATCCCGGACACCGGCCCGTGCCGTCCACCGATCGCGCGGACTCGGTGGCCGAACCCGTGAAGGTGGAGGACGAGCTCTACGTCCGCGACTACGCCCGCTGCATCCTCTGTTACCGGTGCGTCGACGCCTGCGGGGAGCAGCACCAGAACACGTTCGCCATCGCCATGGCGGGCCGGGGGTTCGACACCGTGGTGTCCACCGAGTTCGACCGGGTCCTCCCCGACTCGGCCTGCGTCTACTGCGGCAACTGCATCGCCGTCTGCCCGACGGGGGCCCTCGTGGGGAAGGTGGAGTTCGACCTCCGGGACGCCGGGACCTGGGATCCCGACGCACAGGACGTCACCCGCACCGTCTGTCCCTACTGCGGCGTCGGCTGCAACCTCGAGGTCAAGACACAGGACGGCCGCATCGTCGACGTGACCTCGCCGCTGGATCACGACGTCACGCTCGGGAACCTCTGCATCAAGGGACGGTTCGGCTGGCAGTACGTCCACTCCGAGGGATGAGCGTCCCCGACGAGGCGGTGACGAGGCGGCCCGCCGTTCGCGACGCCCCCTTCGAGGACGCCGTCGTGGTCGAGGAGCCGATCGAGATCCGCCTCGGCGGCGTCGCGCTGGCCGTCCTCATGCGCACGCCCGGGTACGACGAGGACCTGGTCCGCGGCTTCGCCCTGACGGAGGGGATCGTGCTGCGGCCCGCCGAGATCGATCGCGTGGTCGACCTGGGCGAGGGACGCTTCGAGATCGACCTCGCCGAGGGGGTCACCGTGGACCCCGAACGCTTCCGGCGCAACCTCTACGCCACGTCCTCGTGCGGGGTGTGCGGCAAGGCGTCCATCGACGCCGTCCGGGTGGCGGCGCGCCGCCCGCCGCCGGGACCGTCGGTCTCCCAGGTGCTGCTCGCCCGCTGCGCCGAGGCCCTGGCGGAGCACCAGCCGACGTTCGCCCTCACCGGCGGCCTCCATGCCGCGGCCGCCTTCGACGCCGATGGAGGGCTCGTCGCCGTCCGCGAGGACGTCGGCCGCCACAACGCCGTGGACAAGCTGGTGGGCCACCTCGCCCCCTCGGCGTGGCCGGTCGATCCGCCGGTGCTCGTCGTCTCCGGCCGCGTCTCCTTCGAGATCGTCCAGAAGGCGGCGGTCGCGGGGATCGCGGTGGTCGCCGGGGTGTCGGCGGTCTCGTCGCTCGCCATCGACCTGGCGGCCGAACTGGGCCTGTCGATCGCCGGCTTCACCCGCGACGGCGCCTGCACCGTCTACGTGGACGGCGGGCGGATCACGACTCCGTGACGTC
>JAWVYO010000184.1:0-2597 GCA_033722675.1 Acidimicrobiia bacterium | reverse complement strand
TCAACGTCGCCGACATCGCGCTCACGTTCGGCGCCCTCGACCGGGGCCTCGAGGAGGTGAACCCGGTCATGGCGTGGCTCCTCGAGACCGGCCACGGCCTGGCCGCCGTCGTCAAGGTCGGCGTGTCGATCGTCGTGGCGGCCGCCGGATGGTGGTTCCGCCGGTACCGACGGGTGATCGAGGCCGCCGTGGCCATCGTGGCCGTGATGTCCCTCGTCGTGCTCTACCACCTGGCGACGCTCGGCGTGTCCGCCTAGGACGGCGGCCGGCGCCGTCTACGTGCCGGCATCGAGAGCGACGGCGGCGACGTCGAGGACCTCCCCGCGGGGGGCGCTCACCCAGCAGCTGGCGAGCACGCGACCGCCGACGTCGACGACGGCGAACCCGCACATGGCGCCGTCCCGGTCGAGGCGGTCGGTCACCGGCAGGGCGTGACGCGCCCTCCACGGCATGGACAGGCCGACCACGAGGTGGCCCCCGACGGTGGCGAGACCCCGGGTGAATCCGGGCAGATGCGCAACGGGCTCGTAGACCCCGTCGGAGACGACGCCCACGCTCCCCGTCCCCGACTCGGCGATCCAGAGGTCCCCACCGAGGCGGATCGGCGAGTGCGGAAGCCACAGCCGGTCGGCGACGACGCGCCCGTCTCCGCCGACGACCACCCCCCGATCGAGACGATCGCGCCATCCGGCGGGCTCGTCGGAGACGCCGAGGGCCGTCGCGGCCTCGACGCCGGTCTCGTCGAGGGTGAACCCGTTGAGATGGCAGCGATCCTCGGGCGCCGTCGCCGTGACGAAGTCGGGCCGCCACCGGACGGTCCATCCGCCCCCGCCGTCGGGGGTCGCCAGACAGGACCGCCTGGTGCTGCAGAAGACGACGACGCCGTCGCCGTCGACGGCCAGCGCGTGGACGTCGTGATCGGTGCCGATCGGCGTCGCTCCGGCCGGCCCGTGGATCACGCCGGCCCCGGCGACGAGAAGGCCGTCGGGCCCCGTCGCGATGGCCGACGCGTGGCCGTAGTGCCGCTGGCGGGTGACGAGGCGCCCGTCGATCGATCCCACCAGCACCACGAACCCGTCCCGGTACGTCGTAACGGCGATGGCGACGCCGAGGTCCCCGAGGATCGTCGTCAGGTCGTCCGAGCCCCGCACGGCGAGCGGCGCATCGGGGTCGAGCGGTGGACCGAGGATCTCCATTCCTGCCATGATTGCCCACGACTGCGTCGCCGCGCAGGAGGACCGGTGCCCGAGATCCCCTACGACGGCACCCCGGTCGAAGGATCGGGGTTCCACGTCCCGGTGATGGTGCTCGCCAACGAGAACCCCTTCCCCGTCGACGGCCGCTTCGTCCTGGCCGGACTGGAGAACGGCACGTCACCCGGGCCGCTGGACGACGTCGTCGGCTCGGTGACGGTGCCCCCGCGCGGCGAGGTCGGGGTCGGGCTCGAGGTCCGACTCCCCGAGGGCTGCTCGATCGAGGCGGACATCGGCCTCTGCACGGCGCCCCTCCCGGATCCGCCCACATGCGTCATCGCCAGCCCGTGCTCGCTCCGGAACACCGGGGACGACCCCATCGACCTGGAGTACCGCCTCGTCCTGATCGACCACCTCGATTCGACCGCGCTCGAGTGGGAGGATTCGGGCGCATTCACCTTCACGCTGGACTGCGATGAGGGGGCGGAGGGCCGGAAGTTCGACCTCGGTGTCCGCTTCGACGCCCCCCGAAGCACGGGCGCTGCCACCACGGATCCCCGGCTGCCCGACATGCTCCCCGACGCAACGGATGCGGATGCCGCCCGCGTCGCATGGGTGGATGCCGTGCCCCGACTCGGCCTCACCTACTCCCTGGGGTCGGACGGCCAGACACTCCTCAAGACGACGTATGCGCAGTACGCCGATCGACTGGACCCGGGCTGGGGGCCCTCGAACTCCCCGACGTACTCGTACCCGATCGGCCTCTATTACTCCTCGGACTCCGGGGAGTGGCAGCAACCGTCGTACTCCGCCCCCGGGGAGGAGCCGCTGGATTTCGATCGTGCCCCCAACCCGTACGTCGACATGGTCGCGCCGGACCCGGAGCGACCCGAGCCCGGATCCACGGGTGATCCGGTCGTGCCGGTGGGCCGGTACGACGCGGGGACGGGCTCCGCCGTCATGACCTTCCGCCGGCGTGACTGCACCGATTGGACACCCACCATCCTCGTCGACGGTGACGAACGGCCGCTCCGGTGTGGCGACTGGGTCCTGCCGGTCGACGGGATCCCGGACGTCGCCGCGGCGTCGTGGTTCCCCTCCTGGCTCAAGTGGGTGATCCCGGTTGCGGGGGTCGTGGGTGCCGTGCTGCTGTTCGTGTTGTTGAGCGGTGACGGCGGGACCGGCACCGCGGCGACGACGTCGACCGCGTCGACGACCACCACGGAAGCCGTCACGGAACCGACCGAGGCGGCGGCCACCACCTCGTCCACGACGTCGTCGACCACGTCCTCCACGACGACCACCACCCTGTCCGACGCCGCCCGGGCCCGCGCCGAGATCGCCGCGCTCCCCGAGGGTGAACTCGCAGCCACGCTGATCGAGGTACTGACGTGGAGCAGCGAG
>JAWVYO010000183.1:0-2648 GCA_033722675.1 Acidimicrobiia bacterium | reverse complement strand
TCCACCTGCGCGGCGTCGAGTCCGGACGTCGTGTACTCGACGACCCGGGAGTCGAGCTCACGGTCGGTGAAGTAGACGTACAGTCGCCCGTTCGACGCGTAGTCGGGGTGGAAGGCCATACCGAGGAGGCCGTTCTCGATGCCGCCCGATCCGACGACGTCGAGCAGGTCGAGGAAGGGGGTGCCCCGCACGCCGTCTTCGTCGACCACCACGACCCGTCCCTGCCGTTCCGTCACGTAGACGAGGTCGCTGCCCGGGGGCGAGCCGGCGAACGTCGGCTGGGGGATGCCCGAGGCCAGCTGTTCGAGGGCGAGCCCCTGGAGGGGCCCGCTCGGCTCGGTGGTGGTCGTCGCGGTGGCCTCGGTGGTGCTCGTCGTGTCCGTGCCCGGATCGGTGGTCCCGGTCCCCTCGCTGGTCGTGGTGGTGACGGCGGTGGTCTCCGAGCCGGCGGTCGTGGTGGTCACGGCCGCTTCGGTGGTCGTCGTCGTGCTCGCACCGGCGGCGACGTCGGAGGTGCCGTCGTCGCCCGAGAGCAAGAGGAAGCCGGTCAGGAAGACCGCGGCACCGATGATCGTCAGGGTGAAGGGGAGGTTCGGGCCGCTGAAGAGGAAGGAGAACGCGCCTCCGCTGCGGCGCCCGGGCGTCGTCATGGCCCCAATGATGCCAGGGTGTGTTCCCCATCGGGCATCGGGTGACGCGATCGGCGGGCCGAGCACGGGTACGCTGGTCGCCGCAACGACCAGGAGTGGCAGATGGCGAGCGACCGCGAGAACCTCGAGACGGTGATGGGCCGGCTCCGCAATGCCGTCGAGCGGGGAACCGGGACGAGCCTCGACGCCGACGAGGTCCGAACCGTGGGGACCTTCTTGTACGCGCTCATCTCGTCGATGGCCGGCGGACCGGTGGCTCGTCGGGCCTGCGGCGTGTGCGGCGGCGGGGCGCACGAGGAGGAGTACATCGAGCCGTGGGGACGCCACGAGTACCAGGACGCCGTGCTCGTCCCGCTGCCCGAGCAGCCGGAGGAGTGATCCCGCGCCACCTCTCGGGTCCATAGGATCCGGCGGGTGAGCGCCCGTCCCTCGGCCGTGCGGTCTCTCGTCGCCTGGTGGGAGCCCAGGCGGTTGCACCTCCGCGGGCTGCCGCGGGTGCATCGCACGATGTCGATCGTGGCGATCGTCGTCGCCGTCGGATCCGGCGTCCTGGCGGTGGCGATCGGCGAGGGGTGGACGCCGCCGGGGGGCCTCCAGGTCACCGCGTTCGGCGGAACGGTCCCGCGACTCCTCGTGCCCTGGTCGCTCGTGGTGCTGGGGGCCCTCGGGTTCGTGGCGGTGGCGTCCGCCACGGACTCGGTCTGGCGGTTCCCGTGGCTCGCCCGGGCCTCCGTCGCGTTGCTGGGGGCCGCGCTCGCCGCCCAGACCGTCGCCTTCGGCTGGGTCGCCGACATGGACGACTCGATCGGGATGGAACTCCTCCGCCTTCTCGGATGGGCCGGCCTGGGGGCCGCCATCGGTGTCCTCCTCGTCCCCCAGCGCGTGGTGGACCGGCGGCCCTTCGCAGTGGCGTGGTGGGCGGTCGCGCCCTTCGGGCTCTCTGCGTTCGTGTGGGCGGTGGCGTCGGGGGAGGCCACGGTGACGGTGCCGGGGCTCGTGCTGTCGCCCCGGGATGTGTTCGCCCAGGCCACCGTGACCGTCGTCGGTGCCCTCGTGGCCGCCGTCGGGATCCTCGTCCTCTGGAGCATCGTGCTGTCGTCCCGCCAGGCGCGCGACATGGGCGACGGACTGTCGGCGCTGGCCGATCGGGCCGGCCCGGTGGTGGCGGTGGCCGCGGGGGCGAAGTTGCTGTGGCTCGGCCTCGGGTACGGCCGGGTCGGCTCCTTCGGCGGGGGTGCCTTCGAGACGAGCCGGGGCGACGGGGCGTGGGCGTGGCTCATCGGGGCGGTCCTCGTCCTGGGCGCGGGGGCCTGGTTGATCCGGCGTCGCGCGGCGCCCGGCGTGGAGCAGGGACGGATCGTCGTGCGCTGGGTGGGACTGGGGTTCGCGGCGGTCTACGTCGCGGCCGTGCTGATGGGACTCCTCGTGGCCGTTCTCGCCGTCCTCCCGCCGTCCGCGTTCGCCGAGCGGCTCATCGACGCCGTCGACTGGCTCACGGGAGCGGATTCCCGCGTGCCGTTCTGGGGTGTCGTGGTCACCTCGATCGGCGCCCTGGTGGTGCTGCCGGTCCTGCGGAGCCGCCGGATCCCGGCTGGATACCGCTGGGCGGCGGTCGTGCTCGCGGTGTGGATGGCGCCCCGCGCCATCGAGCTGGCCGTACTGCTGCGCGACGACGTGCCCGGCTTCGACGCACCCTCCCTCGCGACCGTCGACGCACTGCTGTCGGTGCTCGTCGCCGTGCTCGCCGTCGGCCGGATGACCGGGAGGATCGAGGTGCCCGCCCGCACGCTCCTCCTCGTGCTCGGGGTGTCGACGCTACTGGCGCATCCCTTCCGGCTGCTGCCGATGGAGTGGCGTTCGGGCTGGCTGTTCTATCTCCTGCTGGCGTACCCGCTCCTGTACCGGTTCGGGTTCAACGCCAAGCACCTCAACGAGGCCGCTCCCGACGAGCGCCCGGGTGTGGTCGTGCGGACGGTCGTCTACATCACGGTGCTCGTG
>JAWVYO010000182.1:0-2702 GCA_033722675.1 Acidimicrobiia bacterium | reverse complement strand
GGTGGGGGGGGGCGGCGCCCGGGGGGCGGGGGTGGGGGTTGGTGGGGGGTGGGGGGGGCCGGCTCCGGTTTCGCCCCCCCCGCCGCCGAGGGCGAACACGGCGATGAGGGCGATCACCACCACCGCCGCGATCGCCCCGCCGATCACGAGGGGATTCAGGCCGCCTCCCGACGAGCCGTCGCCGGAGGACGATGCGGCTGCCGCGGTGGAGGCACCTGCGGCTGCTGCCGCAACGGGTGCAGCAGCAGGCCGCTCGTCCCGATCGTCGTCGGCGTCGGTCTCCGGCGCTTCCTCGACGGGCGCGGCTCCGGCCGCGTGGGCGTCTCGGGTCGATTCGTCGGCAGGGCTCTCGTCGGCGGGGCTCTCGTCGGCCGACGCGTCGGGTGCGGCAGCGGCGCCGACGGCGGTGCCGGCGGCGGCGGCCGCTGCGACGTCATCGGCCACCGAGCCGTGGCCTCCGCCGGCGTGCAGTTCCTCGTTGGCGGCGACCATGGCCGCACCGAGAGCGATCGCGTGCTTGGGGTGCACGTCGAGGGCGACGGGCCGGCCGAGCTCCGCCCCCACCAGCTGGGCCACGAGCGGGATCCGCGACGACCCGCCGACGAGCAGGATCGCCGAGATCTCCTCGTCGTCGACGTCCGCGCTGCGGAAGGCGCGGCGCATCGCGCCGATGCTCTCCTGGAGGGAGGGCCGGATCATGGTCTCGAACTCGCTGCGGGTGATCCGCACCTCCGTCGACAGGTTCGGGAGGAGCACCGGGATCGATGCCTCGGTGTCACCCGACAGGGCCTCCTTGGCGTCGACCGCCTCGGACCGCAGCCGCGCGACCGCGGCCATCGCGGCCGGATCGTCGGGATCGAGATCCTCGAGCATCCCGTCGAGGGACCGACGCACGTGCGCGAAGACGGCCTCGTCGAAATCGATGCCGCCCAGCCGCTCGATGCCCTCGGGACGGCCGAGGATGTCGAAGCCCTCCTCGGTCTTACGAAGGACGGCGGCGTCGAACGTGCCGCCGCCGAGGTCGTAGACGCCGATGACGGTGCCCGTGTCGACCCGCTCCTGGGACGAGTAGTAGATCGCGGCCGCCTCGGGTTCGGTGACGAGGTGCGCCTCATCGAGGTCGGCGAGACGCACCGCCTGGCCGAGCAGATCGGTCTTGAACGGCCCCCAGTTGGCGGGATGGGAGACCGTGATCTGGCTGGGCGGTCCTCCCTCCCGCTCCGACACCCGGTCCACCGTCCACCGCAGCAGCTTCGACATCAGTGCCTCGGCCGAGTACGGCGTCCCGCCGAGGAGGAGCGGCGTCGGGTCGCCGACGCGACGCTTGAACTCCCTCGCCACTCGCCCCGGTTCCGTGAGGGCCCGACGGCTCGCGGACTCGCCGGTCAGGATCGTCTCGTCTTCCCGCAGGTAGATGACCGAGGGGATCGTTGCCGTCCGCTGGCCGAGCTCGACGATTCGCGCCCGACCGTCGCGGAACACGGCGGCGGCGGTGTAGGTCGTGCCGAGGTCGATGCCCAGCTGATACGACACTCCCTGGTCCTTCCGGTCGGGTCGGACGATCATACCGACCCAGGTCGTACGATCGGGAAGGAGGACGGGCACTAGCCTCGACCGCCATGGAAGGGGAGTCCGCCAGCGCGCCCGATCGAGCCCTGATCGAGATCATCGACGTGGCGGCGCGGGCCGCCACTGCCTACGAGCGACCCGACCTCCTGCCCCGCCTGGAGCGGGCGAGGCGCCGGATCGCCGAACCGGACCTGACCGTGCTCGTGGCGGGCGAGTTCAAGAAGGGCAAGAGCAGCCTCGTCAACGCGCTGCTCGGCACCGTCGTGTGCCCGGTGGACGACGACGTCGCGACAGCGGTGCCCACGATGGTCCGGTACGGGTCGGAGCCGGCCGCCCGGGCGCGGTACGAGGGGTCCGACGAACTCGAGGCGATCGACCCTGCCGAGCTCGCCGCGATCGTGACCGAGGCTGCGGCCGGGGACCGGCGGGTGACGGCGGTCGAGGTGGAACTGCCGCGTCGCCTCCTCCAAGGCGGGATCCGCCTGGTCGACACGCCAGGCGTCGGCGGCCTCGAGTCGGCGCACGGAGCGGTGACGCTCGGCGCCATCGCCATGGCCGATGCGGTCGTCTTCGTGACCGACGCCTCCCAGGAACTCACCGCTCCGGAGCTCGGCTTCCTCCAGCGGGTTCACGGCCTCTGCCCCAACGTTCGCATCGTCATGACCAAGACCGATTTCTATCCGGCGTGGCGGCGGATCCTGGAGCTCGACCGGGGCCATCTCGCCGCTGCGGGTCTCGACTTCGAGATCCTCCCCACGTCCTCGGCGCTTCGGACCGCGGCCCTGCGATCGGAGCGGAGGGATCTGAACGACGAATCCGGCTTCTCGGCACTCGTGGCGTGGCTGCTGGAGGCGGGGCGCAACGCGCAGGCGCTCTCGGCCCGTGCGTCCGTCCACGACGTCCTGCGGGTGGTCGACCAGATCCGGTCGACCTTCGCGGCGGAGCGAGACGCCCTCGCCGATCCCGAGGCCGCCGCGGCGCTCGTGGCCCGGCTCGACGAGGCGAAGGAGCGGGCCGACGAGCTCAAGGGCCGCTCGGCGAGGTGGACCCAGACCCTCGGGGACGGGATCACGGACCTCGGCTCCGACGTGAACCATGCGCTCCGCTCCGGCATGCGCACCGTCATCGAGGAG
>JAWVYO010000181.1:0-2866 GCA_033722675.1 Acidimicrobiia bacterium | reverse complement strand
GGGCTTCCTCGACGTCGTCGCGCGCTTCCTGGCAGGACCATCGACCGACTAACCTTGCGCCGGGTCGCTAGCTCAATTTGGCAGAGCATCTGGCTCTTAACCAGCAGGTTCCGGGTTCGAGTCCCGGGCGACCCACTCCCCGCCTCACATACCCGGGCCGACTTCGGCGGCCGACGCCGCCGAACAGACGCCGGTCGGCCCTCCCCGCGACTCACGCTCCTTCGGCCACCTGGAGGGCCAGGAGGCGATCGAGGTCGCCGTGGACCTCGAGGCCGGCGTTGCGGCCCACACCCGCGAAGAGCACCGCCCCCGTCCGATCCGTCAGGCGTAGCTCGATGTCCGACAACATCGTCTCGCCGATCCGCTCCGACATCCGCTCCCTGGTCGGGCCGTACAGGAGGCCGCCCCTCGCCCGGGTGGCGACGATCTCGAGACGTTCGCCGCTCCCGGCCACCGTCCAGTGGACGTGGTCGTCGGCGATCTCCAGATGCTCCGTCGACGCCCGCGTGTAGGTGGCGAACCGGTGGAGGCGGCCCTCGTGCCACAGACCGATGATGAACCCGGGGAACGCCGAGAAGAGCCACGGGATGATGGCGATCGAGCCGGTGAAGCTCGTCCCCGTCGAGCCGAAGTGGTTCGACTGCATCCAGACGTATCCGGCGGGAAAGGCCTTCCCCCAGTCCTTCTCGACGTAGCCCCGCCCCCCGTCGAAGGAGGCCGACCGCCCGTCGATCCGGAGCGTGCCTGCGAGCCCGTGGTCGAGACTCACGACACCGTGGTTGCACTCCATCCAGGGGATCCACCCGTACGGCCCCATGATCCCGAGCGACCGGAGCGAGACCGGCCACGGGGTCGGGTCCACGAGGGTGACCTCGCCCTGCAGACGCCGGCCCTCCGAGTCGAGGTCGAGCCGCAGGCCCCCCTCCCAGAATCGGTTCGGCCCGATCGACACGTCGAAGGCGTCCTCGGCCGCCCGGAAGGACGATGCCGGGAAACGGTGGTAGGTGGCGGCCCCCGTCGACCCGTCGAGGACCTGGACGAAGGCGTGCTCCTCGCCCGGATCGTCGCTCAGGAAGATCCCCGGGATGATCGCCCACCGCTCGTCCTCGGCGGCATCGACGATCTTGAAGTACCAGCCCTCGAAGAAGGGCGTGCGGCGCCTGTGCCCGTGGTACCGCTCCGGATGGAAGAGGAGAGAGGAACGGACCATGGCGGCAGCGTATCGGCCGGTTACCGCTCGGCCCGCCCGGGTAGGACGTCCCCGACCGACGAAGGGGCACGCACCGTGGCAGAGGCACAGGACGCGACCGGACCGGATCTCCGCGCCGAGGGGATCCCCGTCGACGAGATCCACCCTGAACGACCTGCGGCGGGACGGGTGGACGGTGACGCCGTGATCGTCGTCGCCGTCGACGGCGGCTTCCGGGCGCTCGCCGGGCGCTGCACCCACTACGGCGGACCCCTCGGCGACGGGATCTGTGCCGACGGCACGGTGCGCTGCCCGTGGCACCACGCCGCCTTCGACGTGGCGACGGGAGCGGCGGTCGGAGCCCCCGCCCTCGACGCGGTCGCCACCTACGACGTGGACGTCCGTGACGGTCGCGTCTTCGTCACGGGCGAACGGTCGCCCGAACCGGCCGACCTGCAGGGAGCACCACCGGCGTCGGTCGTCATCGTCGGTGCCGGGGCGGCCGGGACGTCGGCGGTCGTCGCCCTCCGGCGGGAGGGCTACGAGGGCCCCGTCGCCCTCATCGGTCCCGAGGATCCCGTCGACCGCCCCAACCTCTCCAAGGACTATCTCGCCGGCGACGCACCCGAGGAGTGGCTCCCCCTCCGACCCGACGGCTGGTTCGAGGACCACGGCGTCGTCCGCCACCCGTACCGGGCGGTGACCGTCGATCGCGAACGGCGGATCGTCCACCTCGACGACGGGACGCCGGTGGAGTACGACGCCCTCCTGCTCGCCCCGGGCGCCTCACCCAAGACCCTCCCCGTCGACGGCATCGACCGTTCCCACGTCCACCTGCTCCGCACCGCCGACGACGCCCGCGCCATCGTCGACGAGGCCGAGTCCGCCTCCACGGCAGTGGTCATCGGCGCCGGTTTCATCGGACTCGAAGTGGCGGCGTCGCTGCGGGCCCGGGACGTGGCGGTCACCGTCGTGGCCCCCGAGCCGCTCCCCCTCGGCACGATTCTCGGCGAGCACCTCGGATCCTTCGTTCGGGACATCCACGAGGAGCACGGCGTGTCCTTCCGCCTCGGGCACACCCCGGCGGCGATCGGGGACGGCACCGTCACCCTCGACGACGACGAGACGATCGCCGCCGACCTCGTGGTCGTCGGCGTCGGCGTCGACCCCCGCACCGACCTCGCCGCCTCCATCGGCCTCGATGTCGCCGACGGCATCGTCGTCGACTCCACGATGCGCACCTCGGATCCCGCCATCTGGGCCGCCGGTGACGCCGCCCGTCAGCCCGACCCACGCGCCGGGTCCATCCGGGTCGAGCACTGGGTGCACGCCGAACGCCAGGGGGCGGCGGCGGCCCGATCGATGCTCGGGCTCGAGCCGGCCGATCCCGGTCCGCCCTTCTTCTGGAGCCAGCACTACGACGTTCCGATCAACGTCACCGGCACCATCGGGGACTGGGACGAGACCGTCGTCCATGGCGACGCCGGCGACCGCGACGTCCTCGTCGGCTACCTGGACGGGGACCGGATCGTGGCGGTCGCCTCCATCTACCGCGACCTCGACTCGCTGCGGGCCGAGCGGGCCCTCGCCGTCGGGGACCAGGCGGTCCTTCGCGAGCTCCTCGGACTCGACTGACCGCCTCTGGCGTCGCGAGGTGGCCTAGCCTGAACACATCGG
>JAWVYO010000180.1:0-2941 GCA_033722675.1 Acidimicrobiia bacterium | reverse complement strand
GGCTCGGTGTCGTCCCCGCCCCCGAAGATCACGACACCGGCGACCACGGCGAGGACGGCGATGAGCGTGAGGACGCCCAACCGCCAGCGGCCGCCACCCGACGGCGGGTCCGGCTCGGTGCCGCTGGGAGGGCGCTCCGTCATGGGTCCACGGTATCGCGATGCAGGGCGTCGTCGATCTCGGCCGACCGGACGGTCAGGGGGCCGGGATCGGGGTCGATGCGGATCCCGGCGGGCGTGGCCGCCGTGCCGACGTCGGCGGTGAAGTAGGCGCCCGCCGGAGCGACGTCGTCGAACCGCGACGCCGGGTGCCCGGCGAGGATCGCCGCCCAGGCGCGTCCGACGGCGGAGTCGAACATGCCGCCGATCTTGATGCCGATGCCGCCGTCGGAGGCCGCAGCGGCGATCCGCATCACCGCTCCCGGACCGAGGCGGCCCGGCTTCAGGCAGATGCGGTCGCAGGCCCCGGCGTCGATGACCCGCCGGGCGTCGTCGGCGCTCCGCACGGACTCGTCCACGACCACCTCGAGATCGGACAGCCGGTGCCGGAGTCGCCGGTGGGCCTCGAGGTCGTGGGCGGCGAAGGGCTGTTCGAGGTAGGCGGCTCCGGCCGTCTCGATCGCCACGGCGCTCGACACGTCGGCGAGGGTGCCGTTGGCGTCCACCCCGACGGTCAGACCCCGATGGCGGTCGACGACGTCGCGGATGACTCCGGGGTCGGCACCCCGCGCCCATTTGAGCTTCACCGCCCCGCACCCGGAGGCGACGGCCCCGTCGACGGCGGCGAGGACGTCGGGCGCCGGGCCCGCCGGGATGGCCATCGACGGCACGGCCGGGGGGCCGGAGCAGCCGAGGAGATTCCCCACGCCGGTGCCGGTCCGACGCGCCCGGGCGTCGAGGCGCGCAGCCTCGAGCGCGGCCCGGCCCGTCGGGGGGAGCTCGTCGCCGGACAGAAAGGCCCGCCACAGGTCGTCGACGGTCTCGGCATCGGTCCCGGGGAAGGGCGCAGCCTCACCCCACCCGACCACCGCGCCGTCGTCGAGCCCCACGAGCAGGGTCCTGCGTCGGCGTGCCGACCCCGTCGCGGTGCGCAGCGGGCGGCGGAGCGGGAGGTCCACCTCGACCAGGCGGAGGGTCACGGCGCCCACACCAGGAGGGTCCCCGTCCGGGTGTCGCCGCCGCATCCCGGCGCGGCGAGGGCGATCGGCATCGCCGTCGCCACCGTGCGGATCACGCCTCGCCGGCCGCCATGCGCCTGAGCACCATGTGGAGGATTCCCCCGTTGCGCAGATAGTCGACCTCGACCTCGGTGTCGACCCGGGCGATCGCCGTGAACGCGATCGTCTCCCCGTCCTCCTTCTCGGCTCGGACCGCGATCTCGTCGCGGGGCCGGAGGTCGTCGCCGACGTCGATGGAGAAGGTCTCCGTGCCGTCGAGGCCCAGGGAGTCGGCGTCCTCGCCCTCGGGGAAGGTGAGCGGCAGCACGCCCATCATCACGAGGTTCGAGCGATGGATGCGCTCGTACGACGTGGCGAGGACGGCCTTCACCCCCAGCAGGAAGGTGCCCTTGGCGGCCCAGTCGCGCGACGAGCCCATCCCGTAGTCCGCGCCGGCCAGGACCACGAGGGGGATCCCCGCCTCCTGGTAGGAGAGGCTGGCCTCGTAGACCGAGGTGACCTCGCCGGTCGTGAAGTCGGTGGTCCAGCCGCCCTCGGTGCCGGGCGCCAGCTGGTTGCGGATGCGGATGTTGGCGAAGGTGCCCCGTGTCATGACCTGGTCGTTGCCGCGGCGGGACCCGTAGCTGTTGAACATCGCCGGCTCGACGCCGTGGTCGAGGAGGTACCGCCCCGCGGGCGAGTCCTTCGGGATGGCGCCGGCGGGCGAGATGTGGTCGGTCGTGACGGAGTCGCCGAGCTTCAGCAGGGCCCGGGCGCCGTCGATCGGGGTGATCGGGTCGGGTTCGGCCCCGAGGTCGACGAAGAAGGGCGGCTCCTGGATGTAGGTGCTGTCGTCGCTCCAGTCGTAGAGCGCGCTGCCGCCCACCTCGACCTCCTGCCACTCCTCCGACCCGTCGAACACCGAGGCGTACTGCTCGGAGAACTGTTCGCTCGACAGGTTCGCCCGCACGATCTCGGCGATCTCGGCCTGGGTGGGCCAGATGTCACGGAGGTACACGTCCTCACCGTCGGCGTCCTGGCCGAGCGGGTCGTGCGGGAGGTCGATGTCGACGGTTCCGGCGATCGCGTAGGCGACGACGAGGGGTGGGCTGGCCAGGTAGTTGGCCTTGACGTCGGGGCTGATCCGGCCCTCGAAGTTCCGGTTGCCCGAGAGGATCGAGGTCACGACGAGATCCTTGTCGTGGATGGCTTCGGAGATCGGGTCCGGCAGCGGGCCCGAGTTCCCGATGCACGTCGTGCACCCGTAGCCGACGAGGTAGAAGCCGAGGGCCTCCAGGTCGTCCATGAGGCCCGAGGACTCCAGGTACTCGGTGACGACCTTCGAGCCGGGGGCGAACGAGGTCTTGACCCAGGGCTTGCGCGTCAGGCCGCGTTCGCGGGCCTTGCGGGCCACGAGCCCCGAGCCGACCATGACGTCGGGGTTCGAGGTGTTCGTGCACGACGTGATCGCCGCGATGACGACGTCGCCGTGCTCGAGGGTGAATCGCTCCTCGTCGAACACCACCTCGGCCGACGTGCCGTTCTCGCGTTTCTCCTCGGGGGAGGCAGGCGGGCCGCCCTCGCCCTCCCAGGTGAGGGTCGTGCCGGGCTTCGGCGGACCGGACTTGCCGAACTCGTCGACGAGGCACCGCTGCCACTCCTCCTTCATGGCGGAGAGGTCGATGCGGTCCTGGGGCCGCTTCGGGCCCGCCAGGGCGGGCTCCACGGTGGACATGTCGAGCTCCAGCGTCGAGGAGTAGACGATGTCGCGGGCGTCGTCGCGCC
>JAWVYO010000179.1:0-2948 GCA_033722675.1 Acidimicrobiia bacterium | reverse complement strand
GTTCGGGTCGGGAGCGGAGCAGCACGAACTCGTGGGGCCGCCGCCGCAGCCCGCGGGTGGCGCCGGTGCGAGCGCCGGCGGCGTAGGCGAGGGCCGATGCCCGATGCGGGGAATCGAGTTCGTCGAGGAGCCGCTCGCCGTGGTGCCGGAAGCCGAACCGCCGCGAGAGCTCGTCGAGCGGCACGGCGTCGGCACCGACCAGTTCGGCGAGGGTGCCCCGGACGAGCCGCAGCCGCAGTTCCAGCTGGAACGTCCGATCCTGCCCGTGGCAGAAGCCGAGGCCGAACCAGGCGTCCTCCTCGGTGGTGGCGCGCACGTGGGGCACCCCGAACCGGGTCCGCCGGATCGTGATCTCACCGTCGACGCCCGGCGTGGCGATGCTCCCGTCGGTGATCGGGAGGCGCCGGCCGAGGGCGCGGAGGGCGAGACGGGGGAGGTTCACGGCGCCGATCCTACGTCCGGAGGTGCGAACCGGCCGCTGTAGTGTTCGCCGCGATGACGAGTGGCTCGATGCGCAATGTCGTGACGGCGATCCTCGGAGGCGGCCAGGGGTCGCGGCTCTGGCCCCTCACCCGCGACCGGGCAAAGCCGGCGGTGCCGGTCGCCGGGAAGTTCCGGCTCATCGACGTGCCGATCTCCAACAGTCTCCGGGCGGGGATGGACCGCGTCTACGTGCTCACGCAGTTCAACTCCGAGAGCCTGCATCGTCACGTCGCCCAGACCTACCGCTTCGACGCCTTCCGGGGCGGCTTCGTCAACCTGCTCGCGGCGGAGCAGAGCACCGAGAACCGGGATTGGTACCAGGGGACCGGCGACGCCGTCCGCCAGAACCTCCACCGCTTCCTCGAGAACGACCCCACCGAGATCGTCATCCTGTCGGGCGATCAGCTCTACCTGATGGACCTCGCCGAGTTCGTCCGCCAGCACCGCGCCCGGAACGCCGACCTCACGATCGCCCTCAGCCCGGTGCCCCCCGACGAGGCGGGCGCCCTGGGGATCATGCGCCTCGACCGGTCGCACCGCATCGTCGAGTTCGTCGAGAAGCCGCAGGATCCCGCCGAGGTCGAGCGGCTCACCCTCGACGCCGCCACCGTGGAGGCCACCGGGGTCGACGCCGAGCCCGGCACCCTCCTCGCGTCGATGGGGATGTACGTGTTCCGGACCGACGTGCTCGTCGGGCTCCTCGAGGGGTACGACGGCGACGACTTCGGCAAGGAGCTCATCCCCCAGGCGGTTCGGGACTTCGACGTCTTCGGGTTCACCCACCCCGGCTACTGGCGCGACATCGGGACGATCGGATCCTTCCACGAGGCGTCGATCGAGCTGACCCATCAGCTTCCGGCCCTCAACCTCTACGACCCGGAGTTCCCGATCTACACCCACCCCCGCTTCCTGCCGGGGAGCAAGGTCACGGACTGCCACGTCTACGAGTCGATCCTGAGCGACGGATCGATCGTCTACGGGTCGAAGGTGACCAGTTCGATCATCGGGGTCCGCGCCGTCGTCCGGTCGGGCACGACGATCGAGCGGTCGGTGATCATGGGCGCCGGCAGGTTCGAGGATCGACCGCCCACCGGCACGCCGGCGCTGGGGATCGGTCACGGCTGTCACATCCGCAACGCCATCGTCGACATGGATGCCCGGATCGGCGACGGGTGCCGCCTCGTCAACGAGAGCGGCGTGCGCCAGGCGGACGGCGCGGGCTGGCACATCCGCGACGGGATCGTCGTCGTGCCGAAGGGCGCGGTCATCCCGCCCGGCACGGTCGTGTGACGATGCACATCGGGTTCCTCGCCTCCGAGCTGGCGCCGTACGCCCAGGCCGGCGGGCTCGGCGACGTCGCCCGGTGGCTGCCCATCGCCCTCGCCCGGGCGGGGCATCGGGTCGACGTCGCCGTCCCCCATTACGACGTGCTCGATCGGCACGGGGAGGCCCTGCGTCCCGTTCGTACGCCCCGGGAGGCGGACCTCGGCGATCTCGGGGTCGCCACCTTCTCGATCCTCGGTGATCCGGCGCCCGGTCGTCCGACGATCTGGCTCGTCGACCTCCCCGAATGGTTCCGCCGGGGCGACCTGTACGGGGACGGCGACGGGCATCTCCGCTACACCGCCTTCGTACGCGCGGCGATGGCCCTCGCCGAGATGCGGGGGCGGGTCCCCGACGTGCTCCACGCCAACGACTGGCACACGGCCCACGCCCCGCTCGTCGGCGCGGCACGCGGCGGCCCGTGGGCTGGGGTCCCCACGGTGCTCACCGTGCACAACCCCGCCTTCCAGGGGTGGTTCCCGACGTCGGACCTCGACCGGCTGGGGCTCGGTGGCGTGGCCGACCGACTCGACGATTCCGACATCGAGCAGGGGTGGGTGAGCACCCTCAAGGAGGGCATCCGTCACGCGGACCTCGTGACGACCGTGAGCCCCTCCTACGCGGACGAGATCCTGACGCCCGACGGCGGCATGGGCCTCGAGGAGGAGTTCCGGTCGCTGGGCGACCGGCTCGTGGGGATCCTGAACGGGATCGGTGACGACTGGGACCCCGCCACGGATCCGGCGCTGGCGGCGCCCTTCGACGCCGCGGACCCGTCGGGGAAGGTGGTGAACACGGGCGCGCTCCGGGCGCACTTCGGACTCGCCGACCGGCGGGTACCCGTGCTCGGGGTCGTGTCTCGCCTCACCGAGCAGAAAGGGTTTCATCTCGCCTTCGACACGCTGGAGGACCGCCTGGCCGCCGGGGCGATCCAACTCGTCGCCATCGGCACGGGCGAACCGGCGATCGAGGAGTCGTTCCAGGCACTGTCTGATCGATTCCCCGACGACGCCGGTTACCACCGGGGATTCGACATCCCCCTGTCGCACCTGATCGAGGCCGGGAGCGACCTGTTCCTCATGCCCTCGCGGTTCGAGCCCTGCGGGCTGAACCAGATGTACTCGATGGCCTACGGCACGATC
>JAWVYO010000178.1:0-3022 GCA_033722675.1 Acidimicrobiia bacterium | reverse complement strand
GCCGACGAACCCGATGCATGTCGGGGCGACACTGCTGTTCGGCCCGGGCGCCACGCTGAGCGACGAGGAGTCCGGGGTCGACATCGAACGCGTGCGCGTCTTCATCGGCAACCGGCTCCAGTACGTGCCGCGGTATCGGCAGCGGCTGCGCTGGGTCCCCGTCGAGCGCCACCCGGTGTGGGTGGACGACGAGCACTTCGACCTGACATATCACGTTCGCCACGTGGCGCTCCCCAAGCCCGGGACCCGGGAGCAGTTGAGGGAGATCGCCGGACGGTTTCTCAGCGAGCGCCTCGACCGGTCCCGCCCGCTGTGGGAGGTGCTGGTGGTCGAGGGGCTCGCCGACGGCGGCTTCGGCCTCGTCACCAAGGTCCACCACTGCATGATCGACGGCATCGGCGGGGTCGACCTGCTCAAGGTGATCCTGGCGCCGTTCCCGTCCGACGACGTGGGCGAGCCGGACGTCTATGAGCCGCGGCCCGCCCCCGAGCAGATCGACCTCTTCCTCGAGGAGGCGGTGCGCCGCCTGCAGCTCCCGGCCACTGCGATCCGCAACTTCCGCAAGTTCCGCGAGGAGACGCGTGAGATCGGGGAGGAGGTGCGCCATCGGTTCCGGGCGATGTCGCACACGGCGCTCTCCGGCTGGTTCGTCAACGCCTCCGACACGCCGCTCAACCGCAAGATCGGGCCGAACCGGCGGATCGCCCACCTCGTCACCGACCTCGAGCGGGTGAAGGCGGTCAAGAACGGGCTCGGTGGCACCGTCAACGACGTCGTCATCGCCACGGTGGCGGGCGCGGTCCGGTCGTTCCTCGTCGAAGACCGCGGGTTCGACATCGACGGGGTCGACTTCAGGGCGATGGTCCCCGTGTCGATCCGCGACGACGAGGAGCCCGGTGTGCTGGGGAACCACATCACGATGTGGCTCGTCGACCTTCCGATCGACGAGGCCGACCCGGTGGCCCGCCTCAAGGCGGTCGGGGAGCGGACCCGCCACCTCAAGGAGACCGACCAGGCCCTCGGAGCGGCCCTGCTGACGCAGAGCGCGTCGTTCACGCCCTCGACGGTCCTGACGATGGCCGCCCGCGTCGTCGCCGCCACGGCGCGTCCGTTCAACATGACGATCACCAACGTCCCCGGCCCGCAGGTGCCCCTGTACCTGCTGGACTCCCAGCTGCTGAGGATCTTCCCGATGGTCCCGCTGTGGGTGAACCACGGCCTGGGAGTCGCCCTCTTCTCCTACGACGGGTCGCTCGACTGGGGCTTCTGCTCCGATTGGGAGACGGTTCCCGATCTCGACGCCTTCGTGCTGCGCGTGGAGGAGGCGCTCGACGAGCTCCACGCGGCGGCGACGAAGGCGTGACCAGACGGGCCCTCGCCTTGGCCGTCGTGCTCGCCGTGGTGCTCGCGGCGTGTGATCCGGGAGCGCGTGAGGCCGAGCCGTTCACGGGCATCTGGGAGTCGGAGGGGTGGGGGACCTTCCTGCTCGTCGAGGGCGGCGACGTCGAGATCTTCGAGCACACGGAGGTCCACTGCTTGTCGGTGGCGTCGGGCGGGGCGCGCGGGATCGCCGATGTGCTCTCCCTGGACGGCGAGCGCCTCGTGATGCGCGACAACGATCGTGTCGTCCGGTTCGATCCGATCGAGCTGCTCCCGCCTCGTTGCGCCGACGCATCGGGCTCGCCGGACCCGGAGCGGGCGATCGCGGTGCTGGCGGCGACGGTCGACGAGCAGATGGCGCCGCCGCCCGATCCCGAGTGGGAGGAGCGGCTCGCGGAGGCATCACTGCTGGCGGCCGGCGCCGACGACTCCGTACTGCTCGAGGCGATCGGTGATCTGCTGGACCCGCTCGGCGGGGCCGTCCGAGTCGCCACACCCGACCGCGACGTCGCACCGCCCCGTCCCCGGTTCGAGCCGCCGGATGGGACGAGCCCCGCGGCGGATGGAGCCGCCGCCACCGGGACGATGTCCGCGGGCGTCGCCTACGTCGGCTTCGACCGCATCGGCCCCTTCGACGAGGACACGGAGGAGTCGGAGCGCGAGCTGACGTCGCTCGTCGACGAGGCCGTGCGATCGTCGGCGGTGATCATCGACCTGAGGGCGGCGGACGGCGGAGTGCTCGGCCACGCCCTCCTCGCCGCCACCCGCTTCGTCCCGACGCAGACGGTCGTGGGGCGCATGGAGGCGAGAGCCGGCGACGGCTTCGTCCCGGCCGGCGACCTGACCGTGACGCCGCTTCCCACCGGCGTGTACGAGGGAGACGCCTTCGTGCTCGTCGGGCCGAGAACGCGTGGCGTCGCCGAAGTGCTGGCGCTGGCGCTGTCGACGGCCCCCACCGTGACGCTGGTCGGTGCGCCGACCGCCGGCACCCCCGGTCCGCCGCTCATCCGATTCCTTCCCAACGGCTGGACCCTGTCGGTGCCCAACCTGCGGGTGCTCGACGGGGCTGGCGCGGAGGTCGGGTTCGTGGAGCCCGACGTGGTGTCGGACGACCCGATGGCCGATGCGCTGCGGATGGCGGGCTGAGCGTCAGCCCTCTCGATCGGTCCGGCTTCGCAGCCACCAGCCGCCGAGCAGGAACACGACGCCGCCCGTGTAGTAGCCGATCTTGTAGGCGGCAGGCTGGGCAGGGTCCGGCGGCGAGATCCACGCCGAGACGAGGAAGGCGACGGCGGCGGTCATGAGGAGCGTCCCCACCCAGTACCGCCAGTCGCGGGGCGTGTCGTCCGCCATCACCAGTCGCTGTCGCCGACGGCGAGGATCCGCCCCTCGAGCGTGCCGACGACCACGGCGCCCTCGGGGCTCACCGCCGGTGAGGCGAGGATCGAGAAGCCTTCCTCCGGGCCCCAGTTGCACTGCAGGCCGTCGGGGAAGTTCCCCTGCCCGTCGGCCCGTCCCAGGTAGATGGACCACGCGGGCTCCTCGGCGTCCTCGTCGGCGAGATCCACGGCATAGAGCCCCCCGTCGTGACGGGCCACGTAGGCGTAGCCGCTGTTGACCGCCACCGAAGGCCAATGCGGGT
>JAWVYO010000177.1:0-3126 GCA_033722675.1 Acidimicrobiia bacterium | reverse complement strand
TCGCCGACTGGGCCGCCGAGGCCGTCGACGAGGTCGGCGAGGCGTGGCTCGAGCTCGACGACGAGGAGCGGCGCCGGACGATCCGCACGTGGGGCCTGCATCGGGCGATGCGCGACATCGAGGAGACCCTGGAGCTGGCCCGGATCCCCTTCGACCGGTGGTTCTCGGAGACCACCCTCCACGAGCAGGGCGAGGTGGACGAGGCCCTCGACCGGTTGGACGGCAACGGGTACCTCTATCGCTCCGACGGCGCGACCTGGTTCCGGACCACCGACTTCGGCGACGAGAAGGATCGGGTGCTCGTCAAGTCCGACGGGACCTACACCTACATCGCCCCCGACGTGGCGTACCACCTCGACAAGTTCCGCCGCGGGTTCGATCGCCTCCTGAACGTCTGGGGGGCCGACCATCACGGCTACGTGCCCCGGATGAAGGCGGCGGTGGAGGCCCTCGGGTACGACCCCGACCGCCTCGAGATCGTCATCACCCAGACCGTCAACCTGCTGCGCGACGGCGAACCCGTCCGCATGTCGATGCGGGCGGGGGAGTTCGTGACGTTCCGGGAGGTGCTCGAGGAGGTCGGCACCGACGCGACGCGGTACGAGCTCGCCGCCTACAGCCCCGACACCGCGATGTCCTTCGACCTCGAGGCGGTGAAGCGGCAGTCGATGGACAACCCCGTCTACTACCTGCAGTACGCCCATGCCCGGATGCGTTCGCTGGAGGGGTTCGCCGCCGACCGGGGCGTCGAGCGCGTCGGGTTCGACGAGGCCGATCTCACGCTCCTCACCGACCCCGCCGAGGTGGAGCTGCTCGTCCAGATGGACCGGCTCGGGGAGGAGCTGCGGGAGGCGGCGGCCCGCCGCGCGCCGCATCGCGTCGCCGCCTACGGGCAGGACGTCGCAACGGCGTTCCACCGCTTCTACACGGATTGCCGCATCGTCACCGACGACCCGGGCGTCACCCAGGCCCGGCTGTGGCTCGTCGAAGGCGCCAAGCACGTGCTCCTCGCGGTGCTCGGCGTGCTGGGGCTCTCGGCGCCCGACCGGATGTGACCCGGCCGCCGCGCGACGGCACCGTACGATCCGGCTCATGACCGCCTCGCCCTGGCCGCTCACCGCCACCGACGACGATCGCGGCGTCATGACCGTCGGCGGAACGGCCGTCGACGCCCTCGCCGCCGAGTTCGGGACGCCGCTGTGGATCGTCGACGAGGCCGATCTCCGCTCCCGGTGCGGCGCCTATCGAACGGCGTTCCCGGGCGTCACGGTGGCCTACGCCTCGAAGGCCTGGTGCGCCGCGGGCCTCCTCCGGATCGTCGTCGAGGAGGGCCTGCACGTCGACGTGGTCTCGGCGGGCGAGCTCCACACCGCCCGCCTCGCCGGAGTCCCGATGGACCGGGTGGTGTTCCACGGCAACAACAAGTCCGTCGCCGAGCTCGAGCGCGCCGCCGAGCTGGGGGTGGGCCGGATGGTCGCCGACTCGCTCGTGGAGCTGGAGCGGTTGGAGGCGGTCGGCGCGGCGCACGGCCACGTGTTCGACGTGTGGCTCCGGGTGACCCCCGGCATCGACGCCCACACCCACGAGTACGTCCGCACCGGTCACGACGACTCGAAGTTCGGCTTCACCCTGTCACTCGGCCTCGCCGACGAGGCCGTCGCCGCCGCCCTCGCCCTCGACCACGTCCGCCTCGTCGGTGCCCATGCCCACGTGGGCTCGCAGATCTTCGGTACCGACGCCTTCGTCGCCAACGCCGAGGTGATGATCGGCGCCCTCGCCCGCTGGCGGGAGGCCCACGGCGTGACGCTCGGGGAACTGAACCTCGGCGGCGGCATGGGGATCCGCTACACCCACGAGGACCACCCCGTGTCCCCGGATCGTTACGGGACGGCCACCCTCGAGGCCGTCGCCGCCGCCTGCGAGGCCCACGACTTCCCGGCCCCCGAGCTCCACATCGAGCCCGGCCGAGCCATCGTCGGTCCGTCCACGGTGACGCTGTACGAGGTCGGCACGGTCAAGCGCCTGCCGGGGCTCACCACCTGGGTCAGCGTCGACGGCGGGATGAGCGACAACATCCGTCCCGCGCTGTACGGCGCCGAGCACGAGGTGCGCCTGGCGTCGCGGATCTCGTCGGCGGCGCCGACCACGGTGGACGTCGTCGGCAAGCATTGCGAGTCGGGCGACATCGTGCGCGAGCGGGCGAGCCTCCCCGACGACGTGGCACCGGGCGACCTGCTCGCCGTCGCGGCCACCGGTGCGTACACGTCGTCGATGGCCTCCAACTACAACCGCCTGCCGCGTCCGGCCGCGGTCGTCGTGGCCGACGGCGACGCCCGGCTCCTCGTGCGCAGGGAGACGCTCGACGACGTCGTCGGACGCGACGTCGTCTGATCCGCGTACCATCGCGGCTCCCCACCAGGAGGACCGCACATGGCCGTCGGCATCGGGGTGCTCGGCGCCGGCACCGTCGGCGGGACGCTCGTCCGCCGCCTCACCACCGAACACGACGTCGTCGCCGCCAAGACGGGCCTCGATCTCGAGGTGCGCCGGGTGGCGGTGCGATCCCTCGACAAGGCCCGGGACTTCGACGTGCCCGAGGGGGTGCTCACCGACGATCCCGACGATCTGCTGGGCGACCCCTCGATCGACCTGTTGGTCGAGGTGATGGGCGGTCAGGACCCGGCCGGCCGGCTCGTCCTCGCCGCCCTGGAAGCGGGCAAGCCCGTCGTCACGGCCAACAAGGAGCTCATCGCCGCCCAGGGCCCCGAACTCATCGCGGCGGCCGAGCGCAGCGGCGTCCCGCTCCTGTTCGAGGCGGCCGTCGGCGGCGGGATCCCCATCATCCGTCCGCTGGCCGAGACCCTGGCGGGCGAGAAGCTCCAGCGGGTCATGGGCATCGTCAACGGGACGACCAACTACATCCTCACCCGCATGGCCGAGGAGGGCACCCCCTACGCAGACGCCCTCGCCGAGGCGCAGGCGCTCGGCTACGCCGAGCCCGATCCGACGGCGGACGTCACCGGGGCGGACGCCGCCTCGAAGGCCTCGATCCTCGCCAGCCTCGCCTTCGGGACCTGGGTCGGACCACAGCGGGTGCACCGCGAAGGGATCGACGGCCTCGACGTC
>JAWVYO010000176.1:0-3163 GCA_033722675.1 Acidimicrobiia bacterium | reverse complement strand
TCGTAGCCGACGGCGGCGAGGGCGTCGGTGGCGATCTCCTCGATGGTGGCGAAGTGGTTGTCGCGTTCGCGCATCTCGACCCGCAGGTCGGCGTTGGCGCGCCGGGCCTCTTCGACGGCCGGAGTGGCGGCCCTCCGCCGGGTGAGCTCGCCGTACAGGCCGACGACGTGCTCGAGGATCTCGTCGGGGGTGCCGGCGGTGACCTTCAGGTCCGGCAGGCCCAGTGACCGGTACAGGGGCTCCTGCTGGATCCGCTCGACGGCGATCTCCAGTTCGGATCGCCGATCGGGGGCCTCCGGCTCCAGCAGATCGGCCGTGGGAACGTCGAGGGCGGCGGCGAGGGCGTCGACCAGCGACAGCTTCGGCTCCCGCTTGCCGTTCTCGACCATCGAGAGGTACGAGGCGCGCCGGTCCACGCGCTCGCCGAGCTGGGCCAGCGTCAGTCCCCGCTCGTTGCGGTGATGGCGGAGCCGTCGTCCGAAGACGAGCGGGTCGAAGGCGGTGCGATCGGTCATGTGAACTCTCGACGATCTTCGCACGCCCCGGCCGTTGCCGGAGAGAAATCCGTGAAATTCGGTGTGGATCCCCGGGCGTCGTCCCCGTCCTACACTCCGCCGGGTGACGTCCGATCCCGCCTACCGATGCACGCACTGCGGCAACCGCACGCGGTTCGACGTGGTGGAACGGGTGCGCCGGCGCCGGTACCACCACTACTCGCTCGGCGGCGACCTCGCCGTCGACGAGGAGGAGATCCTCGCCCGCGAGGTCGAGTCGGTGCTGTGCCGCTGGTGCGATCGATCGGACGGCATCGAGACCGTCACCCCCGTCGTCGACCAGGAGGCCTGATGGAGCACGTGCCCGCCGAATCCCTCGAATGGGAGTCCGCCCCACCAGACAACTTCACCGGCCGCGTGTGGTTCGGGCCGATGTACCCCCCGGCGCACGCCGAGGACCTCAACGTGCTCGGCGTCACGTTCGAGCCCGGCGCCCGCACCGACTGGCACACCCATCCGGCCGGCCAGGTCCTCTCCGTGGTCTCGGGCAGCGGCCTGGTGGGCACGGCCGACGGCGAGGTCGTGCGCGTCGGCCCCGGTGACACCGTGTACGCCCCGGCGGGGGAGCGGCACTGGCACGGGGCGGCCCCCGACAGCCCGATGATGCACCTGTCGATCACGTACGGCGGCGCCACCGAATGGGCGCCGGACAAGGTCTCCGACGAGGAGTACGGCGCCTAGGAGCGCTGCCGGACGGCCTCGAAGAGGACGATGCCCGCCGCCATCGCGGCGTTCAGGCTGTCGACGTCGCCCGGCATCGGGATGAGGACGCGGTGGTCGGCGCCGGACATCCAGGCCTCCGAGAGCCCGTACTGCTCGGAGCCGACCACCACCGCCGACGCTCCCCGGAAGTTCGCCGACCAGTGCGGCAGGTCGGCCTCCGGCGTCGTGGCGAAGGAGGCGATGCCCCGGGACCGGAGCCAGGCGATGGTCTCCTCGCTCGAGGCGACCCCGAGCGGCACGGTGAACAGGGTCCCGAGCGACGCCCGCACCACGTTGGGGTTGAAGGGGTCGGTGGTGGGGTCCGACACGATCACTGCGTCGACACCGGCGGCGTCGGCGGTGCGCAACATCGTTCCCAGGTTCCCCGGCTTCTCGATGGCCTCGGTCACCAGCAGCAGCGGTGGCTCCGGGGGATCGAGGCGGTCGAGCCCCGTCGGGAACTGGCGCGCCACCCCGAGGAGGCCCTCGGGCCGGTCCCGGTAGGCCGCCTTGGCGAAGGGCTCGGCCGCCACCGGGACCACCTCGGTCCCCGCCGAGGCCGCGTCGTGGACGAGGGCGTCCTCGTTGCCGCCCAGGAAGAAGTCCGGGCACACGTACAGCTCGAGGAGGTCGACGCCGGCGTCCACGGCGCGCCGCAGTTCCCGGTATCCCTCGACGAGGAACCGGCCCGTGCGGTCGCGTTCACGGCGGTTGCGGAGACGGACGAGGCCCTTGATGCGCTGGTTGGCCGGACTCGAGATCGGGTCGGTCACCAGCCGCTGCCGCCCGACGAGCCGCCGCCGAAGCCCCCGCCGCCGCCGAACCCGCCGAAGGAGCCGCTGCTCGACCCCCAGGACGATCCGCCCCACGACGATCCCTTCGACCCGAACCCGCCGCCACCGCCCCACCAGGAGCCGCGGTCGCCGCTCCACGACGAGTCCCGATAGACCGGCTCCCACCCGAAGGACCCCGACGAGCCCTTCGTGATGACCCAGTGGTAGTAGAAGAACGTGAAGGGGTCGAAGGAGCCGTAGTCGCGGGGGATCGGCCGGCCGGTCCAGGAGTCCGTCTGCCGTGCGGTGCCCTCGTGGGCGAGCTCGGGGGCGAACCGGTCGGCGTCCTCGATGTCCGAGCGCGCCAGCGCCTGGCGGGTGGCCGCGTACGAGAGGGCGAAGGCCCGGGGGCCCCGGCCGTCGGAGGCGCCGAAGGCGGCGGCGACGTCGGCGTAGGCGCCCTCGAGCCCCAGCGCCGCCAGTGCGTCGCGCGCCGACGTCCAGCGGCGGACCGCCTGGGCGGGTTCGAGCGAGATGGCGAGCACGCCGGCGACGGTCGTTCGGGTGTCGCCCTGCAGCGTGCCGCCGAGCTCGCCGTGGATCGTCTCGTATACGGCCGGGCCGTCGTCTCGGCGGCGCAGGAGCGCCGCGGTGATCGACACCGGCAGCGACAGCCGTTTCGACGTCGAGCGGACCCGCTCCAGTTCGTCGGGATCCCGCAGCCCGGCGAGGGCGTACTCGACGGCCGTGGCGGCGTCGTCCCCGGCGTCCCGGCGCGTCTCGTAGGTGTCGAGGAAGGCGTCGAGGTTGTCGTCGTCGCGGTTCATCAGCAGCAGGGCGGCGATGGCGGGGATCTGCAGCCCGTCGGCCTCGAGGGCCTCGCCGTCGGCCTCCAGCGCGGTGCGGACCCGTTCGTAGGCCTCGACGGCCGCCTCTGGGTCGTCGTCGAGGTCGGCGAGGGCCGCCGCCACGGCGGGACGTGCCGTCGACTCCGGCAGGTCCTCGTAGAGCCGCTGCAGGCGGTCGGTCTTCTCCCGGGCGGCCCGGTAGGCGGCCTCCAGCTCGCCGACGCTGTCGGACAGCGGCGCCCGATCCTCGAGGGCCGGGCCGGCGCGGAGGAACCGCTCACCGAGG
>JAWVYO010000175.1:0-3261 GCA_033722675.1 Acidimicrobiia bacterium | reverse complement strand
CTGGACGACCCCGCCGTGCACCTGCCCCTCGACGATCATCGGGTTGATCTGGGGCCCGACGTCGTCGACCGCGATGTAGCGCTCGAGCGCGATCTCGCCCGTCTCGGGGTCCACCTCGACCACGGCGATGTGGGTGCCGAACGGGTACACGAAGTTCGAGGGGTCGAAGAAGGCGGAGGCCTCGAAGCCCGGCTCCAGGTCGTCCGGGTAATCCCAGGCGGTGTAGGCCGCCAGGGCGACCTCCTGAACGCTCTTGCCGACGTCGGGCGCGCCCCGCACGTGGAAGCGACCGTCCTCGAAGACCACGTCCTCCTCGGAGGCCTCCAACAGGTGGGCGGCGACCTTCTTCCCCTTCTCCTTCAGCTTGCCCAGGGCTCCCATGAGGGCACCCCCGCCCACCGCCGTCGTGCGGCTCCCGTAGGTCCCCCATCCCATCGGCGTCTCGTCGGTGTCACCGTGCTTGACCTCCACGTCCTCGACGGGGATCCCCATCTCGTCGGCCACGATCTGCGCGAAGGTCGTCTCCTCCCCCTGCCCGTGCGGGTTCACGCCGACGAAGACGTTCACCTTGCCGGAGGGATGGAAGCGGACGATGGCGCTCTCCCAGAGGCCGCCCCCGAACCCGACCGCGCCCGCCACCTCGGAGGGGCCGAGGCCGCAGATCTCGACGTAGCTCGAGAGGCCGATCCCTCGGAGCTTCCCGTCCTCGCTCTCCTCGCCCCGGGCCCGGCGGAACTCGTCGTAGTCCGCCATCTCGAGGGCGCGTTCGAACGCCGGCCCGTAGTTCCCAGTGTCGTAGGTGATCCCGGTGGCGACGTCGTGCCCGTCCTCGAAGGGCGGGATCAGGTTCTCCCGGCGGACGTCGGCCGGGTCCATGCCCAGCTCCCGGGCCACCAGGTCGACCATCCGCTCCACCAGGAAGATCGCCTCGGGCCGGCCGGCGCCGCGGTAGGCGTCGGTGGGGGTCGTGTTCGTGAACACCCCGATGACGTCCTCGTGGACGGCCGGGATGTCGTAGCAGTTCGAGAGCATGAGGCCGTGGAGGATGGTCGGCACGCCGGGCGCGGCCGTGGAGAGGTAGGCGCCCATGTTGGCGTGCGTCGTCGCCCGCAGGCCGAGGATGCGGCCGTCGGAGGCGGCCGCCATCTCGACCTCCTGGAGCTGGTCGCGTCCATGGATCGTCGCCTGGCAGTTCTCGCTCCGGCTCTCCGTCCACTTCACCGGCCGCCCCACCGCCTGCGAGGCGAAGATCACCATCGAGTCCTCGGGGTAGTGCGGGATCTTGCTCCCGAAGCCGCCCCCGATGTCCGTGGAGATCACCCGGATCCGGTGCTCGGGGATCCCGGTGTCGAGCGAGAGGAGGAAGCGGGCGATGTGGGGGTTCTGCGAGGTCACCCAGAGGGTGACGTCCTCCTCGGCGGCGTTCCATCGGGCCAGGGCCCGCCGCGGCTCCATCGCGCTCGGGACGAGCCGCTGGTTGACGATCTCGTCCCGGACCACGACTTCGGCCTGTTCGAAGGCGGCGTCGACGTCCCCGCCCGAGACCGTCCAGTGGAAGGCCCGGTTGCCCGGCGCGTCCTCGTGAAGCCGGGGCGCCCCGTCGGCCAGGGCGTCGCGGGCCCCAGTCACCGCCGGCAGCTCCTCGTAGCGCACCTCCACCGCCTCGGCGGCGTCCCGGGCCCCGTAGGCGGTCTCGGCGACCACGATCGCCACCGCGTCGCCGACGTAGCGCACTCGATCGATCGCCACCGGCGGGTGCTCCGGCATCACGAGCTCGGCGTCGGGGAGGTTCCAGGCGCACGGAATCGGACCGAAGCCGGCGTCGGCCAGGTCCGGACCGGTGAAGACGCCCAGCACGCCGGGCATCGACGCCGCGTCGCCGGTTTCGACGCCCTCGATCCGGGCGTGGGCGTGGGGCGAGCGGACGACGGCCATGTGGGCCATCCCGGGCAGGACCAGGTCGTCCACGTACTGTACCTGGCCGGTGATCAGCTTCGGGTCCTCGACGCGCTTCACCGAGGAACCGAAGGGTCGGGTCGTCGCGGTGCCTTCGCCCATGGGAATCTCGCGCTGGAGGGTCAGCCGCTCTGCGTCTCGGCCGCCGCGGCCCGCACCGCGTCGACGATGTTCTCGTAGCCCGTGCAGCGGCACAGGTTGCCGTCGAGGCCGTGGCGCACCTCCCGCTCCGAGGGCACCCCGTCGTGGCGCTCCAGGAGCTCGACCGCGGCCATGATCATGCCGGGCGTGCAGTAGCCGCACTGTAGGCCGTGCTCGTCACGAAAAGCGGCCTGGAGGGGATGGAGGCCGTCGCCATCGCCGGTGAGGCCCTCGATGGTGGTGACCTCGCGCCCGTCGGCCTGGACCGCCAGGAGGGTGCAGCACTTTACGGCGCGGCCGTCCAGGTGGACGGTGCAGGCGCCGCACTGGGTCGTGTCGCAGCCGACGTTGGTGCCGGTGAGGCCGAGCTCGTCGCGGAGGAAGTCCACGAGCAGGGTCCGCGGCTCGACGTCGCGGGTGTGGGTGGAGCCGTTCACGGTCAGCGTGACCTTCACGTCGGCCTCCTCGACGCCGGTGGGAACCGCTCGGGGTGTCCTCGGAAGATGCCCCGACCTGCGCACATGCATCTAAACGGTTGGGCCGGGGAGCGGCAAGGCCAGCCCGGGGCGTCGCCCCCGGAGCGCGCGGTCGATCAGCCGCTCGTGAGGGCCTCGCGCCGTGCGGTGAGCGCCTCGACGCGATCGCGACGCACCTCCACGCCGATTCCCGGTCGGTCGCTCGGGACCGTCACCCGGCTCTCGGCGTCGACTTCCCACTCCGGCGCGACGACGTCCTCGTCCCAGTAGCGCCGGCTCGCCGAGAGGTCCCCCGGGAGCACGAAGCCGGGAAGGGAGGCCAGCGCCACGTTGTGGCCGCGTCCCACTCCGCTCTCGAGCATGCCCCCGCACCAGAGCGGGACCCCGCGGTCGCGGCACAGGTCGTGGATCCGGAGCGAGGGCCCGAACCCTCCGACCCGGCCCGGCTTCAGGTTGACGATCCGGCCGGCGTCGAGGCGGAGCATGTCCTCCACACGCTCGGGCGAGGTGAGCGACTCGTCGAGGCAGAGCGGCGTGTCCAAGCGGTGCTGGAGGTCGGCGTGGCGCAGCAGGTCGCCGGCCTCCAGGGGCTGCTCCAGCATGAGGAGGCCCAGGTCGTCGAGCCCGGCGAGGTGGTCGACGTCGCCGGGGGCGTAACCCGCGTTCGCGTCGGCCATCAGCGGCACGT
>JAWVYO010000174.1:0-3346 GCA_033722675.1 Acidimicrobiia bacterium | reverse complement strand
GCCTCCTTCGGCCCCTCCCCCTCCTCCATGTGCCGGTAGATGTTCTCCACCACCACGATGGCGTCGTCGACGACGATGCCGATCGCCAGCACCAGCGCCAGCAGCGTGAGGGTGTTGATGGAGAAGCCGAGGGCGTAGATGGCCCCGAAGGTACCGACGATGGAGACGGGGATCGCCAGCGAGGGGATGATCGTCGCCCGCACGTTCCGCAGGAACAGCAGGATCACCAGCACCACGAGGACGAAGGCCAGCAGGAGGGTCTCCTCGACCTCGGCCAGCGACTGCTCGATGAACTCCGAGTCGTCGGTCGCGAGGCTGATCGTGTAGCCGGGCGGCAGCTCCACCTCCCGGATGCGCTCGAGCTCCTCGAGGACCCGGTCGGCCACGGCCACCGTGTTGGCGCCCGACTGTTTGACGACGCCGAGCCCGACGGTGGGCTCCCCGTTGAAGCGCGCCAGGGTCCGCTCGTTCTCCGCGCCCCCCTCGGCGATCCCCACGTCACCGAGACGCACGGGCGAGCCGTCCCGATACGCGACGATCAGCTCGTTGAAGGCCTCCGGCGTCTCGAACTCACCCTCGGTACGCACCGTGAACTCGCGGCTATCGCTCTCCAGCCGCCCCGACGGGATCTCCACGTTGCCCTGCTGGAGCGCCCGCCGGACGTCGCCCACGGTCACCGCGTAGGCGGCCATCCGCTTCGGGTCCAGCCGGATCCGGACGGCGAACCGCTGCCCGCCGCCCGTCAGCACCGAGCCGACGCCCTCCAGCGTCTGCAGCCGCTCCCGGACGACGTTGTCCGCGACCTCGTTGACCTCGGTGAGCGGCACGTCGGGACCGCGGACGGCGATCCACATGATCGGACGGGCGTCCGGGTCCTGCTTCTGGATCACCGGCTCCTCCACGTCGTCGGGGAGCTCGCCCCGAACGCGGCTCACCTGGGCGCGGACGTCCTGCAGCGCGAAGTCGACGTCCCGGCCGAGCTCGAACTCGGCGATCACGTAGCTGGTGGCCTCCCCGCTCGCCGAGGTGAGGGTCTTGAGACCCTCGATGGTGTTGATCTCCTCCTCGAGGACCTCGGTGACCTCCGTCTCGACCACCTCGGGGCTCGCCCCCGGGAGGACGGTCCGCACGCTGACGACGGGAAACTCGACGTCGGGGAGTTCCCGGACGGGGAGGTTCCGGTAGCCGATCCACCCGAGCAGGAGGACGGCGGCGGTGACCACCGTGGTGAGGACCGGCCGGTCGATGGAGGTGTCGGAGAGGAACACGACTCAGTTCCCCGGCACGGCCGAATCGGCCGGCGGATCGGGCGGTCCCTGCTGCGGGGTGTCGTAGCCCGGGCCGCCCGACGTCTCGACGCCCGCGACCGTCACCTCCGCGCTGTCGGCCAGACGCTGCTGGCCCGCGATCACCACCGTGTCGCCGCGGCCGACGCCCGAGACGACCTGGACGATGCCGCGCTGGCGCTCGCCGAGGGTCACCTCCCGCTGGATCGCGCGGCCGCCGGTGACCACGAAGACCAGGTTCCGGCCGCTCCGGGGCACGATCGCCGCCTCGGGCACCACCAGCGCCTCCTCGCGCACCTCGATCACCGTGCGGACGTCGGCGAACTGGCCGGCGCTGAGCCGGCGCCCCGCGTTCGGGACGCGCGCCTTGAGCGCCACCGTCCGGTTGGTGCGATCGACCGTGGGGCTGACGAAGTACACCTCGCCCTCGTACCACCTCTCCGGCTGGCTGCGCACCTGCACCCGCACCGGGAGGCCCGGCTCCAGGCGGCCCACGTACTGCTCGGGCACCGTGAACTCGACCTTGAGCGTGTCGTCGTCGACGACGGGGAACATCGCCACGCCCTCGTCCACGTAGTCGCCGACGTCGAAGTCGCGGCCCCCGACCCGGCCCTCGAAGGGTGCCCGGATCGTGGCGTCCTCCAGCGTGCGTCGGGCCAGGGACGCCCGGGCGAGCGCCTCCTCGAGGCGTGCCTGCGCGGTCTCGTAGGCCGTCCGCACGTCGTCGAAGGCCTGCTGGCTGATGGCCCCGTTCTCCAGCAGCTGCTCGTTGCGCTCCAGCTGCCGCGAGAGGTTTCGGGCCTCCGCCCGGGCCCGCACGACGGCGGCCTCCGCCGCCTCGAGCTCGGCGCGGAGCTTCTCGCCGTCGAGGCGCACCAGCACCTGGCCCCGGCGCACCTCCTGGCCCTCCTCGAAGAGGATGTCGCTCACCACGCCGCTGTACTGGGCGGCCACCTCGGCCGACTGGTCGGCCTCCAGGGAGCCCACCGACGAGACGGTCACGGCGAGGTCGCGCTGCTGGACGGCGGCGGTCTCCACGGGTGTCCCCGTCGGCCCGTCCCCGTCGTCGCCCCCGGCCGGCCCGCACGCGGCCAGCGCGAGGGCGGCGACCGAGGCCGCGAACGCACGCGCCCGGGGACGGGGGGACGGGAAGATGATCGTTCGTGTCGGGTGCAACGTCTCTCCTCTCTGTCGGTCGGGCCGCGGCAGGGACCCCGGCGCTCGCCGGTCCCGCCAGAGAACGCCTGGCGAGCCGCTCGCGTTGAGCCGGCGATCCGGTCGGGAGCGGGCGCCTACTTGTCCCGGAACGCCTTCGAGCTGGTGGAGTGGCCGGGATCGACCTTGGCGTCGGGGTCGGCGAAGTGGACGGCGTTGTTCACCGCGATGGCCGCCTCGCCGAAGCCGGTGGAGATGAGCTCCAGCTTTCCCTCGTATGTGCAGACGTCGCCGGCCGCGAAGACCCCCTCGATGTTCGTCATCATCCGGGAGTCGACGCGAATCGTGTTCCCCTCGAGCTCCAGCCCCCAGTCCGCGATCGGGCCGATGTTCGGCACGAAGCCGATGAGGGCGAGGACGTGGTCGACCTCGAGGCTTCGCTCCTCGTCGGTCTCGTTGTGGTAGATCGTGACGCCGGTGAGCTCGTCGTCACCGTGGATCTCCCTCACCTCGTGGTAGGTGAGCAGGTCGATCTCGCCGGCGGCCGCCGCCTCCTCGACCATGCCCACCGTGCTCTCGTGGGCCCGGTAGCGGTCGGAGCGGTGGATGTGCGTGATCGAGGAGGCCACGTCCTTCAGCCCCCAGCTCCAGTCGAAGGCGGAGTCGCCGCCGCCGACAATCAGGATCCGGCGATCCCGGAAGTGCTCCGGGTCCTTCACGTGGGGCCAGACGCCCTGCTTCCAGAAGCGGTCGAAGCCGGGCACCTTGAGGCGGCGCGGCTTGAAGGCCCCCTTGCCCGCGGCGATGATCAGCGTCTTCGTCGGGCGCTCGCCCTCGGTCGTGCCGAGCACGAAGTGACCGTCCTCCCGCCGGAGCTCCTCCACCTTCTCGTCGAGGCAGATGTC
>JAWVYO010000173.1:0-3406 GCA_033722675.1 Acidimicrobiia bacterium | reverse complement strand
GGCTCGGCGCGTGCTCGTCGTCGCCGTCGACCCCCCACCAGAGCGACACGACCACCCCCACGACCGCGGCACCGACCACCACGACGACGCCGAGCACGACGACCACGACGCTCCCGCCGACGACGACCACGACGCTCCCGCCGACCACCACGACCACGACCCTCGCCGAGATCAGGGCCGTGCCAGGACCCCCGGCACTCGGGCCCAACTATCTCGTGCCGCCCCAGGAGGTCGTGCGCAACGGCAAGCAGGTCGCCGTCGACCTCGTCTACCAGCTCACGAACTACGAGGAGTTCGACGACCCGCGCTCGCGGTTCCGGAACATCGCGGGCGAGGAGGGCATGGCGGACCTGGCGGCCGCGGCAGCACCCCTCACCCACTGGGGCCGCTGGTCGCGCGGCGAGGTCGTCTACCCGCAGCTCGGTGGGCTGACCGATGACAAGACATCGGTGATGACGGTCGTCCGTCAGACGATCGGCTCGGGTGCCGAGGAGGAGTTCACCCTCGTCCGGACCCTCGACGTCCGTCTCGTGAAGGGACCGAACGGCTGGGAGTTCGACCGCCTGGCGTCGGCCGGCGGCGTCTTCGCATCCGTCGAGGACCTCGAGCTGGCGCACGAGGTGGCCGCCGATCCGAGGATCGAGATGGCCGACTCGGCCCGTCTCGACATCCTCGACGGGAAGATCTCGCCGATGCTGATGAAGGTGATGCTGGACGTCGCCGACATCACCCCCTACGCGATCACCGTCATGGCGACCGGCCATCCCTATCACGTGTTCGAGACGAACCGGGTCAGCCACCACACGGTGGGACGGGCCATCGACATCCACCGCGTCGGCGACCGGCAGGTCATCGACGACCGCGAGGAGGGCTCGCCCACCTGGGACCTCGTGTGGTGGATGTGGCAGAACAACGAGATCGTCCAGGTCGGGAGTCCATGGGACGTGGACGCACCGGGCAAACGTCGCTCGTTCGTGAACACCGTGCACCAGGACCACATCCACATGGCCGTGGTCGGGCCCAACGACCCCCTCTGGGTCCCGGCGCTCGGTGGCCGCGTATGGGACGACCTCGACGCCGACGGCCTCCAGGACGACGGCGAGCCGGGCCTCGGCGGGATCACCGTGCGTCTGGTCGACGGCGGTGGCACCCAGCGAGGCTCCACCACCACCGACGCGAACGGCGCCTACGAGTTCCGCAATCTCCGCTGGGGGGACTGGCGGGTGCGGATCGACGTGCCGACCGGCCATCGGGCGTCGCCGCGCAACCGCGGCGGAGACGACACGATCGATTCCGACATCGACGGCAACGGTGCGATGCCCGAGACCTTCCTCGATCCCCGTGAGCACGAGCCGCACTGGGACGCGGGCCTGTACCGCCGGGCCTCGATCGGCGACCTGGTCTGGGAGGACGTCGACGGCGACGGCGTCCGCGACGACGGGGAACCGGGTGTGTCCGGCGTCACGGTGCGGCTGTACGACGCCGACGGCGCCGAGGTGGCGTCGACCACCACGAACGCCGACGGCGTCTACGGCTTCTCGGACCTGACACCGGGGACCTACCACGTCGAGGTCGATCTCCCCTCCGGCTTCGTGGCGACCCTGCGCGACCGCGGCTCCGACGACGGCCTCGACTCGGACGTCGACGCCGGCGGCGTCATGGCAGCGACGACCCTCACCTCCAACGAGCAGGATCGGCGCTGGGACGCGGGCCTCGTGCGGCTGACCTCGATCGGCGACTACGTGTGGCAGGACCTCAACGGTGACGGTCTCCAGAACGGAGGAGAGCCGGGCCTGAACAACGTGACCGTGCGGCTCCTCACCTCCGGCGGGAGCCAGGTGGCGGCCACGACCACCGACGCGAACGGCGAGTTCGAGTTCACCGGCGTGCGGCCGGGCGTGTACCGCCTCGAGGTGGAGGTGCCCGACGGGTTCGCGGCGACGACACGCAACGCCGGTTCCGACGACTCGAAGGACTCCGACATCGACGCCGAGGGCAGGACCGAGGCGACCCGACTCACCTCCGGCGAGGCGGACGACGAGTGGGACGCCGGCCTCGTGGTGGCGCCCACCCCCTGAGCCGGGCGGCCGGCCGAGCAGCCAGCGGCAACCCGCCGGCCCGCTAGTCCGTCGAGATGCCGATGCAGGCGTTCTCGACCGGGTTGCCTTCGAACCCGGTCGGGTCTTCCAGCACCACGATCCCTCCGCACCGGGCGAGCAGCGACCCCCGGTTCACGATCGAGCTGCTGATGACTCGGCCGGCATTCTCGAACGTACTCCGGAGTCTGATTTCGATCCGATGGCTCTCGACCAGGCCGTCACTGCCGTTCACGAGGTCTCCGGAAACGACGAACACGGCCCCGTCGATCGTTCCGGAGTTCTCGACGTACCCGGCGGGCCCGTCCGCCGACCCGAGTCGTTGGCGCATGATCGATACGTCCGACATGCTCCCTTCGTTCACCAGGCGTGACCCCGACACGGTGACGATCCCGCCGCTGATGCCGCCGCGGTTCACCGACTCGCGGACGGGGCAGCCCTGGCAGGCGTGGAGTTCGAGCGCCGACCCGGTTCCCGATCCCAGTTCGATCGACCCGGTGTCCGCGTTGATCAGGGTTCCGGGACTGATCACCATGAACGGTCCGAAGGCGTTGTCGATGAGTCCGCGGTTCGTGACGACACCGGCGGTCACCTTCGGAACAACGCCCGCCCACCGTTGCATCGTCCCGACGTTGTCGACGGTCCCGCCGACGATCTCGAACGATCCCCCAATGAGATCGAGACGCCCCCAGTTCTCGATGTGGCCGCCGCTGGTCAGCGAACCGTTGTCTTGGAGGCGTACCCTGCCGTTGCTGCCGATGAGCAGGCTCCCGGCATTGTCCAGGGTGCCGTCGAGTTCGATGCGGAGGTCGCCCAACACGACGAGTCGGCCTTCGATGCGCGTCGTTCCGTCGTCGACCCGTACCGATCCCCCGGCCTGGATCTGCACCACGATCCCCTGAGGCACGAGGATCGAATCGCCGGAGTCGTCGAGCACCGGCACGACGCCTCCCCAGGTAGCGGGATCGGTGAAGTCGCCGTTTCGGACGGCTACGAACGACGACCGGATGCCGGCGGCCACGTCGCCGGTGGCGCCATTCGGCTCGCCGGCGGACGCGATGTCGGCTCCGAGATCGAACCCCCCTGCAGTGACACCGGTGTCGTCGGCGCCTCCGACGAGTTGCCAGCTGCCTCCGATGACGAGCGCCACGCCCAGCCCGACGACGGCGCGGCCCAGCCACCTCCCCGTTCCGGTGGTGTCGGGGGCGGTCGTGCCGCCGAGGGAGGCGTTGGCGGAGCGAGCGCCCGCCCGCAGCGCGAGTCCACCCCCGACCGTCGCCGCGCCGCCGGCTGCCAGCAGGCCGATCGCC
>JAWVYO010000172.1:0-3408 GCA_033722675.1 Acidimicrobiia bacterium | reverse complement strand
CCGGGGCCGCGCACCGTGTTGTGCACCACCCGATATCCCGTGAAGGTGTGCACGTACCCGTCGTCGAGCTCGACCGGCATCGTGACCGTCACCGTCTTCTCGGGTTGGAAGAGCCACTCCGCCATCCCGCGCCATCCCGAGAGCTCGCCCACGAAGGGGGATGCGAGATCGAACTGGATGCGGGCGACGTGATGCGGGTTCAGGTCCTCGGACACGGTTCCTCCCGTCGACGCGGCTTCGGCCATCGTCCGCCCCCGGCGGGTCTCGGCGACAGGGGCGTTCGACCCGGCACGGCAGGTTAGGAGGTCGGTGCCGGTCCTGCAGGCACCAGCCGCGCCGGCAGGGAGTCCGGCCCGCGGAACACGAGGCTCGGAGTGCGCGGCGGCTCGTCGCCGACAAGGTCGATGGACCGGTACCGCCTCGCCAAGGTGGCGAACACCGCCTCCAGCTCGAGGCGGGCGAGCGGGGCCCCGACGCAGAGGTGGATCCCCATGCCGAAGGCGATGTGCGGATTCGGGTCGCGGGTGAGGTCGAGCGTGTCGGGCTCGTCGAAGACCTCGGGATCGTGGTTGGCGGCCCCGAAGAGCAGGCCCAGCTTGTCGCCGGTCTTCAGCTGGACGCCGTCCCACTCGAGGTCCTCGAGCACCCACCGCTCGAACATGTGGAGCGGCGGGTCGTACCGCAGCAGCTCCTCGACCGCGGTCTCCGCGATCTCGGGGTCGGCCCGCAGGGCATCCAGGGCGCCTGGGTTCCGGGCCAGGGCGAGCATCCCGTTGCCGATGGCGTGGACGGTGGCCTCGTGCCCGGCGTTGAGGACGAGGATGCACGTCGCCACCAGGTCGTCCTCGTCGAGCGGATCGTCCTCGTGGACGAGGTGGCTGATGAGATCGTCGCCCGGGTCCGCACGTCGCTGCGCGACGAGGCCGCGCAGGTGGTCGGAGAACTCGATCGTGGCCTGCTCCGCCGCCGCCTCCTCGTCCGGGGTGACGTTGAGGTCGAAGACGCGGACGATCGCATGGGACCAGTCGAGGAGCATCTGGTGGTCGGACGCGGGCACACCCATCATCTCGGCGATGACGGTGATCGGCACCGGGGTGGCGAGGTCGGCCACGAGGTCCACCTCCTCACCGTCGGCGAGGGCGTCGAAGGCCCGGGTCACGGCCGCCTCCACGTCGGCCCTCATCTCTTCGACGCGCCGTTTGGTGAACGAGCGCGACACGTGGGAGCGGATCCGAGTGTGCTCCGGCGGTTCGAGGTCGATGAACGAGCCGCGCACCATCCGGTACCAGTTCGGAAGGTGACGGGGATAGGTGCGGGGGTCGATCTCGTCGACCGGCACGACATGGCGGATGTCACGGCCGAAGCGGCGGTCGCGCAGGATCGAGGTCACGTCCGAATGTCGGGCGAAGAACGTGAGCCCCCACGTGTCGTCGTGGAAGACGGGGGTCTCCGCCAGGAGCCGCCGGTAGGTCGGGTAGGGGTCGCGGACGAAGGCGGGGTCGTACGCGTCGAAGCGGACTGCGGTGGGCACCCGCCCAAACATAGTGACGATCAGCGGGTGGTTCGGGCCTCCACCATGATGCAGGCGTTGGTGAGGTGGTTGAAGCCGTGCTGGTCGAGAAAGGAGAGGACCTCCTCGTCCTCCGCGCCCGGTTGGATCCAGACGTTCGTGTAGCCGAGTTCGAGGCACTCCTCGAGGACGCGCCGCGTCTGGCGCGGGGGAACGACGAAGTCGACGATCGTGGGCGCTTCGGGCAGATCGGCGAGCGTCGGCCAGCAGGGGTCGCCGTCGACGGTGTCCCGGGTCGGGTTGACCGCGAACACCCGGAAGCCCTTCGACTTGAGGTCGCGGTAGATCCGGGCCCCGTACTTGGACAGGTCGTCGGAGGCGCCGACCACGGCGACCGTGGTGTCGGGCCGGTCGAGCAGCGTGAGGATGTCTGGTGTGGGGCTCGTGGTGGTCATCGCCAAGCACAACGGATCCGCCCGATCTCGCATTCCCGCCGGACGAGAACCCCCGGCGCAGCGACCGCCTTCGCCACCGATCGGACGGCGGACCGCTCGGGAGGCGCCACTAGCTTTGCGGGCATGTGGCACGGCAGGCGGCGGCTCGCCGCTCTCGTCGCGGTGATCCTCGTCTCGGCCTGTGGAGGGTCGCCGGACGACGCCGGGGTCCCGGTCACCGCCGCGGTCCCCACTCCAGGGCTCCCCACCTCGTACGCGGGGCCCGACGGCGTGACGTCCACGGTGGAGTCGGCGGCGCGGATCGTGTCTCTGAGCGGCGACTACAGCGAGATCGTGTGGGAGTTGGGGCTCGCCGAGAACCTGGTCGGCGTCGACCTCAGCAGCGATCACCCGCCCGAGGTGATGGCGCCCAAGCCGAAGATCGGGGTCGAGTTCCGGCTCTTCGCCGAACCGATCTTGGACCTCGACCCGACGGTGGTCATCGGCGACGTCGACGCCAGACCGCCCGAGGTGATCGAGCAGGTCCGGGGTGCCGGCGTGCCGGTGGTGATCACGCCCCGCTTCGTCGGCGTCGACGCTCCGGCGGAGAAGATCCGCGTCGTCGGCGAGGTGCTCGGCGTGGAGGGCCCGGCCGACCAGCTGGCGGCGCGGGTGCAGGCAGAGATCGACGCCGCACTCGCCCCGGTGGCCGAGGCCGAGACACGCCCGGCCGTCGCCGTCGTCTACGTGGCCACCGAGGATCAGATCCTCCTGCTCGCCGACGACACCGTCTTCGAGGGCCTGCTCGAGGCGGTCGGGGCCCGCAACGTGGGTCCCGCCGCCGGCAACGAGGCCTTCGTGCCCCTGAGTGCGGAGGCCGTCGTCGCCGCCGCCCCCGAGGTGATCATCACCGCCGAGCGGGGATTCGAGCGGCTCGGCGGCTTGGAGGGCTTCCTCGAGCTTCCCGGGCTCGCCCAGACCCCGGCGGGCCGGGAGGGGCGGGTGCTCGTGTACGAGGACTCGCTGCTGCTCTCGCTGGGGCCCCGCACCGGTGAGCTGCTGGAGCGCCTCGTGGCCGACCTGCATCCGGAGCTGGCGTCCGGAACATGACCGGAGCCGTCGAGCATCGCCGGATCGGGGCGACGACGTTGCTCGTCGGGCTCGGCGCGATCCTGGTGGCATCCGTGCTCGTGGCGCTCGCCGTCGGTGCGGTCGAGGTCGCCCCTGCCGCCGTGGTCGGGATCCTCCTCGATCACCTCGGGTTCGAGACCGGCTTCGCCTTCACCGAGACCCAGGACGCGGTCGTGTGGTCGATCCGCCTGCCCAGGGTGCTGCTGGCACTGCATGAGGCCGATCCCGACGATGAAAGCCTGACCCTGCTCTTTGATACCCATCCCCCCACGGCGGACCGGCTGGCGCGCCTGGAAAAGGCCATGCAGCAACAGGATTTTAAAAAATTCCGGG
>JAWVYO010000171.1:0-3445 GCA_033722675.1 Acidimicrobiia bacterium | reverse complement strand
GCACGCCGGGGCCGCCGACACCCTCCGTCTCGGGCAGCGACTGGCGGGTGAGCACGAGCGCCGTGGGACCGTCGGCCCGGTCGACGGCCATCGCCCACGCCTCGGCCGTCTCGGCCGCCGAGCCCGGCCGGATCACGTGGAGGTTCGGCATGGCCCGGAGCGACGCCAGATGCTCGATGGGCTGGTGGGTGGGGCCGTCTTCGCCGAGGAACACCGAGTCGTGCGTGAACACGAAGATGCTCGCGGCGCCCATGAGGGCGCCGAGCCGCAGTGCGGGCCGCATGTAGTCGCTGAACACGAGGAAGGTGGCCCCGTAGGGCTTGAGGCCGCCGTGGACCGCCATGCCGTTCACGGCGGCCGCCATCGCGTGCTCCCGCACGCCGAAGCGGAAGTTCCTCCCGGCGCGCTCACCGACCTGGAACTCTCCGGCACCGTCGATGATCGTGTTCGTCGACGGGGCGAGGTCGGCCGAACCGCCGAGGAGCGACGGCACGGCGTCGGCGATGGCGTCGATCACCCGGCCCGAGGCCTTGCGGGTGGCGAGCTTCGTCCCCGCCTCGACGTCGAGGGCCGGCACGTCGACCGGCGGGGGCGACCAGTACGTCACCCAGCGCTCGGCCAGATCGGGATCGGAGTCGAACAGTTCGTCCCGGCGACGCTCCCACGCCAGCCGGGCCTCGGTCCCCCTCGTCATCGCCCGGGCGAAGAACTCCCGCGCCTCGTCGGGCACGAGGAACGTCGCATCGCTGGGCCACCCCATCGCCTCCTTCGTGGCGGCGATCTCGTCTTCGCCGAGGGGACTGCCGTGCGACTCCGCGGTGTCCTGCATGGTGGGCGCCCCGTGGGCGATGTGGGTGTGGGCGACGATCATCGACGGTCGGTCCTCCACGCCGATCGCCTCGGCGTAGGCCTCCGAGATGGCGGTGCGGTCGTGCCCGTCGATGTCGAGGACGTGCCAGCCGAGGGCCTCCATCCGCCGGTTGACGGACTCGGTGAACGTGATGTCGGTGGAGCCACCGATCGAGATCTCGTTGTCGTCGTAGGTGTACACCACCCGTCCGAGTCCGAGGTGTCCGGCCAGGGATGCCGCCTCCGAGGAGATGCCCTCCATGAGATCGCCATCGCTCACGAAGGCGAAGGTGCGGTGGTCGACGAGGTCGGGGCCGAACACCGCACGCAGGTGCTCCTCGGCGATGGCCATGCCGATCGCGGTGCCGAACCCCTGCCCCAGCGGGCCGGTCGTCATCTCGATGCCCAGGTGCGGCTCGCGCTCGGGGTGTCCCGCCGTCGGGTAGCCCCACTGGCGGAAGTTGCGCAGGTCCTCCATCGAGACCGGGAAGCCCGAGAGGTGCAGGAGGGCGTACAGCAGCATCGATCCGTGCCCGTTGCTGAGCACGAAGCGGTCGCGGTCCGGCCACTCGGGATCGGTGGGGTCCACGACGAGATACTGCGACCAGAGCACGGTCGCCAGGTCGGCCATGCCCATCGGCATCCCCGGATGGCCCGATTCGGCCTCCTGCACGGCGTCCATCGCCAGCGTCTTGATCGTGTCCACGGCGCGCTGCTCGGCGTTCACACTGTCTCCTGTCGGGGCTCGCCAGGCTAAACGGCCGACCGCGACCACCGATTCCTAGCCGACGCGCCGCAGCCCGTGAGCGGTGGTGTTCAGCGCCTCGACGCCGTCGTCGGTCACCACCACGATGTCCTCGATGCGCATCCCGAACCGGTCGGGCACGTAGATCCCGGGCTCGACGGAGCAGGCCATCCCGGGTTGCAGGGGCTCGTCGTTGCCCGCCACGAGGTAGGGGTCCTCGTGTGTCGACATCCCGATGCCGTGGCCCGTCCGATGCACGAAGCAGTCGCCCCACCCGGCCTCGTCGATGACCCGGCGCGCCGCCCGATCGACGTCGGCGGCGGGCACCCCCGGGGCGACCGCCTCCACGCCCGCCCGCTGGGCCAGTTCGAGCACGGCGTAGGCCTCGGCGACGCCGTGGGCGGGCTCGCCCACCTGGAAGGTGCGCGTCGTGTCGGAGCAGTACCCGTCCATCCGGCCGCCGATGTCGACGACCACCGTGTCGCCCTCCGCGATCACCCGACCGCCGGGCTCGTGATGGGGCGACGCCCCGTTGGGACCCGAGGCGACGATGGCGAAGGAGACCTCGTCGTGGCCCTCCTCGAGGAGCCGGTCGCCGATCCAGCGGGCCACCTCCGCTTCGGTGCGTCCCGAGAAGCGCAGCCCGTCGAGCCGCTCGATCACCCGGTCGGCCGCCCCCGCAGCGGTGCGGAGCCGAGCCACCTCGTCGGCGTCCTTGCGGATCCGCAGCCGGCGCATGACGGCCGACGCGCTCGCGAAGGTCGTCGCAGGGAGCGCCTCCTGGAGCCCGAGCAGGAACACCGCCCACGTGGTGTCCCCCACGAGGGCCACGGCGGGGTCGCCGGCCAGATCCGCCACGATGCCGACCGGATCCTCGGTCTCGTCCCATGCCCGCACCGCGGCCGGGGGGTCCTCCACCCGGGGGGCCTCCAGGCGGGGCACCACGAGGGTCGGTTCGCCCTCGACGGGCAGCACGAGCATGGTGAGCCGTTCGAGCGGCATCGCCTCGTAGCCGGTCAGGTACGGCAGGTCCGCGCCGACGGAGAGCAGGAGGACGTCGGCGCCGACGTCGGCGAGGTGATCCCGCGCCCGCTCGATCCTCGATTCGAGGCTCAACAGGCCGCCGCCGCCGTCGCCTCCCTGGCGTGGTACGACGACCGCACGAGCGGGCCGGACTCCACGTGGGGGAGTCCGATCCGCTCCCCGTACGAGGCGTACTCGGCGAACTCGTCGGGGTGGACGTACCGGTGCACCCGGCGGTGCCCGGCCGTCGGCCGCAGGTACTGGCCGATGGTCACGATGTCGACGCCCACCGCGCGCAGATCGGCGAGGGCCCCGAGGACCTCACCCTTCTCCTCCCCCATGCCGACGATCAGCCCGGACTTCACCGTGCCGCCGGGGTTGATCCACCGGGCGCGGGCGAGCAGCGCCAGGGATCGTCCGTAGCTGGCGGCCGTGCGGATCTCCCGCTGGAGCCGCAGCACGGTCTCGGTGTTGTGGTTGAGCACCGCCGGCTTCTCGCCCATGGCCGTCTCGAGCGCCTCCCGATCACCCTTGAAGTCGGGGACGAGGATCTCGACGTCGCACCGCGGAAGACGGTCCCGGATGCGGCGGATGCTCTCGGCGAAGATCGCCGCCCCACCGTCGTCGAGGTCGTCGCGGTTGACGGACGTGAGGACGGCGTGCTCGAGGCCCATCGCCTCCACCGCGTCGGCCACGCGGACCGGCTCGTCCACGTCCACGACACCCGGCCGACCGGTCGTCACGTCGCAGAAGCCGCACGCCCGCGTGCACACGTCACCGAGGAGCATGAAGGTGGCGGTGCCCGAGGTCCAGCACTCGTAGATGTTC
>JAWVYO010000170.1:0-3470 GCA_033722675.1 Acidimicrobiia bacterium | reverse complement strand
TTCGAGCCCTGCGGCCTCAACCAGATGTACTCGATGGCCTACGGCACGATCCCCATCGTGCACGAGACGGGCGGGCTCCTCGACAGCGTCGACCCCTGGGATCCCGATGCACGGACGGGCACGGGCTTCCGGTTCAGCCCCCACACCACCGATGCGCTGGCGGGCGCCCTCGATCGGGCCCTCGACGCGTGGCACGACCCCGAGGCCCGGGAGCGGCTCGTCGCCAACGGGATGGCGCGCGACGACTCGTGGGACGCACGGGTCTCCGAGTACGTGGCGGTGTACGAGCGGGCGGGGGGATGATCGGGGTCTTCGACTCCGGTCACGGCGGGCTCACCGTCTTCCGGGCGCTCGTCGAGCGGTTCCCCGACCGGTCCTTCACCTACCTGGGGGATCACGGGAACGCCCCCTACGGCGACCGTCCGGCCGCCGAGGTCCTGGATCTCACCCGGGTCGGCGTCGAACGGCTCTTCGAGCGCGGGAGCCGCCTCGTGCTGCTCGGCTGCAACACGGCGACGGCCGTGTCGTCGCGGTACCTGCAGCACCGATGGCTGCCCGAGTCCGGCTGGGTGGGGCACAACGTCCTCGGCATCGTCGCCCCCACCGTCGAGGCGGCCACCCAGACCGCCTGGGGCGTGACGACACCGCAGTACCCCCAGAAGTACAACGACGACGTCGTCGCGGTCTTCGGGACCACCCGCACCATCGCGTCCGGCGTCTACGCCGAGGAGATCCGCAAGCGCTGCCCCCGGGTGACCGTGCTCGGCCAGTCGGTCCCCGGCCTCGCCGGCGCCATCGAACGGTCCGCCCCCGACGACGAGATCGACACCATGATCGCCGAGGGCGTGGGGCGGATGCTCGACCTGAACGACGGCGAGGCTCCGCACCGGGCGATCCTCGGCTGTACGCACTTCCCGCTCGTCGAGGACGTCTTCCGTCGCCACCTCCCCGCCCGCACCCGGGTGCTGGCACAGCCGGGTGTCGTGGCCGACAGCCTCGAGGACTACCTGGGACGGCACCCCGAATACGACCATCCGACGCCGAATCCCCGGGTCACCCTCCTCACCACGGGCGACGTCGACCGGGTCCGGGCGATCGCCGAGGTCTTCTGGCCCGGCGTTCCGGACCTCCTCGGCGTGTGACCGGTCAGCGGACCACCGTCGGTGGCAGGGGCCGGTAGCGCAGCACGACCCGCGCCTGCACCGACCCGGCGAGCACCGGGCCGAAGCGGCGAGAGTCGACGCTGCCGGCGACCGGGTCGTCGCCCTCCACCCACACCTCGCCGGGGAGCAGGTGGATGTCGCCCACCCGGTCACCGGCCACCGCCGTCACCCGCTTGACGAGTTCGAATCCCGGCCGTTCCGGGTGGTCCAGCACCACGACGTCGCCGACCCGCGGTCCGCGCAGGCTTCGCACCGCGAGGACCCAGTCCCCGTCGGAGAGTGTCGGCTCCATGCTGTCCTCGGCGATCTCGTAGCGGACGAGACGGCTGGCGAGCGCGGCGAGGGCGATGCCCGCGGCGAGCCCGATCCTGCCGACGATCCTGCGCATGGGGGCCTCCCCGGGGCCCGGGAAAGGGACGGCGGCGAGTGTAGGGTGATCGGGAAGGACCGACACGAAAGGAATCGGATGCGTCTCCTCGCACCGCGCCGCACCGCCCACGCCCACTGTGACCTCATGTGCGGGGTCTACAACCCCTCCCAGGCCCGCATCGAGGCGGAGTCCGTCCGGGCCGTCGCCCAGAAGTACCAGGACTCCGACGACGAGGTCTTCCGCCAGCGCTGCGTCATCATCAAGGAGCAGCGGGCCCAGCTCGTCAAGGAGCACCTCTGGGTGCTGTGGACCGACTACTTCAAGCCGCCCCACGTCGAACGGTTCCCCCAGCTCCACGATCTCTTCTGGCGGGCCACGAAGAAGGCCGGCGACGCCAAGAAGTCGATGGACCCGGCCGTCGGCGACGAGCTCCTCGCCCTCATCGACGAGATCGCCGAGATCTTCGCCGAGACCCAGGGCTAGGACACGCCGACTCGAGCCGGGGGACGGTCCGATGGGCCGTCCCCCGATCGCGTCAGCCGCGCCTCAGCTGGGCGCGCACCCGGGGAGGGGCGAGCGCCACCCCGAGGACGACGGCGCCACCGGCGGCTGCGGCGACGAAGCTCGTCGTGAACCCGGCCGGGGCGAGGGCGTCGAGCAGGTACTCCGACACGCCCCATCCGGCGAGGCCTGCGAGGACGGCCACGGGCAGGTTGGTGAGCGCCGACACCGCCACCGGCCGGGCGTGCTCCCATCCGGTTCGCCCGTACCAGACCACCGCCAGCGCCGTCGTGTACAGGGCCACGCCGAGCGTGGACGCCAGGGCCAGTCCGTCGACCCCTATGGCCTCGTGGAGACCCCAGTAGATCGGCACCGCGGCCACGGTCGCAGCCGTGCCGATCACGACCGGGACCCACATCTCCTCCCGGGCGTAGAATCCTCGCGCGAGGAGCTGCTGCATGCCCCACAGCGGGATGCCCAGGGAGAAGAACACGACGGTCCCGGCGGTGGCGACCGTGTCCATGGCGTCGAACTCGCCGTGCTCGTAGAGGACGCGCACGATGGGGATCGCCAGCGCCATCATCCCGGCGACGGCGGCGAGGCTGAACGTCACGACCCACCGCAGCGCCCGGGTCACGGCCCGGGCCATGTCACGGTGCCGGCCCTCGGCGACGAGCCGGGCGAGGAACGGATAGGTCGCCACCCCGGCGGCCTGGGCGATGACCCCGACGGGCACGAGCATCGTCTGGCGGCCGAAGGTCAGCCACGAGATGCCGCCGTCCTCGACCAGCGAGCCGAACGTCCGGCCCAGCTGCTCGTCGAGGACGACGAGGGACTGTCCGAGCATGAGGGGGATCGCCAGCGCGAAATAGCGCTTGACCGCCGGGTGCCGCCGGATCGATCCGGTGGGGAATCGCAGGCCGGCACGCCAGGCCCCCCAGGCCTGGAGCGCGAAGGTGCCGACGATCGCGCCGCCCAGTGCCCCCCAGGCGAACCCGTCGGGGGTCGCCTCGCCCCCGAGCGCTCCGAGCAGTCCGCCGACGATGATGCCGACGTTGTAGAGGATCGGTCCCAGCGTCGGCACGAGGAATCGCTCGCGGGCGAACTGCACGGACGTCAGCAGCTGGCCGAGGATGAAGAAGACCTGGGCGGGCAGGACGATCCGGGTGAGACGAGCGGCGTTGGCGACCTGGTCGTCGGTGAACCCCGGTTCGACGAGGCGCAGGACCGGTTCGACGAGGGGCATCGCGACGACCACGAGGATCGTGGATCCGATGGCGAGGGGGCGGGCCACCGCCCAGAAGGCGCGCCAGGCGTCCTCCTCGTCGCCGGCGGCGAACCGTCGCGACAGGATCGGGATGAGCGTGATCGCCATGTAGGCGCCGGCGAGGAGGTAGAAGAGGAAGTCGGGGATGAGGAAGGCGACGAAGTACTCG
>JAWVYO010000169.1:0-3471 GCA_033722675.1 Acidimicrobiia bacterium | reverse complement strand
GTGATGGGCAAGCCCTTCTCGAGGAAGCCCGCACAGCCCTGGTTGCACCCGATGCACGGCCGGATCTCGGTCTCGCGACCGGTTCGGGACTTCCGGACGAACGCCGGTTCGGCGATGTGGGCGCGTGCCATGGCGACCAGATCGGCGTCGCCTCGGGCCAGGATCGCCTCGGCCTCGGCCATCGTCCGGATCTTGCAGACGGCGATCGTCGGGACGGTGTGGCCCGCATCCCGCACGGCGTGGGTGATGCGACGCGTCACGTCGCGGAAGGCGTACTCGCTCATCGTCATGTCGGCCATCTGCGTCGCCAGCGAGCGGCTGTCGTGGTAGGCCGAGTGGGAGACGTCGACGAAGTCGATGGGAACGGCTTCGAGCAGCATCGGCACGATTCGCTCCATGTCCGCCACGCCGAGGCCGCCGTCGAGGAACTCGCTCCCGCTGACCCGCACCCCCATGCACACGTCGTCGCCCACCGCCGACCGCACGGCACCGAGGACCTCGACGGCCAGTCGCATGCGGTTCTCTTCGGAGCCGCCGTAGCGGTCGGTCCGAGAGTTGGAGGCCGGGGACAGGAACTGCTGGAGGAGATGGCCGTGCCCGAGGTGGATCTCGAGTCCGTCGAGCCCGGCCTCGAGCACGTTCGTCGCCGCCGTCACGTGACCCTCGACGATCGCCCGGATGTCGCCCTCGTCCATGACCCTGGCGGGCCGGGCCCGGATCGACCACCGTTCCGGGGAGGGGGCGAACGCCGCGGTTCGGATCGGATCGCCGTCGACGAGCCGCCCGAGCGAGATGATCTGGCCGAACAGTCGCGCCCCGTGGGCGTGGACGGCATCGGCGACCCGTCGGAAGGGTTCGATGCAGGCGGGGTCGTACCCGGCGATGCCCTCAGGTTTGCCGAGCGTCGAGGGATGGACCCGGATCGACTCGAAGATGATGAGCCCCGCCCCGCCGCGCGCTCGCGCCTCGTGGTAGGCGACGTGGCGTTCGCCGGGGAGGTGATCGACACCGAAGTTCGTCGTGTGGGCGGGGACGACGACGCGGTTGCGGAGCTCGACACCGTTCAGCGAGACGGGTCGGAACACGGTGGGATACGCTTCGGCGTCCATGGCCACCGACGCTACCCCCGAGGCACCGACGGTCGCGGTGATCGGCGGGGACGGTATCGGGCCCGAGGTGGTGGCCGAGGCGGTTGCGGTCCTCGAGTCGGCGGGCTTCGGGGCGACCTGGGTGGAGTGCCGTGCCGGCCGCGACGTGTGGCTCGAAGAGGGGGAGGCGTTGCCCGCGCACACCGTGGAGACGGTGCGGTCGTCGGGGCTGGCACTGTTCGGCGCCGTGACGTCGCAGCCGGAGTCGGTGACGGCCGCCGAGGCCGAGCGTCTGGGCCTGTCGCCGTGGACGAGCCCGATCCTCGCCCTGCGCCGCCGTCTGGGCCTCGACGTCTCGGTCCGGCCGGCCACGACCTTTCCCGGCAACCCGGCGAACCCCCTGCGACGGCGTCCCGACGGGGGCGTCGAGGAGGCCCCCGTGGACGTCGTCGTCGTCCGACAGAACACGGAGGGCCTGTACGCCGGGGTCGAGTGGGAGGACCCGACCGACGACGTGCGTCGCGTCCTGTCGGGACATCCACGGTGGCCTGCGATGGCGGACGACGAGCGATGGGCGGTGAGCGTTCGGCTCGTCTCGAGGTCGGCGACCCGGCGGCTCGTCCGTGTCGCGCTGGACCTGGCACGGGCCAGGGGGGAGGACCGGATCGTGGTCGCCGAGAAGCCCAACGTGCTGCGGGCGACGTCCGGGCTGGTCGTCGACACGGCCCTGGCGCTCGCCGCGGAGGATCCGGGGATCGAGGTGGTGCCCGTGAACGTGGACGCGCTGGTCATGGACCTGGTGGCGCACCCCGATCGATACGGGGTGATCGCGACGACGAACCTCTTCGGGGACATCCTCTCCGACGCCGCTGCCGCCCTGGTGGGCGGGCCCGGGTACGTCCCGTCCTCGAACGTGGGCCCGACGGCCGCCGTGTTCGAGCCGGCGCACGGTTCGGCCCCCGACATCGCCGGACGCTCGACGGCGAACCCGATCGCGGCGATCCTCGCCGGCGCGATGCTGGCCGAGCACGTCGGACGGCCCGAGACGGCCTGCCGCATCCGCCGTGGTGTCGCCGCGGCGGTGGCCGGCGGTCTGCCCCGGGACACGGCCGGTATCGGAGCCGCGATCCGACGGGCGGTCGCCGGGGCCTGACCCAGGAAGACCCAGGTCTCAGTTGACGCGAGGGGACCCGGTCGCGTAAGTTCTTCCGTAATACGGTCTCTGGTCCGTAAAACGGACACACCAGAATCGGAGGGACCCCAGCTGAGTGGAATGCAGTCGGTCGACCGGGCACTCGACGTGCTCTTCCTGCTCGCCCAGAGCAGCGCGCACTGGCCGGCCTCTGCGATAGCCCGTGAGCTCGATCTCCCCCGCCCCACCGTGTACCGCATCCTCGACACGCTCGGCGGGAAGGGCATCGTCGCCAAGGGTCCGGACGGGTTCGGCGTCACCGAGAAGCTCGCCCGCATCACCTCCGGCCCGGCGGCGATCGGCCTCTCGGACCTCGTCCAGGATCATCTCCAGTCGCTCGTCGGCACGACCGGTGAGACCAGCGGCCTGCACGTGCGGTTCGGCGACCTCCGCCGCTGCGTCGCCGAGGTGGAGGGACACCACGACATCCGATGGGCGCGAGGCGTGGGCTTCACCGCCCCGATCTGGTCCGGCGCCGTCGGGTACGTCTTCCTCGCCGACCTCGACGAGGGCGAGCTGGACGACCTGGTCTCCTCCATCGAGTTCGCACCCCTCGCCAGCAACACCGCCCGGACCGCCGACGAGCTGCTGGATCGGGTGCACGCCGCGCGTGCTCGCGGCTGGAGCCTCAGCCAGAGCGAGACCGTGGAGGGGGCGTGCGCCGCCGCCGCTCCCGTGACGGACCACCGGGGCCGGACCGTCGCCGTGCTCAGCCTCTACGCCCCCGCCGTCAGATTCGAAGCCGTACAGGACCACGTCTCCGACCTGGTGAGCACCGCCGAGAAGGCGAGTGCGGACCTGGCCGGGACGACCTCGACGACCCCCACCGTCCTGGTGGGCAGGACCACGGAATGAACTCCATCCAATGACCAGGGAGGAACCATGAGAAACACATTCGGGCGACTGGCAGCGCTGCTGCTGGTGCTCGCGTTGGTCGCCGCCGCGTGCGGCGACGACGACGACGCCGGGACCACGGAAGGAACGACCGGCACGACGGCGGCGACGACGACGACGGCTGCCGGGTCGACCACCACGATCGAACCCGGATCGCTGGACCAGTACCTGGTCGAGCCGGGGACGTTGACGCTGGTGACGACGGGGAACTTCTCGCCGTTCACGCGCATCAACGAGCAGACCGGTGACGTCGAGGGCTACTCGCTCGACGTGGGCGCCGAGGTGGCGGAGCGGCTC
>JAWVYO010000168.1:0-3475 GCA_033722675.1 Acidimicrobiia bacterium | reverse complement strand
GGTGCAGTTCAAGCCGTATCTCCTCGGCGAGGAGCCGGCGCCCTATCCGCGGGCCGTGAGCGTCCAGAAGTGCCTCCGGATGGTCGACATCGACATCGTCGGCACGACGGCCCGTCACGGCTCGTTCTTCGAGATGATGGGCAACTTCTCCTTCGGGGACTATTTCAAGGAGAAGGCGATCCCGTGGGCCTACGAGTTCGTCACCGAGGGACTCGGCTTCGATCCGGACCGCCTCTGGTTCACGGTGCACCTCGACGACGACGAGGCGGCCGAGATCTGGCTGGACGGCGTCGGCATCGACCCGGACCGGCTGCAGCGCCGCGACCGGGACAACTTCTGGCAGATGGGCACTGCCGGCCCTGCCGGCCCGTCGTCGGAGATCTTCTACGACAAGGGACCCGAGTACGGGGAGGACGGCGGGCCGATCGTCGACGAGGAGCGGTTCACCGAGGTCTGGAACCTGGTGTTCATGCAGTACGTGCAGGACGAGCCCTACCACGTCGTCGGTGAGCTCCCCGCCACCGGTATCGACACGGGTGCCGGGCTCGACCGCCTGGCGATGGTGCTCCAGGGGGTCGACAGCCTCTTCGAGATCGATCTCGTCCGGCCCGTGCTGGCCGCCGCCGAGGCCGGAACGGGCGTCACCTACGGCGACGACGAGCGGTCCGACGTCGGGCTGCGCATCCTCGCGGACCACGGTCGGGGGCTGACGTTCCTGATCGGCGACGGCGTCGTCCCCTCCAACGAGGGACGCGGGTACGTGCTCCGCCGTCTGCTCCGTCGGGCCGTGCGCCACGCCTGGCAGCTCGGATCCTCCGACTCGATCACGCCCCGGCTCGTCGACGCCACGATCGACGTCATGGGGGACGCCTACCCGGCGCTGCCCATCGCCCGCGACGGCATCGTCGAGATGGCCGAACGCGAGGAGCGCCGCTTCCGGCGGACGCTGGAGTCGGGCTACTCACTCCTCGACGACGCGCTCGACGACCTGCCCGACGGCGGCACGCTGTCGGGCTCCGTCGCCTTCAAGCTCCACGACACGTACGGGTTCCCGGTGGAACTGACCGACGAGATCGCCGCCGAGCGCGGGATGGTCCTCGACCGCGCCGAGTTCGACGCCGAGATGCAGCAGCAGCGGGAGCGCGCCCGGGCGGCCTGGAAGACCACGACCGGGGTCGAGGAGGCCGCCCAGGTGTACCGGGACCTCTACGACTCGTCGGGACCGACGGAGTTCATCGGGTACGAGCGGGTCGAGGGACCCGGTCGGGTGCTCTCCATCGTCCGCGACGGCGAGCCGGTCCAGGAGGCGGAGACCGGCCACGAGGTCGAGCTCTACGTCGACCGCACACCCTTCTACGCAGAGGCCGGCGGTCAGGTCGGCGACACGGGTTGGGTCACCACCGAGACGGGGCGCGCCCGCGTCGTCGACACCCAGCACGCCATCCAGGGCCTGAACGGGCACCGTGCGAAGGTCGTGGAGGGGACGATCCACGCCGGCCAGGACGCCACGCTGGAGGTGGACGCCGGACGGCGGGAGAAGATCCGCAAGTCCCACACCGGGACGCACATCCTCCACTGGGCCCTCCGGGAGGTGCTCGGCACGCACGTCCGCCAGGCCGGGTCGCTCGTCGAGGACGGCCGACTTCGCTTCGACTTCAGTCACTTCAGCGGGCTCGACCCCGACGAACTCGGCGAGGTCGAGCGCGTCGCCAACGAGCGCGTGATCGAGAACGCCCGGGTCACGACGCAGGTCATGACCCGCGAGGAGGCCGAGGATGCCGGCGCCCTCGCCTTCTTCGGCGACAAGTACGGCGACCGGGTGCGGGTCGTCGACGCCGGCGGGTACAGCGTCGAGCTGTGCGGCGGGACCCACGTCCCGACGACCGGCCAGATCGGTCCCCTCATCGTGCGTGGCGAGTCGTCGATCGGCTCCAACCTCCGCCGCGTCGAGGCCTACACGGGGGGCACCGGCTACGAGTACCTCACCGAGCTGCGCCGCCGTCTCCGGGAGACGGCCGACGTCCTCCGCACGCCGCCCGACCAGCTCGAGGACGCCGCCCGGACGCTCGTCGGCCGGCTGAAGGACCAGGAGGAGCGGATCGCCGCCTTCGAGGCCCAGACGCGAGCCGACGTCGCCGGCGGGCTGTTGGAGGCCGCCGAGGAAGCGGGCGAGTACTCGCTCGTCGTGGCAGACGCGGGAACCATGGCGCCCGACGAACTGCGGGCGCTGGCGCTCCAGGTCCGTGAGCGACTCGGCTCCGGGATCGCAGTGATCGGCGGCTCGCGCGACGGCAAGGCCGGCCTCGTGGCGGCCGCCACGAAGGACGCCGTGCAGGCCGGCGTGTCGGCCGGCGACCTCCTCCAGGGCGTCGCCCGGATCGTCGGCGGCGGCGGCAGCCGGGACCCGGAGCTCGCGCAGGCCGGCGGGCCGAAGGGCGATCTCCTGGCCGACGCCCTCGACGAGGCGAGACGGGTGTTCGGGGAAGCACTCAGGGAGGCCTGAGATGGGCCGGGTGCTCGCCCTGGACCACGGCACCAGGAGGGTGGGCGTGGCCGTGTCCGATCCGCTCGGGATCAGCGCGCAGCCCCACACCACCCTGGACCGCGACGATCCCGAGCTGCTCAATCGACTCGGCCGGCTGACCGATGACCTGGACGTGGACGAGGTGGTCGTGGGCCTGCCCGTGTCCCTCGACGGCACCGAGGGGCCGGCGGCCGACGCGGCACGGGCCTTCGCCGCCGAGGTGGCGGAGACGGTGGCCGTGCCGGTCGTCCTGCACGACGAGCGGTTCAGCACCGCGACGGCCGAGCGGATCCTTTTGGAGGGCAACGTGCGTCGAACCAAGCGGAAGGCGGTCCGTGACCGCATGGCGGCCGCCGTCTTCCTGCAGAGCTACCTCGACGCGAAGGACGTCCGATGAGCTGGGACGACGGCAGATACGCCGAGTACGAGCCCGAGGGCGGAGGCTGGGGCACCGTCGCCCGCGTCGTCGGGACGATTGCGCTCATCGTGGTCCTCTTCGGCGGGGCGTACTGGGGGGTCCGGCGGCTGGCCGGCGCCGTCGGCGAGGCGATCTCGCCGAGCGACGAGACCCGGGTCGCCGCAGGCCTCGAGGTCGAGGTCGACATCCCCATCGGCTCCTCGGCCGGCGACATCGCTGCGATCCTGTTCGACGCCGGTGTGGTCGAGTCCGCTGCGGACTTCGAGCGGGCCGTGCGTGCCCAGCGGGCGACCGATCGGCTCCAGGCCGGCACCTTCTCCCTCGTGACCGGGATGGACGAGGGTGAGGTGATCGCCGCGCTCATCGAGGGGCCGCCGGAGGTGGACATCTTCCGGATCACGGTGATCGAGGGGTTGCGGGTGGAGCAGATGGTGGCGTCGGTGGCGCGCCAGACGGGCTTCTCGGAGGAGGAGTTGACGGAGGCGTTGTTGGATGGGTCGGTGACGTCGGAGTTGTTGCCGGGGGAGCCGGTG
>JAWVYO010000167.1:0-3535 GCA_033722675.1 Acidimicrobiia bacterium | reverse complement strand
GACCCCCTCGACGACGACACGCTCGAACGGATCGCCGCCGCCCTCGCCCAGCGGGTGGGGCGTCCGGTGGAGACCCGGCTCGTCGTCGACGACTCCGTGCTCGGCGGCTTCGTCGCCACCGTCGGCGACGTCGTCATCGACGCATCCGTGAAACGCCGCCTCGACGAGGTCGGCCGAACCCTCGCCCGCAGCTGAGAGGTAGACGAGACACCCATGGCTGAGATCACCATCGACCCCCAGGACATCACCGCAGCACTGCGGAGGAACCTCGAGGGCTACACGCCCTCGGCCGACGCCGAGACCGTCGGATACGTGACGGCGATCGGCGACGGCGTCGCCCGCGTCGCCGGCCTGCCGAACGCGATGGCGTCGGAACTCCTCGAGTTCCCCGGCGGCCTGCTCGGCGTCGCGCTGAACCTCGACGAGGACACGATCGGCGCCGTGGTCATGGGCGAGGCAACCCACATCCAGGAGGGCGACACGGTCAAGTCGACCGGGCAGGTGCTCTCCATCCCCGTCGGCGACGCCCTCCTCGGGCGCGTCGTCGACCCCCTCGGCAACCCGGTCGACGGCAAGGGTCCGATCGAGACGACGGAGCGCCGGCTCCTCGAGACCCAGGCGCCATCGGTCGTGCAGCGCCAGCCGGTGCACGAGCCGCTCCAGACCGGCATCAAGGCCATCGACGGCATGACCCCCATCGGCCGGGGACAGCGCCAGCTCATCATCGGTGACCGCCAGACCGGCAAGACCGCCATCGGGATCGACACGATCATCAACCAGAAGGGCGGCGACGTGAAGTGCATCTACGTCGCCATCGGCCAGAAGGCCTCCACCGTCGCCGAGGTCGCGGAGATCCTCGAGGAGTACGGCGCCATGGAGTACACGGTCATCGTGAACGCCCCGGCGTCGGCGTCGCCCGCCCTGCAGATGTATGCGCCGTACGCGGGGTCGGCCATCGGCCAGCACTGGATGTACAACGGCGAGCACGCCCTCGTGATCTTCGACGACCTCTCCAAGCAGGCCGTCGCCTATCGCGAGATCTCGCTGCTGCTGCGCCGCCCGCCGGGCCGGGAGGCCTACCCCGGCGACGTGTTCTACCTCCACAGCCGGCTGCTCGAGCGCTGCGCCAAGCTCAACGACGAGCTCGGCGCCGGATCGCTCACCGGGCTCCCGATCGTCGAGACGAAGGCCGGCGACGTGTCGGCGTTCATCCCGACGAACGTGATCTCGATCACCGACGGACAGATCTACCTCGAGACCGATCTCTTCTACTCGGGCGTGCGTCCGGCCATCAACGCCGGCATCTCGGTGTCCCGCGTGGGCGGCAACGCCCAGATCAAGGCCATGAAGAAGGTGGCGGGCCAGCTGCGCCTCAACCTCGCCCAGTTCCGTGAGCTCGAGGCCTTCGCCGAGTTCGGTTCCGACCTGGACGCCGCCTCCAAGGCCCAGCTCGAGCGGGGCCGCCGGGTGGTCGAGGTCCTGAAGCAGGGCCAGTTCGCGCCGGTGCCCGTCGAGGAGCAGGTCGTGGCCATCTACGCCGTGACGAACGGGTTCATGGACTCGGTGCCCGCCGACGACGTCGACGACTTCGAGGAGGGGCTGCGCGAGTGGTTCCGGACCCGTCACACCGACGTGCTCGAGCAGATCCGCTCGACGGGCGAGCTCCCGGACACCGACACCCTCGACGCGGCGATCGAGGCCTTCACGACGTCGTTCGAGGAGTAGCCGCCCATGGCGAGCGCCGAGCTCAGGACGATCCAGCGACGCATCAAGAGCGTCCAGTCGACCATGAAGATCACGCGCGCCATGGAGCTCATCGCCGCCTCGCGGATCGTTCGGGCCCAGCAGCGGGTGGCCGCCGCCCAGCCGTACACGAAGAAGATGACCGAGGTCATCCGCAACGTCGCCGCCGCATCGGGCGGGGTGTCGCACCCGCTCCTGGAGCAGCGGGAGCAGCGGACCGCCGGCGTACTGGCCGTGACCTCGGACCGGGGCCTGGCGGGGGCCTACAACACGAACATCATCCGGATGGCGGAGCGGCGACTCCTCGAGTTGAACCGCGACGACACCGACTACCGGCTCTACGTCGTGGGCCGCAAGGCGCAGAGCTACTTCCGCTATCGCGGGTACCAGGTGGAGCGGGCGTTCCTCGGGGTGACCGACACCCCCGGGTACGGCGACGCCCGGGCGATCGCCAACATCCTCATGAACGACTACGCCGAGGGGGCCGTCGACGCGGTGCGGGTCTTCTCCACGCAGTTCGTCTCGGCGCTCACCCAGAAGCCCGTCAGCTTCGACCTCCTGCCGATCGAGCCGCCCGAGGACGCCGGGGGCGACGCGCCGGCCGCCACCGGCTACACCTACGAGCCGTCGGCCGAGGCGATCCTCGACCGGCTGCTGCCGCGCTACGTGGAGGCCGTCGCCTTCGGGACGCTGCTCGACGCCTCGGCGTCGGAGCACGCGGCGCGCCGCCGGGCGATGAAGGCGGCCACCGAGAACGCCGAGGAGCTCACCCGGCTCCTCACCCGCGAGGCCAACCAGGCCCGCCAGGCCGAGATCACCACCGAGATCTCCGAGATCGTCGGCGGTGCCGAGGCGATGACACAGGGTTGAACCAGACCATGACGATGAGACAGGGAGAGCAGGCGTGACTGAGAGCACCGGGCGGATCGTGAAGGTCGCCGGACCGGTCGTCGATGTCGAGTTCCCACCGGACGGCATGCCGGAGATCTACGACGCGATCGAGTTCGACATCACCATCGGCGACGAGAGCGAGACCATCGTGGGCGAGGTGGCCCAGCACCTCGGCGATTCCGTCGTGCGCGCCATCGCCATGAAGCCGACCGACGGCCTCGTGCGCGGCGCACCCGTCCGCAACACCGGGGCGCCGATCTCGGTCCCCGTGGGCGACGCGACCCTCGGGCACATCTTCAACGTGCTCGGCGAGCCCCTCGACGTCGAGTCCATCGACGCCGCCGAACGCTGGGCGATCCACCGGCCCGCCCCCGACTTCGACGAGGTCGGGTCCCAGCGGGAGATGTTCGAGACCGGGATCAAGGTCATCGACCTCCTCGAGCCGTACGTGCAGGGCGGCAAGATCGGCATGTTCGGCGGCGCCGGCGTCGGCAAGACCGTCATCATCCAGGAGATGATCCACCGGGTCGCCACCCAGCACGGCGGCGTCTCGGTGTTCGCCGGCGTGGGGGAGCGCACCCGTGAGGGCAACGACCTCTTCCTCGAGATGACCGAGTCGGGCGTCATCGAGAACACGGCACTCGTGTTCGGCCAGATGGACGAGCCGCCGGGCGTCCGCCTCCGGGTGGCGCTGTCGGCGCTGACGATGGCCGAGTACTTCCGCGACGAGCAGGGCCAGGACGTGCTGCTCTTCGTGGACAACATCTTCCGCTTCACCCAGGCGGGCTCCGAGGTGTCGACGCTGCTCGGCCGCATGCCCTCGGCGGTGGGCTACCAGCCGACCCTCGCGGACGAGATGGGGGCGCTCCAGGAGCGCATCACCTCGGTGCGGGGCAAGTCG
>JAWVYO010000166.1:0-3545 GCA_033722675.1 Acidimicrobiia bacterium | reverse complement strand
GGGGTCGAACTCGCCGGCCCCGGCCTTGTCGAGCGCGACGACCAGCTCGTGGATCGTGTAGGCGATGAGGATCCGGTTCTGGATCCCCTTCTGGATGCCCTGGCGCCTCACCGCGTCGGGCTCGCCGTCGAACGGGCCGGCGCCGTCGAGGGCGTTGCCGACGAAGGTGTCGAGCCACGTGGGATCACCGAAGTGGTCGACGTACTGGTTCCAGACGGCCTCGTCGCGCTCGGTGCGGGCGAAGCCGGCGAGCGTGCGGACCGATCCGTCGGCGTTGACCGAGTTCCCACCCTCCTCGTAGATGGCGCGGATCGCCGCGTAGTCGAGGGCCGAGTCCTTGGGGAGGAGCTCGTTGATCTCGCAGACGTCGAGGACGAGCCGGGCGTGGGGGCCGACGTCGGAGACGGGGACGTAGGCGCCGAGGCCCTCACTCGGGCCCGAGGCGGTCCCGGTGGGCGTGCCGCTCGCCGAGGCGGACCCGCTCGCCGAGCCCGACCCGCTCGCCGAACCCGTGTGGGTCCCGCTGGACTCGCCGAGGTCGCGGACCTCGCCGCCGTCGTCGTTGCCGCACGCGGCGAACACGAGCAGCGACACGATCGCTACCACGAGGAGGCCGCGTCGGCGGCCCCTCATCGTCTGTCTCATCATCCTGGAACTCCTTCATGGCTTGCGGCGCCCGCTCCACTCATGCGCGCCGGGTCGATGATTAGGCGACACTAAACTTTGGGGGAAGGAAGAGCAAAATCGTGTTCGACGGATGCCGGCTCGGGTCCCGTCGTCCCGGATCGCCATCCCCAGACGGCGAGCCCGGCGGCCACGCTCAACCACATGCCGTGGAGCACCCAGGTCGCCGCGGTCGGGGAGAGGTAGTCGGGCAGCACGGTGGACCACGCCTGGTATCCGGGGTGGGCGGTCTCGGTGAAGTCCACGATGAGGGCGATCGAGCCCGCGGTGGCCTCGACGGCGACGACGAGGAACGTCGACACACCGGCGAGCCCGAGCAGCAGGGGGATGTGCCGCCGGATTCCGGCAGTCGCCACCCAGGCGAGCACGAGGAGCACGACGGCGGGGAGGATCACGACAACCTGTCGGCCCGGCCACCACCAGCCGTGCATGGTGAGGGCGACGAAGCTGGCGACCAGCCAGCCCACGGCGACGACCCCGGCGAGCAGGCGCCACGGCCCGGTTCGCCGTCGGGCAGCCCAGGCGAGCGCCGGCATTGCCAGTAGGTAGGCCGGCTGCCAGGCGACGAGCCCGAATCCCCGGTCGACCCACAGGCCGAGCAGGCGTTGGGCCCGGCCGGCGTAGTTCGGATCGGTGCCGATGGCGGTCAGCTCGCCGCCGACGAAGTGATCTCCGGCTGCGTAGGGCGTCCAACCGCCGTAGACGGCCTGATTGAAGGCCAGGTAGGCCGCCCCCAAGGCCGCCCAGGCCGAGATCATGGCGATCACCGTGGGCTGCGCGGCACGGTGTCTCCAGAGGGCGGCGGCGGCGAGGGCGGCGGCCACGAACACGTACTTGACCGCCAGCCACGGGAGGACGACGACGACGGCCACGAGCCCGGCCGCCGATCGCGGTGTCGCCGGGCCGGTGAGGAGGGCGATGGCGACGGCGACGGCCAGGGCGGCGGGCAGCTCCGGGTAGACCTGCGTCGCGTAGAAGGCCAGCGGCGGCGAGAGGGAGGCGATCGCCACCCCGATCGCCGAGAGTGCCACGGGGAGGCCGAGTCGGCGAACGGCGATCCACGTCATGAGCGCGGCTAGGACGCCGGCGAGCAGGGCCAGCGTGGCCTTTGCGGCGACCCACCCCCCGATGAGCATGGGGAGGGCGAGGAGCGCCGGAAGCAGGGGATTGTGGGGGCTCAGCCGGGAGCCGTCGGGCTGGAGCTCGGATTGGACGGGGAGGGGCGCCTCGTGAAACGACCGGTAGGCGGCGCTGTACCGCTCGTCGCTGATGTCGAGGTCGCCGTCTTCGCCGAGGGAGAGGGCCGACATCAGGTACTGGGGTTCGTCGGCGCTGGTCCTCGTCCCGTAGGTCGCCCGTGCCGGCAGTCCGACGAGCGTCACGACCGCCACGAGGGCGCCCACAGCGAGGACCACACGGCGGAGGTTCACGCCACCGCCGCTCCATGGTGGCGGTGGGCGTGCTGGCGCCGGACGAGGTCGACGAGGTCGGTGTCGAGGACCACACCCAGGGAGCGGGCTCTCGTCGTGTCGGCGTGGGTGTCGTGCACCTCCTCGTCGAGAGCGGGCTGGACTTCGACCCCGGTCCTCCGACCCACTGCGGTGAACACTGCTTCGGTGATCTCCTCGAGCGTCCGGGGCCGCCCGGTTCCGAGATTCACGGTTCCGCGGTGATCCCCGTCGGCGAGATGGACGAGGGCTTCGGCGACCTGGCGAACGTCGGTGACGTCGCGGGTCCGCTCCAGTGCGCCGAAGATCGTCAGCGGACTGCCGGCGCGAGCGGCCTCGAGCCATCGCGAGACGGCCATGTCGGGCCGTTGCCCTTCGCCGACCACGGTGAAGGGGCGGACGACAAGGAGGTCCCGGCCCCGTCTCGCCCAGTCGCGGCAATGGGCCTCCATCACCGTCTTCGCCCTGGCGTAGCCGCCGCGGGGGAGGAGCGGGTCGCCTTCGGCGCTCGGGCGCGTGCGCCCGTCCCGTCGGACAGCGCCTCCGTAGACGGACGAGGACGAGGCGACCACGAGGCGGACGTCCCCGGGCACGACGGAGAGCAGACGGTCGGTGGCGACGACGATGTCGCGGTGGCGCAGCGCCTCGATGCCGGGCTCGTCGCTCCGCACGCCCGCTCGAGCTGCGAGGTGGAAGATCACGTCGGCATCCGCCGCCAGGTCTCGGATCGTCCTCGCCGACACGGGATGGGCCAGATCGACCTGCAGATGCCTGCCGGGACCGGTGGCGGGCCGTCGATCGAGGCCGACGACATCGTGGCCGAGGCCCGCGAGCCGCTCGCAGAGCGTGGTTCCGATGAATCCGGCGGAGCCGGTCACGAGGGCGCGCATGGACGGGGAGACTACCGGCTCCTCGAGGATGTATAAACTCCACCGAACCGTGAAGTTTCGGAATGCCTTATCGGGGTCCCGAACGCTGCGAGGACCCCGCAGACGCGTGCTGTTGGCGCTGGCCGCCCTAGTCACGGTGGCTGCGATCGTCGCCTTCGTCGCTTGGGTGGACACCGCGGCGCTGGGCCGGGCGATCGGGGCCCTGACGTCCCGACCGCTCATGACGGCCGCCGCGCTGGGGGCCTTCGGCGGAGCCTTCCTGTTGCGAGCCGTGGCCTGGGCTCGCGTCCTGCCCGGGCTCGCTCCCGGCCACGCCTGGGCCGCCCTCCACGTCGCCCTCGCCGGCAACCACCTGCTGCCGCTTCGCCTCGGTGAGCCGCTCCGGATCGTGTCCGTGGTGCGCCGCACCCGCGTCGGCGCCCCCGAGGCCACCGCATCGACCGTCACGGTGCGATCCGCCGACGTGCTCGCCGTGGTCGGGCTCGCCGCCCTGTTCGGCGGCCTCGGGATCGTCGGCTCCGGG
>JAWVYO010000165.1:0-3558 GCA_033722675.1 Acidimicrobiia bacterium | reverse complement strand
GGCGCCGACCCCGAGGTCCGTGTGGGCGACCTGCTGCCCACGGTGGTGGGGGCAGACGACGACGGTGCCGCGGTGCGCGAACGGTTCCCCGACGCTCCCGACGAGCTGTACGGCGGGATGCTGCGGGTCGGCCTGGAGCCCGATCCGGGCGTCGTCGACATCGTGAGTCCGGCGATCGGGCAGTTCGTCGTGGCGTTGGACGGGCTCGAGGTGGCGGTGGGCGACACGACGGTGGTGTTGGAGACGGCGGAGGTCGAGGCCACCGAGGCAGGCGTCGCGGTGACGCCGTCCGCAGAGGTGCGGTTCTCGAAGCCGGGCGTCTTCACGCGAGCGCTGCGGGTGGCGATCCACGCCGAGGCCGCCTTCTTCTTCCTGGTGGCCGGCCTCGCCCTCGTCGCCTTCGAGTTCTACAGCGCCGGCCCCGGGGTGGCGGCGGCGACCGGACTCGTGGCGCTCCTGCTCGCCGGCTACGGCATGGCGGTGCTCCCGGTGCGGTGGTGGGCGGTGGCCCTCACCCTGGCCGGCGTGCTCCTCTACACCGTCGAGTTCCAACGCAACGACCTGGGGTGGAAGAGCCTGCTCGGGACCGGTCTCCTCGTGGGGGGAGGGCTCTCGTTCATCGACGGCTCGGGTCAACTGGCCCCGCTGTGGTGGGGGGTGCTGCTCGTCGTGGCGTCGGCCGCCTTCTTCTTCGCCGTGGCGCTCACCACCGTCGTCCGCGCCCGGTTCTCGACCGTCACGATCGGTCGAGAGGGGCTCGTCGGACGGGTGGGGGTGGCCGTGTCGGCCTTCGACCCCGACGGCGTGGTCGAGGTGGACGGGGCTCGGTGGCGGGCGACGTCGTATCGCGCCGCAGGCATCGGGCCGGGCAGCGACGTGCGCGTGGTCGCGGTCGACGGCATCGTGCTCGACGTCGAGCCGGCGGACGCCGACGGAGTGGCCGACGAGACCTCCCAGTAAATCCCTGGCGCCCTCGGCGAGCGGTGGCTAGGTTCGGGCCGCGTCCGCCCGACCGGGCGGTGTGGTCGAGACGGAAGGGGACGACCATTGGGAGGAGTCGCCAGGATGGCCGAGGTCGCGGCGTTGGATCGGGAGTGGCAGCCCAGGGGGCTGTGTCGGGGGAATCACTCGTATCTGTTCTTCCCGCCGAGTACGTCCGAACGCAAGGACGAGCGGGAGCGCCGTGAGAACAAGGCCAAGGCGATCTGCCAGGTCTGTCCCGTCCAGGTCGACTGCCTCGAGTTCGCCATGGAGATCCGCGAGCCCTACGGCATCTGGGGCGGGCTGACCGAGACCGAGCGGCGTCAGCTCGCGGCCCGGCGCACCGCCAAGGTCTGAGCGCTCAGCGCACCACGCGGCCGTCGCCCTCCCGCCGGGTGACGCCCGTGCGATCGAGCCACTCGAGGAGTGGCACGGCGTGCTTGCGGGTGATGTCGAATCGATCGCGAAAGTCGGCGACGGAGAACCCCGACTCCAGGTCCCGGACGGCTCCGACCAGCATCTCGAGGGTGGCCGGGGGATAGACGAAGTCGTCGGAGACCTCCACGAGCCGCTCCTCGCGTACGAGCACGTGGAGCTGCTCCCCGTCGAGGCCCAGCTCGTGACGACGGGGAACCGAGAGCCCGGCCTCCAGCAGCGTCGCCTCCGCCTCCGACCAGGCGGCCTCACCGGCGTCGTCGAGGGTGCCCACGAAGTCGGCGGTGCGCACATGGGCGCCCTGGGACACGAGGGTGTTCGATCGGTCGACGACGGCCTCGAGCACCTCCGGGGGCACCCGCAGCGACGTGGCCACCTCGGGTTTCGGTATGCCCGGCCGCAGGGGATTGCGGTCCTGGTAGGCGCGGGCCGCCGCGACCGCGTCCGTCTCGATCCGATCGCATCGACCCGGCGCCACGACCAGGTCGCCCGCGTCGATCGCGCCCGCAGGCGTCCCGCCCCCCGAATCGGCGGCCAGCTCGTCCCGACGAGCGATGCCACGCGCCGTGAGGAGCGCCGGGGCCACGGCGTCCGGGTGGAGACCGGCGTCGCGCAGCGACGCCACCGATGCACGCAGGTCGGCGCCCTTCCTGGGCGGGTGCGGGTCGAGGACCCGGCCGCCCGCCACGACCGCCCGGCGGCCCACGTCGCGCAGCACGAAGCGGTCGCCGGCACGAAGGGGGATTCGCCCCTCCGTCTCCACGAGGGCGGCGCCGGCGCCGGTCGGCTCGGCACCGTCGAGGAGCCGCAGTCGCGCAGGCCACGACCCGCTGCCCGCGTGGAACCGATACGCACCGCGGCTGCGCAGCGGTGCGTCGAGGTCCCGGACGGTGCGGAGCTCGACCGTCAGTCGCGACGTCGGTCGGAAGGCGTCGATGGCGCCGAGCATCGCTCCCCGCCCCACGGTCTGCAGGTCGATCCCGGCGAGGTTGAGCGCGGTGCGGGTCCCGGCCACCGCCCGATCGATCGACCGTTCGTGTTGTTGCAGCCCCCGGACCCGCACGGCGACCCGCTCGGGGTAGAGCACGAGCTCGTCACCGACGGAGACGGGGCCGTCGAGGAGCGTCCCCGTGACGACCGTCCCGGCGCCCTCGATCGTGAACGCACGGTCGATCCACATGCGCGGGTCGCCGCCTCCGGCGACGGTGGCATCGCCGACGGCCTCGGTCAGCCTGGCCCGCAGCTCGGCGATGCCCCGCCCCTCGGGTGCCGCAGTGGCGACCACGGGAGCGTTCTCGAGCGCCGTTCCTTCCAGCCGGTCGCGCAGCTCGAGCTCGGCGAGCTCGAGCAGGTCGTCGTCCACGAGGTCGGCCCTCGTCAGCGCCACGACCGCTCGCCGGACTCCGAGGAGGTCGAGGACGGCGAGGTGCTCTTCCGACTGGGGCATCCAGCCCTCGTCGGCGGCGACCACGAGCAACGCCACGTCGAGGGCGCCGACACCGGCGAGCATGTTCTTGATGAACCGCTCGTGCCCGGGAACGTCGACGAACCCGACCTCTGTTCCGTCGTCGAGCTCGGTCCAGGCGAAGCCGAGGTCGATCGTGAGCCCTCGTTCTCGTTCTTCGGCCCACCGGTCGGGGTCCCGGCCCGTGAGGGCGCGGATCAGTGTCGACTTGCCGTGATCGACGTGCCCGGCCGTCCCTACGATCGGCATGCCGCTGCCAGCGCGTTCGCCACCAGGTGGTCGTCGTCCGGTTGCACCGCGCGGAGGTCCACGACCAGCGACCCCTCGTCCCGCCTGGCGACGACCGGCGGGTCGCCGTCGACGAGTCGCCGCCACGCCTGGCGGGGGGCGTCGACCCGCAGGACCGGGCCGGGAATCCCCCGTCCGGGGACCGACCCCGCACCCGGGAGCGACCGACCCTCCTCGATCCGCCCCTCGACCCCTGCGGCGCCGAGGACCGCTCGGAGTCGCCCGGTGAGCATCGCCCCGTCGAGACCGGCCATGCGCCAGAAGGGGATCTCTGCGCCCCGCCCCGACGCGTAGAGCTCGAGGGTGACCGACAGCGCAGCCAGGCTCGGCCCGTCGATGCGCACGGCCCGGGCGATGGGGTGGCGCCGGATGCGGTCGACGACGTCCGC
>JAWVYO010000164.1:0-3566 GCA_033722675.1 Acidimicrobiia bacterium | reverse complement strand
GTGCTGACGATCAAGGTCCCACCCGAGAACTTCTCCGCCGCGCTCGAACGGCTGGCGGGCATCGGATCCCTCCGGACGCAGGACGTCCGGGCGGACGACGTGACCGAACGGGTCGTCGATCTGGAGAGCCAGATCCGCACGGCAGCGGCCTCCGTGGAACGCCTTCGCTCCTTCCTCGACACCGCAGCCGACCTCGAGGACCTGGCGGCGCTCGAAGCGGAGCTGCTCCAGCGGGAGACCGACCTCGAGATCCTCCGGGGCCGACTGCGGACCCTGGAGGACCAGGTCGCCCTGGCCACGATCGTCCTCGTCCTCACCGAGGCGACGCCCGAGCCCGGCCTCGAGGTGCTCCAGACCGCCTTCGTCGGCCACGACGACGGCGCATCGTGCCCCGGCCTGGACCGGACGACCGTCGACGAGGGCACCGCCTACACCCTCTGCTACGAGGTCAGGAACGTCGGGGACACCCGTCTCGCCGATCTCGACGTGCGGGAGCCTGGCCTCGGCGCCGACCTCGGCGACATGCTCGTCGTCGAGGGCGACCCGGCCGCACCGATCGAGCCCGGTGATCGTGTGGTGCTCGGCCTCGAGACCACCGCCGATCCGGCCACCTGGATCGGCCCCGAGGTCTCGGCCCGCGCCGTGGACGCCAATGGAGCGCCACTACGGGCGTCGGTCGAGGTGGAACGCGAGCGCGTGACGATCGAGGTGGTCGAGGACACGTCGCTCCCCGGCTTCACCGACGCCGTCGCGACCGCCTGGGACGGCCTCCAGCGGGTCGTCGGCGTGGTGGTCTTCGCGGCGGGGATCGCCGTCCCCTTCCTCTGGGTGCCGGTGCTGCTGGGCCTCGGGTTCTGGCTCGCCCACCATCGCCGCGGGGAGCCGGTCGCGATCGAGGCCCCCGCAGCCGACTGATCGGTGCGGCTACGCCCCGAGCGCCCGGCTGAGGATGGCCAGGCGTTCGGGGACGGGCCGGTAGTAGACCCAGCGGCCGCGCCGCTCGCTCTCGACCAGGCCCGCCTCCCGCAGCACCGTGAGGTGGTGGCTGACGGTCGGCTGGGACACGCCCAGCGGCTCGACGAGATCGCAGGCGGCGCACGCCTCGCCCTGGGCGGCGATGAGGCTGAGCAGTCGCAGTCGAGTCGGATCGGCGAGGACGCCGAACCAGCCGGCGAGCTGCTCGGACTCGCCGGGCGCGATGGGCTCGTCGAGGAGCGGCGCACAACATTCCACGACCGGCTGCATGGTCTCCATCATGTCACAGCACCGCCTGGCCGAACCAGCCGAGTCCCAGCGCCCCGACCAGCAGCAGCGCCACGACGAGACCGACGACCCGCCGCCTGGCGATCACCAGCAGGCCCGTGACCGCCGCGACGCTCGTCCCCGCGCCGGTCACGACGAGGGCGAGGGCGGGCCCCGGCCCCATGCCGCCGTCCACCATGGCGGCCACGAGCGGGAGCGAAGCCTCGGTGTTCAGATAGGCGGGGATGCCGGCGACCGCCGCCAGCGGCACCGCGAGCACCGAACCGCCACCCAGGTGCTGGACGATCAACGACGTGGGAACGGCCTCGATCACCAGGTATCCCGCCACCGTGAAGGCGGTGAAGAACAGGAGCAGCCGTCGCCCCATCGTGACCAGCTCCCGCCCGAACCCCCGGAGGCGCCGGCCCCGGAACTCGAGGACCGACGCCGTCCCCGGACCGATGCCGGCCGGTGCCGGTTCCGTCGGCACCGCACACGCGTCGGTCCCGCACGAACCGTCTGGCACGGCCATGCGCGCCTGTCCCGCGAGCCAGCCACGGTCGTCGATCAACGCGGTGGCGGCTCCCGCCGCCGCGCCGATCACGATCGTGCCGACGAAGAAGACGAGGGCGAACTCCCAGCCGAAGAGCCCGGCGGAGAGGACGAGCTCGGACGGGCTCGTGAGCGGCGACGCCACGAGGAAGGCGACGATGGGCGCCCAGGGCGCCGACGCCGCCAGGCCGCCGAGCAGCACGGCCGTCGTGCCGCAGGAGCAGAAGGGGGTCAGCGCCGCCAGCGCGACGGCGGCAGCGATGCCGGTCCACGGTCGCGTCCGCAGCACCGCCTCGATCCGATCGGCACCGACGAAGGTGGTGAGGGCGGCGGCGGCCACGATCGAGATCGCCAGGAAGGGCCAGGTGGTGGCGAAGGTACTCCCGACACCGACGGCCACGTCGGCGACGTATCCGGTCACGATCACGGGCTCCTATATCGATCGATGTCGATATGAACGTATCACTCATATCGATACTCGTCAATACTTGGTGAGCGCCGGGAAGGCCTACGGTCCGGGAAGCGATCGAAAGGCACCCATGGAGGGGATCTCCACCGCATTCCTCCGCATCGACGGGACCATCCGGGCGTTCCTGAAACGCTGGAGCCTGCCGGTGCTGCGCTGGTCGCTCGGCATCGTCTTCGTCTGGTTCGGGGCGTTGAAGATCTTCGGCGTCACGCCCGTGACGGACCTCGTCGCCGACACCGTCTACTGGTTCGACCCGGACTGGGTCGTTCCCGCCCTCGGCGTGTTCGAGGTCCTCGTCGGGGTGGGACTCGTCACCGGGCTGGCGCCCCGGATCGTGCTCGGCCTGCTCGTGCTCCAGCTCGCCGGCACCTTCCTCGTCTTCGTCGTGCAGCCCGACGTCGCGTTCGAGGACGGGAACCCGCTCCTGCTCACCGTCGAGGGAGAGTTCGTCGCCAAGAACCTCGTCCTGATCGCCGCCGCGTTCGTGATCGGCTCGACGATCGATCGAGCGCCGCGGCCGATGACCCGCGCCTAGTTGAACGGGACGGCGTCGGCGGCGTCGTCGCCGGTGCGGTCGACCTTCACCGTGACCCGCCCGAAGGGCCGCAGGTCGACGTCCACGGTGCGGAGGGGACTGGCCACGACGATGCGTCCGTCAACGTGGACCGACACACGGCTCGACCGACGGTGCCACTCCCAGCCGAAGCCGGCGAGCACGAGCATCCCGGCGAGCCACGCCGCCAGCGCCCCGGCGGGAGCCACCACGAAGAGCACGGCGACGACCGCCGCGATCACGGCGAGGGCGATCGCCCCGGCCCGGACGACGGCGCCGGGCCCCGTGGTGCCGTCCGAGGGGGACGCCGTCCACACGACGCCGCTTCCCTCACCGGCACGGGCGGCGGCGATGGCAGCCCGCACCTCGGTGGCCATGCCCGGGTCGCCCATCGACCGGGGCAGCTTCACGGATCGGGCCCTCCGGCCGCCGTCCCAACAGTTCACGACGAGCCGCATGGCGGCCGGCGGCTACTCGCCGTCGCCGACGGGTTCGCGAGGCGGGGTGGCGGCGAGCAGCGTGACCACCGCGAGGATGACGGCGGCGACACCGCCGAACAACCAGATCCCCACCTCGTGGGGAACCTCGAGGAGCAGCCACCCGAACCCCCCGACGATCACCGCTGCGACGAGCGCCCCGACGGCGGGCAGTCCCATGGCCGTCATCAGCTCGCGTGTGAACGCGGCCGGCGACGAGGGCCACGCCTCGCCCTCCAGGCCGAGCAGCTCGGACCGGGACAGACGTTCGGCG
>JAWVYO010000163.1:0-3568 GCA_033722675.1 Acidimicrobiia bacterium | reverse complement strand
CCGTCCCGAACTCGTCGACGAATCCGATGGTGCTGCCGTCGGGCTCGAACCACAGTGCGTGGACGGCAGTCTGCCCCCGCCGCAGGGTCGAGAGCAGGTCGCCGGAGGACGCATCCCAGAGTCTCACGACCCCGTCGTCTCCGCCGGTGGCCACCCAGCGTTCGCTCGGGTCGAAAGAGAGATGGGCTGCTCCAGTGTGGGCCTCGGACCCGAAGATGGTCTCCATCGCCTCGAGGTCGACGACGGAGATCTCTCCGAGTCCGTCGAGGACGAAGAGGCGGGTGTCGTCGGGGGCGAAGGCGAGATGGGAGGGAGGCCCGCTCACCTGAACGGTCGTCACGGCGCCGGTGTCGACGTCGTAGACGTCGACGGCTCCCGAGATGGTCCCGATGGCGAACGTGCTGCGGTCGTGGGACGACGCGACGGCGCCGGCGGCTCCCGCTCCCGAGCCGGACAGGGTGGCGCGCACCGAACCGTCCGACAGCCCGATGAGGCGGTAGTCGGATCCCGAGCCGTCCGCCGTGCGGGCCCACACCGAGTCTGCCGGCCCGGGTGCCAGGTCGATGATCGGTCCGCCGAGGGCGATCGTGGTGGTCCCGGTCGACAAGTCGACCGAGGCGATCGTCAGGGTCCCGGACTCGTCCCCCGTGATGAGGGTTCCGTTCTCGAACAGCGCGAGCTCCGTCGGGCCGTTGCTGCGAGTGCGGACGAGCCGACCCTCCCGGGAGAACACCTGGACCTGTTGCGTGTCGGGGACGGCGATCGCTGCGTAATCGCCCGCGATCTCGAAGTCGGACGGGAAGGCCCGCTGGGGCTGTTCAGGACCCGGGGCATTCCCCACGGCGAAGCCGCGCACCAGTCCGTTCAGGTCGACGCCCGCGACGATGGACCCGTCGTGGTTCAGTGCCACCCGTTGCAGTGGTGTCTCGTGCGTGAAGAAGCGTTGAGGCTCCAGCGTCGTGCCGCCGGCGATGTTCACGACGGTGATGGAACCGTCGACGTTGCCGATGGCGAGCGCACGGCCATCCGCGCTCACGGCGATGTCGCTGATCGGCCGGCCGGTCTGGATTCGGTCGGCGTTCTCGTTGGCGTTGGTCGCGACGTCGACGGAGAATCCTGCGAGTGAGAGGGCGATCCAACGACCCGGGCGGGCGTCGACGACCGCCGACCTCTGGATCGGGTTGAGGAAGGTGGAGAACCGCTCCCCCTGGGCGTCGGCGATTCCTGACACCTCCACGGACCCCTGCAGCGCACCGGGTGCCAGCCGGATGAGTCCTGCCGTCGTCCCGATGCCGTACCCGTTTACGGCTGACCCGATCGAATGGATGCCTGCGGTCCCGGGATGGCTGGCGGTCCACACGGGCGCTTCGCCATCGGGGATCCGGTAGACGCAGATCTCCTCGCCGGGGACGTCCCTGGTCGCGAACGCCGGGTCACAGACGTTGCGCGCCACGAGCATCCGTTCGGGTTCGACGACGAGGGCGCCGCCGACCGTGGCGCCGGGCGTGGCGCCGAAGTCGAAGACCGTCTCCTGGGGACGCCCGTCGAGGAACGCCCGTCGGATCGAGCCGGTGGCGTTCATGAACACCGGAGCGTGGGGACGGACCGGGTCCCATTCGATCACCGGATCGTCCCACGGATTGTCGGGCTCGCTCGCTCCGGGCGGGTCGAGGCGGGCGTCCCGTGGAGCCGGCGAGGCTCCGATGAACTCGGCTGTGAGTGCGTTGCGGAACTCGATCGTCTCGTCGTTCCCGACGGTCGCCAGTACCCCGAACGGGGCTTCGGCCGTCGGGTCCAGCAGCGCGATCGCAGGCGCGGACGTCTGGAACGAGAACAGGATGTCCTGGGCGTCGGTGACCTGTTCCAGGGCACCGAGGGTCTCCAGGCGCGGATCGAGCTCGGCGGCCTCGAGAGCCAGGAGCAGAGCGAGCGGCCGGTCGACGTCTGCCAGCTCGACCGCCTCGGTCGCCAGCACCCTGGCGAGTGCACGGTCGGCCTGTCGTGCGGATGCCCGGCCATTGACGAGAGCCGCGACGGCGGCAGCCACGGCGATCGCTGCGATCGCGGCGAGCGACACGACGACGGCGTAGCGCCGTCGTCGTGCGCGGCGTTGTTTCATTCGTTCGGCGTGTTGGCCGGCGTCCAGGTAGGCGTGCTCGGTGGGGGTGAGGGTGAGGGTGGTGGTGTGGGCGAAGGTGGTGTAGCGGTCGAGGCGTCCGCCGGTGAGCAGCAGGCCGGGGTCGCGGTCGGTGATGTCCCATTCGGTGGCGAGGTCGTGGAGGCGGCGGTGGGTGACGAGGTCGTCTCTGGCGTCGTCGATCCATCCGCGGAGGCGGTCCCATTCGGTGAGGAGGGCCTCGTGGGCGACTTCGGCGGTGGGTTCCCCGGTTGCGGGGTCCTGGTCGAAGGTGAGGAGGCGTGCTCGGCCGAAGGCGTCGAGGACGGAGTCGATGTCGCCGTCGATGTCGCTGAGACCGCCGATCGTGACGCGTCGGCGGGTGTCGCCGGTGCCTTCGCCGGGGGTGACGAGGCGCAGGAACACCTGGTGGGCGGCGGCCTGTTGGTCCGGGGTGAGCTGCTGGTGGGTGTCTTCGGCGCGTTGGGCGAGGGCGGCGCGGAGTCCGCCGACGCGTTCGTAGTCGCTACGGGTGAGGGCGTCGGTTTCGCGGTGGTCGAAGGCTTCGGTGAGGGCGTACTGGAGGAGGGGGAGGGCGCCGGGGTTCTCGGCGACGTCGGTGACGACGGTGGCGGTGAGGGCGGGGTCGACGGCGACGCCGACGCGTCCGGCGGGCTGCACGATCGCCTGTTCGAGTTCGGCGGCGCTCATGGGGGTGACGACGACGGTGCCAGTCTCGAACCATGGTCCGATGCCTGGATGCGACAGGGGTTCGCCCAAGAAGTCGGAGCGGAGGGTGACGAGGACTCGCAGGGAGGTGCGTTCGTCGCCGACGGCGGTGGTGAGGAGGTCGAGGAACTCGGCTCTCGCCGGGTCGGGGGCGAGGGTCCAGAGTTCTTCGAACTGGTCGACGACCAGCAGCACCGGTAGGTCGGGGTCGAGGAGCCCGAGCATGCGGCGCAGGCCTCCTTCGTCGGAGCGCAGCACACCGGCCGCGGAGGCGGGAGCGTCGGGGAAGGCCCGCAGCAGCGCGATCTCCACCTCGTCGAGGGGCCGGTCGCCGGGAACCATCCGGGCGACGACATGGGTGTCCCGGAGGGCGGGGATCACCCCGGCGGCGGCGATGGAGGACTTCCCGGAGCCGGAGGGGCCGACGAGGGCGACGAAGGGGGTGTCGCCGAGGCGGTCGAGGATCCGTTGGACGAGGGTGTCGCGTCCGTGGAAGTCGTCGGTGTCGTTCTCTCCGAAGGGGCGGAGGCCTTTGTAGGGGTTGGGGGCGTCGTCGCTGCGGGGGGCGGCGGCGGTGGGGGTGGCCCAGAGGGGGAGGTCGAGGCTGTCGTCTTGGGCGAGGATGGCGGCTTCGAGGTCCCGCAGTTCTCGCGACGGGTCGATGCCGAGTTCGTCGGCGAGGGTGCGGCGGGTGTCTTCGTAGGCCCGCAGGGCGTCGGCCTG
>JAWVYO010000162.1:0-3786 GCA_033722675.1 Acidimicrobiia bacterium | reverse complement strand
GTCCGGCACCGGACGCAGCGGACCGCACCGCCCCGACGCGTGGTGAACAGCAGCACCGACCCGCCGTCCCGCACCGTGGCCGCCACCGCCTGGCGGGTCCGGCCCGCCAGGAGCCCCGACCCGGGCGGATCGTCGTTGCGGTCCACGATCTCCACGAGCCCCCACGGCCGGCCCGGGGCCGCGTCCACGATCACCGGGCCGCGAGACACCGTCGTGGTCGTCGGCACGAGGTCCCCGGTGACGAGCGAGAACCGCTCGACGGCGGCGCGGCGAACGAGCAGATCGGCGGCATGGGTGGTCGGGGTCGCCTTGTCCTTCATCCCGCGCCGACCCTCCCCCGGCACGACCGCCAATCCGAGCCCGGCCACGGGCCACGAGGCCACGTCACGGGTCCCGACGACGATCCGGCCGGGATGACTCGCCGCCACCGACCAGTCCCTGGTGACGTCCTTGGCCGCACGATGCGACCCGCCCTGGAGGACCCTGGCGCCGAAGGACGCCGCCAGCCCGTCGGCCAGCGTCTCGGACTCGTCCGCGGTCGGGGCCACGACGACGACGCTCCGTCCCGCGGCGACGACGGGAGCGGCCAGTGCCGCCAGATAGCCGGGATCGTCGATCCGACCCACCACGGCGTGGGCCCGGGACCGCCGCCCCTCGGCGGCTGCGGCCGAGACGTCGGGGAGGGGCGAGGGTCCGCCCACCACCACGTCGTCGACGTCGCCGGGTCGGACGCGGGTGGGCAGGTTCGGGGGTGCCGCCTTCGCGAGCAGCGCCGCCACGGGCGCGACGTAGTGGGCGGCGGCCCACCGGAGGGTGCGGAGCAGCGCCTCGTCGAAGACGTTCAGGGCGCCGGACCGTCCCAGCAGCGCCCGGAGTCCCTCACGCGGGGCCTCTCCGGTTCCGACGACCCAGCCCCGCACGCGCCGGCCTCCGAGCGGCACCCGGACGATGGAACCCACCCCGACGTCCACGGTGTCGGGAACCTCGTAGGCGAAGCCGTCATCGACCGCGAAGGTCGGGAGGTCGGGGACGACGCGAACGACGCGTGGTCCGGTCAGCGGGACCCGCCGCGCCGTTCCACGATGCGATCCCAGAGCCGGTCGGCCACCTCGCGCTTCGTCAGCAGTTCCCAGGACTCGACCGAACCGTCCGCATCGATGAGGCTGACCCGGTTGGTGTCGGTGCCGAATCCCGACGCGGCATCGGTCACGTCGTTGGCCACGAGGAGATCGACGCCCTTCTCCTTCGCCTTGTCGACCGCGCCCTCGGCGCGGCCCGTCTCGGCGGCGAACCCGACGAGGAAGGGGCGCGGATCCGCGTCGGCGACGCCGGCGAGGATGTCGGGGGTGGGCTCCAGCCGTATCTCGGGGGGGCCGTCGGCCCGCCGCAGTTTCGATCCGGCGGGATCGGCCGGCGCGAAGTCGGCCACCGCCGCGGCGAGCACCGCGACGTCGGTGGTCGCGGTGCGACTCCACACGGCCTCGGCCATCTCCCGGGCGGACTCGACGGACACGACGTCGATCCCGCCGTGTTCAGGGGCGGGGGCCGTGGTGACGAGCACCACCTTGGCGCCGCGCGCCGCGGCAGCCAGCGCGATGGCGTTGCCCATCTTCCCCGACGAGCGGTTGCCGATGTAGCGGACGGGATCGATGGCCTCGCGGGTGCCACCGGCGCTCACGAGCGCCCTGACGCCGGACAGATCACCGGGCGAGAGCACGCGGATCACGGCGTCGAGGATCTCCTCGGGCTCGACGAGCCGGCCGGGTCCGTCGTCGCCACCGGCGAGGGCGCCGCTCGCCGGTCCCACGATCGTGTGGCCGTCGGCCCGCAGGGTCACGACGGTGCGCTGCGTGGCCGGGTGCTCCCACATCTCGGTGTGCATGGCCGGGGCGACGACCACGGGAACGGTCGCGGCCAGCACCGTGGCCGACAGGAGATCCTCGCTCAACCCGGTGGCGAGGCGCGACATCGTGGCCGCGGTGGCGGGGGCCACGACGATGACGTCGGCCCAGCGGGCGAGCTCCGTGTGGGGGCTGACGGAAGCGCCTCCGAAGAGGTCCGTGGCCGGAGGCGTGCCGGTGATGGCGGCGAGGGTCTGGGCGCCGATGAATCGCTCGGCGGAGCGCGTCATGATCGTTCGGACCTCGGCTCCGGCCTCGACGAGCCGCCTCGCCAGGTAGGCGGCCTTGTACGCGGCGACGCCTCCGGAAACGGTCAGCAGGACCCGGCGGCCGTCGAGGGGCACGGCTCGTTACTCGCCGGTGTCGACGACGACCTTGTCCTCGGCGATCTCTTCGAACGCGATGCTCAACGGCTTGCGCGACAGCGAATGCACCTGAGGCGGCACGTAGCTGCCGATGCCCTCACCGAGCTGGTTGAAGTAGGCGTTGATCTGGCGGGCGCGACGCGCCGACAGCACCACGAGGGCGAAGCGGTTGTCGGTCCGCTCGAGCACCTCTTCGAAGGGGGGGTCGATCATCATGGACGGGTCTCACCGATCGGTCGGGGGCGGTTCGGCCAGTATATCCACCACCTCGTCCACAGCCCGTGTCACCTCGTCGTTCACGACGACGTGGTCGAAGAGGGTCTCCGCCTCGGCGAGCTGCTCGTCGGCCACGGCGAGCCGGCGAGCGATCGCCTCGTCGTCGGTGTCGCCCCGCCGACGCAGGCGCTCCTCCAGCACCTCGCGACCGGGCGGCGCGATGAACACGAGGATGGCCTCGGGAAAGGCCTCCCGGATCTGCCGCGCACCCAGGATCTCGATGTCGAGGAGGACGTCGTGTCCCGCCTCCAACGCTTCCACCACCGCTTCGCGGGGCGTGCCGTAGCGGTTCCCCGCGTACTCGGCCCACTCGAGCAGTTCGCCCGACGAGATGGCGGCTTCGAACCGATCACGGTCGACGAAGAAGTAGTCCTCCCCCTCCACCTCACCCGGGCGCGGGTCGCGCGTCGTCATCGACGTCGAGAAGCGGAAGGGGATCCGGGACTCCAGCCCCTCGACGACGGTGGTCTTCCCGGCGCCCGACGGGCCCGAGACGACGATCAGCCGCCCGCGTCGGGGCTCAGCCGGAAAGAGCGTCGAGGAGGGCCTCCCGCTGGCGACGTCCCAGGCCCCGGAGGCGGCGGTTCTCGGCGATGCCGAGCTCCTCCATCAAGCGGGCCGACTTCACCTTGCCGAGACCCGGGAGCGAGACCAGGACCGACTTCACCTTGATGCCGCCGATCACGTCGTCCTCGTCGGCGTCTGCGAGCACGTTCTCGAACTGCAGGCTGCCGTCCTGCAACAGCTGCTTGATCTCGGCTCGACGCCGGCGAACGGCGGCCGCCTTCTCCAGCGCCGCGGCTCGCTGCTCCGGCGTCAGCTTCGGTACTGCCATCGGTCCTCCCTCCAGGAACCAGCCGATGGTACCGGTCCCCGGCCTCCGACGTGCGGACTCCCACCCGCCGGGACGTCGACGGTCCGCCTGGCATACTCGGCCGCCATGCCCGCCGAGATCGCTCGTACCCGATGAGCCTGAAGCTCCTCCTGTCCGCAGCCGCCCTCCTCGTCGCGAGCGGAGCGGTCATCGCCGTCGTCGCCGCCGGGGGCGACACCGACGATCCCGGGACGATCGTGGTCGCCGTCGAGACCGAGCCCCCCGGCTCCGCCGGCACGTTCGCGGTGACCGGCGTGCCCTCCTGCGCCTACACGGACGAGGGCCCCGCCGAGCCGTGCATCCCCGCCGGCGGCACACTCGTCGTCACCGACCTCGAACCCGGGACCTACACCACCACGATGGTCGACCC
>JAWVYO010000161.1:0-3806 GCA_033722675.1 Acidimicrobiia bacterium | reverse complement strand
TGTTCTCGGCCACCCTCGACGGCGAGGTGCGGGCGCTCGTGCGCGAGCACCAGCGTTCCCCCGTGCGCCACGAGGCGGAGGGCGCCGACGGCGAGCCCGCCCAGGCGACCCACCACTTCTGGCTCGTCGACCACCACGACCGGATCGACCGGACCGCCGAGATCGTGGGCGACCCGACAATCGTGTTCACCCGGACCCGCCACGGGGCCGACCGCCTCGCCAAGCAGCTGGCCAAGCGTGGCGTGGAGGCCGTCTCGATGCACGGCGGCCGCTCCCAGAAGCAGCGGACCCGCGCCCTCGATGCCTTCTCCTCCGGACGCGCCCGGGCGCTCGTCGCCACCGACGTCGCCGCCCGAGGGATCCACGTCGACGACGTCGCCACCGTCGTGCACTTCGATCCGCCGAACGATGCGAAGGACTACGTCCATCGGTCGGGCCGGACCGCCCGCGCCGGCGCCACCGGCACCGTGGTCAGCCTCGTCACCCCGGAGCAGAAGCGCTCGGTGGGTCGCATGCGACGCGACCTCGGCCTCGACGGACCCCTCGACCGTCCCGACCCCGGCGGGCTCCACACCGCCGATCGACCCGAGCCTGCACGCCCGGCGGAGCGCCGGACGAGCATCTACGTGGCCAACCTGCCCTGGTCGACCACCGCCGAGGAGCTCGAAGCGGTGTTCGCCCGCACGGGCCAGGTCTTCGACGCCACCATCATCACCGACCGAAGGGGCAACCGGTCCCGCGGCTTCGGCTTCGTCGAGATGTCGCAGACCGACGCCGCCCGGGCGATCGACGAGCTCGCCGGTACCACCCTCGGCGGACGGGACCTCACCGTCCGTGAGGCCCACCCCCGCACCTGACCGACCTCGAGCCCAGCGCTCATCGAAAGGATTCACGCATGAACGACCACACCCTCGACCTCAACCTGCGCCGCGGGCGTCGCTACCGGGCGACGACCCGCTCCGGCACCCACACCGGCGAGTACCTCGGCATGGAGACCATGTTCGACGACCGCTCGATCCTCCTCCGCGAGGGTGGCACCACCGGCTCCATCGCCGTCGCCACCATCACCGCCATCCGCCCCGCCCGGGCCGCCTGAGGCTCCCCGGGCTAGACGAGCAGGTACGCCACCGCGAGCAGGAGCGTCACGCCGGCGTAGCCCACCACGTAGATGGCCCGGGCCGTTCGATCGAAGGACTTCGCCGCCGCGCCGCCGTCGGTCTCGTACCGCCTGCCCGACATGACGACGAGCACCATCAGCACGGCGGGGAACACGAACGAGGCGAGCACGAACGCGTCGAGGAACGACGAGTACACGTGGATCGGGACGAACCTCGACACGACGAAGCCGTAGGCGGCGACGGTGAGGAGGCCGGCGATCGCTCCCCGAACCCGCATCCCGCTGTCGGAGACCGGCGTCCAGAAGAGACCGGCGAGCATCAGCACGATGATCGCCAGCGGCACCATCACCTTCAGCACGAAGAAGCCGGGATCCCGGTCCACGTGGACGGTGGCGGTCAGCGACGAGAACCGTGTCCGGTCGCGCGCCCCCTGTCCCTCGACGACGGCGACCTCGGCCTCGCCCACGGTCCAGCCCCGGATCCGGAAGTCGTCGGCGAGCGTCACGCCGGCGGACGTGAGCAGCAGGTGGTCGGCGCCCCACAGGGTCGAACGGATCTCGATGGGGAGCTGCTGGCGGTCGAAGGGGAACCGCCGCATCTCGAACGACGCGCCGAGGACCGCCCGAAAGCCCTCGCGGAGCGTCACGGTCCCGTCCGATCTGATCGTCAGCTCCGTTGCGTCGCCCGCCGTCGCCTCGGCCGTCCGGGCCAGCGTGAGACCGGGCGACCAGATCGACGTCAGCCGCTCGATCGCCGCCTCGCCGAGATAGAGCCGGTGGGGGATCTCCAGGTCCGACGCATCGAAGGCCAGCCGGGCGTCACACCACACGACGTCGAGGGTGCCTTCGACGGTGAACGTGTCGGCGCCCTCGTCGATCTCGCGGACCCCGGTGAGGAACAGGCCGACCGATGCCGTGGTCGGCTCGTCGGGGTGGGGAGGGAGCACGAGTTGGAACCCGTCCGGCTCCCGTGGCGGCGAGGACGTCGTCGGCGGACACTCCGTCCCGGCCCGCTCCTGCGCCGCAACCGGCGCGGCTGCGAGCGCGATCGCCATCAGGAGCAGCCCACCGCACACCGGGCGAAGTCGTCGTGGCACCCCAGGACCCTACCCATCCCGGCTGCCGGGGTCGGCCCCTGCTCCCCCCTCACACCCGCACGATCGTGTCCAGCGTGAGCTCGGGGTGGTCCCGCATCGTCGCCTCCAGCCGGTACCGGGAGGGGAAGAGCGCCAGGGTCTCGCCGTTGGCGCGCTCGGCCACCTCGACACCCCGCACGGCACGCAGGGTCTCCACGTCCTCACGGGTCGTCCGTCGGGCGAGCTCGAAGGGCGTGGACTCGAGGATCACATCGGCGCCGAACTCCTCCCGGAGCCGGTAGACGGCGACGTCGAACTGCATCGCCCCGACCGCGGCGAGGATCGGCTCCCGCTCCCCGCCCGTCGGCGTCCGCAGCGCCTGGATCACGCCCTCCTCGTCGAGGTGGGCGATCCCGGTGCGGAACTGCTTCGAACGGGCGGTGTCGGCGCTCCGGGCGGTGCGGAAGAGTTCGGGGGCGAAGACCGGCAGGGGCGGGAACTCGGCGTCGCCCTCCACGCTCAGGCTGTCCCCGACCGCCACGTCGGTGGCGTTGACGAGCCCCACGATGTCGCCCGGGTAGGCGACGTCGGCGGTATCGCGGTCGCGCCCGAAGACCGAGTGGGCGTACTTCGTCGTGAGCGTCCGGCCGGTCCGATGGTTGACGAGCGGGACGCCGCGTTCGAAGACGCCCGAGCACACCCGCATGAACGCGATGCGGTCGCGGTGGCGGGGGTCGAGGTTCGCCTGAACCTTGAACACATTGCCCGACAGCGGGCTGTCCAGGGGGCGGAGGCCGCCGTCGACCTCGGGCCTGGGGAGCGGTGGCGGGGCATACGCCACGATCGCCTCGAGGAGGAGTCGCACGCCGAAGTTCCACAGGGCCGATCCGAAGAACACCGGAGTCGTGAGGCCGGCGAGGAAGGACTCCTGGTCGTGGTCGAGCCCGACGGCGTCGAGCAGGGCGGCTTCCTCCCAGGCTCGCGTGAGGGCCGGATCGTCGTGGTCGGAGGGTGCGACGGGACGGGACCGCTCGTCGCCGATGCGGCCGCCGTGGGGGGTCCGATCGAACTCCCAGAAGCGGTGATCGCGACGATCGATGACCCCGGCGAAGTCGGGCCCGCTCCCCACCGGCCAGGTCACGGGCGTGGCCGTGATCCCGAGCTGCTCCTCGATGTCGTCGAGGATCTCGAGCGGCGGGAGCCCCGGCCGGTCCGACTTGTTCACGAAGGTGATGAGGGGGATGCCCCGGGCCTTCGCGACCTGGAAGAGCTTGAGCGTCTGGGCCTCGATGCCCCGGGCCGCGTCGAGCACGATGATCGCCGAGTCCACCGCCGACACCACCCGGTACGTGTCCTCGGAGAAGTCGCGGTGGCCCGGGGTGTCGAGGAGGTTGAACACCGTGCCGTCCCGGCGGAACTGGAGCACCGTCGAGGTGATCGAGATCCCCCGCTCTCGTTCCAGCTCCATCCAGTCCGATCGCACGTCGCGCTGGCGACCGGCGCGTGCCTTCACGGCACCGGCCTCCTCGATGGCGCCTGCGTAGAGCAGGAGCTTCTCGGTGAGCGTGGTCTTCCCGGCGTCGGGATGGCTGATGATGGCGAAGGTGCGCCGG
>JAWVYO010000160.1:0-3838 GCA_033722675.1 Acidimicrobiia bacterium | reverse complement strand
CCGGCCCGGCGGTAGCCTCGGCACCGGCATGCGCCCGTACCTGACGCACGAGCACCCGATCCGTTTCGCCCATCGCGGCTCCCGGGTGCTCTGGCCGGAGAACACCATGCCGGCCTTCCAGGGCGCCGTCGACCTCGGATATCGATATCTCGAGACCGACGTCCACGTCACGCGTGACGATGTCGTGGTCGTCTTCCACGACGACCGGCTCGAGCGGCTCACGAACGGCACCGGGAAGGTGTCCGAATGGCGGTGGGAGGATCTCCGCGCCCTGGACGCCGCCTACCACTTCAACCCCGACGCCGGGTTCCCGCTGCGGGGGTCCGGCGTCGGCATCCCCACGCTCGAGGAGCTCGCCCGCACCTTTCCCGACGCGCTCGTGAACATCGACCTCAAGCAACGGGGGATCGCCGAGCGGGTCGCCGTCGAGGTGGACCGCCTCGGCCTCACCGAGCGCGTCATGATCGGCTCGTTCTCGGGGCGGCGGATCGCCCGGTTCCGGGTGGCGTCGGGCGGCGCCGTGGCCACCTCGGCCGGTCCGGCGGAGGTCGCAGCAGCCGTCGCGGGCCGGGCATCCGCAGGGGCCGCCGACGCCTTCCAGGTTCCCGAGGGCGCCCGGGGGGTGCGGATCGTCACGCAGCGATTCGTCGAACGGGCCCACGCCGCCGGCAAGCACGTCCACGTCTGGACGATCAACGACGAGGAGGCCATGCACCGGCTGCTCGACCTCGGTGTCGACGGGATCGTGACGGACCGGCCCGACATCCTCAACGACGTCGTGGCGGCCCGGGTATGACCGGCCGTCGGCTCGCAGCGATCCTGGCCGCCGACGTGGCCGGATTCTCTGCGGCGATGGCCCAGGACGAGGACGGGACCCTCCGCGACCTCCAGGACCTCCGGGCACGCGTGGACCCGATCCTCACCGGTCACGGTGGCCGGATCGCCTCGACGGCGGGGGATTCCCTCGTCGTCGAGTTCCCCAGCGTGGCCGACGCAGTGGATGCCGCCGTCGAGGTGCAGCGGGAGACCATCGACGGCCCGCTCCGGTTGCGGGTCGGAGTGAACCTCGGCGACGTCATCGTCACCGACGACGGAGACGTGTTCGGTGACGGCGTCAACATCGCAGCCCGTCTCGAGGGCATGGCCGACACCGGGGGCGTGGTGGTCTCGGGATCGGTGCGCGACAGTCTCCGCGGCCGGTCGCCGGTGGGCTTCGACGACCTCGGGCTGCTGCGGCTGAAGCACATCGCCGAGCCCGTCCACGCGTACCGGGCACGGATCGGCCAGGAAGCAGCGCCGGCGGCGCCCCCGGCCGCCCCCGCCCCGACGGAGACATCGGAGCTACTGGAACGCGAGGAGGAGATGCGACTGTTCCGGGAGGCGCTCGACACGGTCGTCGGCGGCACGGGACGGATCGTCGTCGTCGGCGGTGAGGCGGGGATCGGGAAGTCCTCGCTCGTGCGCGCGCTGGCGGCGGAGGCCACCGCCGACGTGCTCTGGGGATGGTGCGACGACCTGGTGACGCCGCGGGCGCTGGGACCCTTCCACGACATGGCTCCTGCGCTCGGCCCCTCCTTCGCCGCAGCACTCTCGGCCGATCCGCGTCCGGAGGTGATCCTGAGGGCCCTCCACGACGAGCTGGCGGCCGGGCCCCCGCGGCTCGTGGTCCTCGAGGACCTCCACTGGGCGGACGACGCAACGTTCGACGCGCTGAAGTTCCTCGGCCGGCGGATCTCCCGGCTGCCGATCCTCCTGACGGTGACGGTGCGCGACGTCGGAGCGGCGCGGGTACGGGCGGCGCTGGCCGACGCACCGCCGGGATCGGTCGTCCGCCTCCAGCCGGCCCCGCTCTCGGCGGCCGCCATCGCCTCGATGGCGGGCGACCCGGCATCGGCGGAACGGCTCCGCCGCCTCACGAACGGAAATCCCTTCTTCGTCAGCGAGGTGCTCCAGGCGGGCTCCGACGAGGTACCGAACTCGGTCCACGACGCGGTGCTCGCCCGGCTCGAATCGCTGGCGGACGACGTCCGGCGGATCGTCGAGGTCGCCTCGGTCGGCCCGACGCGGCTCGAGATCGACGTGATCGGGCGGGTGACGGCCGTGACGGACCGGGCGCTCGACGACGTCGAGGCGGCCCGTATCCTCGTCGTTGACGACGTGGCTGTGGCCTTTCGCCACGAGCTGGCCCGCCGCGCCGTCGAGGCGTCGCTGTCACCGCGCGACCGCCGCTCGATCAACGCGCGGGTGCTGGAGGCCCTCGAGTCGACCGATGCCGACCCGGCGCGGCTCGTCCACCATGCCGAGCAGTCGGCCGATGCGGATGCCATCGTCCGCCACGCCACCGCCGCGGCGCAGGCCGCCGGGCGCTCGAGCGCCCATCGCGAGGCGGCCGCCCACTGGCAGCGGGCGCTCGATCACGACGAGCGCCTCGATCGCAACTCGCTGCTCGAGGCGCTCGACGGCTTCGCCCGGGAGACCTACTTCTTCGACGCGGATCGGTCCGTCGCCGCCAGGGAGCGACGCCTCGGTCTCCATCGGGAGGCCGGTGACGTCCACGGGATGTCCGAGGACCTCCGCTGGTTGGCCCGGCTCTCCTGGTTCCAGGGACGGGGCGCCGACGCCAGGGAGCTGGCCGAGGAGGCCATCGAGGTCCTCTCGGGGCACCCCCCGTCGGAGGAGCTGGCCCGGGCGTATTCGTCCCGGGCGCAGCTGGCGATGCTCGCAGGCGACGTCGAGGGGGCGCTGGAATGGGGCCATCGGGCGATGGATCTGGCAGCCGAGTTCGATCTCCCGGACGTACGGGCGCATGCCATGGTCAACGTGGCGACGGTGTCCCGGCACCGGGATCCGGCAGCGGCCGCTGCGACCCTCCGCGAGGCGAGAGACCTGGCGAGGGGACTCGGCGACGAAGAGGAGACCGCCCGGGCGTGGACCAACCTCGCATGGAACTTCACGCTCGGCCGCCGGTATCAGGAGGCGGAAGCCGAGGCGATCGAGGCCTTCGCCTTCAGCGTCGAACACGAGCTCGAGGGGTTCGCGGCCTACCAGCAGGCGACCCTGGGGTGGATACGCCTCGAGACCGGACGGTGGGACGAGGCGGTCGCCGACGCCCGCGCCTCCCTGGCCGTCTCCGCGGTACCCAGCGTCGCCCGGATCCCGGCGCTCGTCGTCGAGGCCACGGTCGCGGCGCGTACCGGGGACGTCGATCGGGCCATGCGCATGACCGAGGAGGCCTGGAAGCTCGCCGAACCGTCCGGCGAGGCGCAACGGATCGGACCGGTGGCGGCGTTGCGTGCAGAGATCGCCTGGCTTCGCGACGACACGGCGGAGGCCGTTGCGGCCGTGAGCGCCGTCCCCGCGCTGGTCTCGGCCGGCGACGCCCGGTACGCCGGAGATCTCGCGCGGTGGTTCCGTCTGACGGACGGCGGTACCCCGATCGACGATGCCTTCGTCCCGGCGCCCCACGATCTGGAGGTCGCGGGGCGTTTCGAGGAGGCCGCCGTGGCGTGGGCCGAACTGGGGTGCCCCTACGACGAGGCGATCGCCCGCTACGAGGCCGGGCACGTCGAGGCTGCGATCGCGCTGCTGGAGCGGCTCGGGGCGAGCGCGGTGATCGCGAGGATCAGTCGGTCAGCACCGGCTTGAAGCCGGGTCGGTCGGCTTCGTAGGCGTCGATGGCGTCGGCGTGCTGGAGGGTGAGGGCGATCTGGTCGAGGCCGTTGGCCAGGCGGTGCTTCTCGAAGGGGTCGATGGGGAAGTGGGCCTGGAAGTTCGGGGCGGTGACGAGCTGTTCGGCGAGGTCGATCTCGACGTCGGCGGAGGGGGCGTCCTCGGCGAT
>JAWVYO010000159.1:0-3944 GCA_033722675.1 Acidimicrobiia bacterium | reverse complement strand
GGTTCCGTTCGGTGGTGTGCGTGGCGACGGCGATCGACGCCGTCGGCGAGGGCCTCGTCGTCATCGGGTCCTTCGCCGAGCCGGGATGGACGGTCGTCGAGGCCGGACAGGTCGCGTAACGTCGGGCATGTCCGAGCTGCGGCCCCGCGCCTGGACCCCGCCGCCCGATCCCGGGCTCGCCGGCCCCTACACCGAGAACGACCGCCTCGCCGGGGCCCGCCGGATGCCCGTCCCCGGCGAGGGCCCCGAGGACGTCGTCGGACGCGAGGACGGCCGCATCGCCTACGGCCTCGCCGACGGTCGCGTCATGACGATGTCACCCGACGGCGCCGAGCACCGGCTCCTGGCCGACACCGGCGGGCGACCCCTCGGCCTGGAAGCGCACCCCGACGGTCGACTCGTCGTCTGCGACGCCCGCCGCGGTCTGCTCGCCGTCGACAACGCCGGGCGGGTGGAGGTCCTGACGGACGCCTTCGAGGGCGAGGCGTTCGGCTTCACGAACAACGCGGCGATCGCCGACGACGGCACCATCTACTTCACGGTGTCGTCGCGGCGCTTCGGGATCGACGAGTACCGCAGTGACCTGCTCGAGCACTCCAACACCGGGCGGCTGTTCCGCCTGGCACCCGACGGCGGCCCGGAGCTGCTGGTCGACGGGCTGAGCTTCGCCAATGGCGTGACCCTCGCCGGTGGCCGGCTGTTCGTGGCGGAGACCGGCGAGTACCGGATCCGGGTCGTCGATCCCGACACCGGGACCCACGGGCCCTTCGCCGAGAACCTGCCGGGGATCCCCGACAATCTCACAACCGGGTCCGGCGACGTCGTGTGGGCGGCGATGTTCACCCCCCGCAACCGTCTCCTCGACCTGCTCCTGCCGAGACCGCGGCTGCGCGGCCTCGTCGCCCGGCTGCCCGAGGCGGTGCAGCCCCAGCCGGTTCGTCACGGGTTCGTCCTCGGCTTCGACGCGTCGACCGGCGAGGTGGTGGAGAACCTGCAGGATCCCGACGGTGCGTACGCGCCCATCACCTCGGCCCGGGAGCACGACGAGAGGCTGTGGTTGGGCAGCCTCACCGAGCCGGCCATCGCCGTCCTGGAGCGCTAGGAGGAGGCCGCCTCGACCCGGCTGACCGTCCCGTTCTGGGAGACGAGGTAGAGCTCGCCGAAGCCGTCGGTCCCGAAGCTCGCCAGGTTGGGGGTGCCCAGCGCCTCGGTCCAGTCCCGCACCTCGTACACGCCCTCGCCGTCGATGCGGAACCCGCCAACCATGCCGCTGCAGAAGTCGCCGTAGAAGTAGACGCCGTCGAGGTCGGGGATCGCCGGCCCCCGGTACACGTAGCCGCCGGTGATCGAGCAGTTCCCGTCGTCGTGGGAGTACTCGAAGATCGGATCGGTGAGCCCCTCCGTGTCGCATTCGTCCGCGCGGAAGCAGTGGAGACCCTCGGTGATCGGCCAGCCGAAGTTCACGCCCGGCGTTCCGACGGTGGCGACGGACACCTCCTCCCACCGGTTCTGTCCGACGTCGCCGATGAAGACCCGCTCCCCGTCGAAGGAGAAGCGCCACGGGTTCCGCAGCCCCCAGGCCCACACCTCCGGGGCTCCCTCCTCGCCGTCGTCGAAGGGATTCACGTCGGGGATCGCGTAGGGGTCGCCCCCGTCGACGTCGATGCGGAGGATCGTGCCCAGCAGCGTGTCGGGGCGCTGTCCGTTGCCGAACTGGTCGTTGGCGCCGCCGCCGTCGCCGAGACCGAGGTAGAGGAGGCCGTCGGGTCCGAAGGCGACCATGCCGCCGTTGTGGTTCCCGGCGGGTTGGTCGACGGTGAGGAGCACCTGCTCCGAGCCGGGATCGGCGGTGTCGGGATCGGCGGCATCGGTCGTGAACCCGGCGATCACGGTGTCGCCGCTCCGGTCGATGTAGTTCACGAAGAAGCGGCGGTTCTCGACGTAGGAGGGGTGGAAGGCGAGTCCGAGCAGGCCTCGCTCCCCGCCGAAGGTCACCTGGTCGCGGATGTCGAGGAACACCCCGACGTCGCCGCCGTCGACGACGAGGATCCGGCCGGGCTGCTCGACGACGAAGAGGCGGGCGTCGCCGCGTGGGGCCGTGAGGAACACCGGGCTCTCGAGGCCCGTGAGGACGGTCGTCGCCCGGAGGTCGAGATCGGCCAGGGGGAGGGAGCTCGCCGGCGGGGTGGTGGTCGTCGTCGTGGTCGTCGGCGCGCTCGTCGTGGTGGAGGGACTCCCGTCGGTCGTCGACGGAACCGGTGGCGTCGAGGTGGTGGTCGTCGCATCGGCCGCCACCGTCGTGGTGGTCGCCGCCGTCGACGTCGTCACGACGCTGGCGGCGACGGTCGTGTCGGCGGCGTCGTCGTCGCCGCAGGCCGCTGCGAGGAGGGCGAACGCGAGGACGATGGGGAGGAGTCGTCGCATGGGCCGGGAGGGTACCGGCGGTACCGGCTCAGACCGCGTCGAGGGCCTGGCCGAGGTCGAGGACGAGGTCGTCGGGGTGCTCGACGCCCACCGAGAGCCGCACGAGGGCCGGGGTGACGCCGATCGCCGCCTTCTCGTCGGCCGGCGCCTCGGCATGCGTCATCGTCGCGGGGTGCTCGACGAGCGACTCGGTGCCGCCGAGGCTGACGGCGAGCTTCACGAGCCGGAGGGCGTCGAGGAACCGGAAGGCCTCGGGCTCTCCGCCGTGCACCTCGAAGGAGATCATGCCGCCCGGTCCGAGGCACTGGCGCTTGTAGAGCTCGTACTGGGGGTCGCCGGCGTCGAGGAGACCGAGGTAGCGAACCGCGGCGACCTTCGGGTGTTCGGCGAGGAAGGCGGCCACCCGCTGGGCATTGTCCTGCTGGCGCCGCATCCGGAGGTCGAGCGTCTCGAGGCTCCGCATGAGCAACCAGCCCGTGAAGGGGCTCGTCATCGTCCCGAGGAAGGTCCGCATGGCCTTGATCTCGCGCAGGAGCGGCGCGGCGCCGAGGGCCGCACCGGCGATGAGGTCGCTGTGGCCGCCGAGGTATTTCGTCGCCGAGTAGAGCACGATGTCGGCGCCGTGGTCGAGGGGGCGCTGGAACAGGGGGCCGAGGAACGTGTTGTCGACGGCGACGGGTACCGGCCGGTCCTCCGTGCGGCGCCGTCGAGCGACGCGGGCGCACATGGCGACGTCGAAGAGGTCGTTCGTCGGGTTGGCGGGCGTCTCGACGAGGACCATCGCCAGGTTGCCCGACGTCTCCGCCAGCTTCGCCTCGACGTCGTCCTCCGTGTCCGACGCCCCGAACCGGACGACGTCGATGCCGAACTCGGGGAGCAGGCCCGAGAGGATGTGGTCGGTCCCGCCGTAGATCGGCTCCCCGGCGAGGACGACGTCGCCGGGACGGAGGAACGTCCACATGGTCGTCGAGATGGCCGCCATCCCGCTCTTGAAGAGGGCGGCGTCGTCGGCCTGCTCCCACAGGGTCAGGCGATCCTCGGCGATCTCGAGGTCGGGATTGTTGAGCCGGCTGTAGATGAGGCCGGCCTTCTCGCCGGGCTCGGGGTCACGCTTGCCGAGGGCGAGCTCGAAGTAGGCCTTGCCGGCCTCGGCGCTCTCGAAGACGAACGTCGACGTCTGGAAGATCGGGCTCTTCGCCGCGCCCTCCGACCACTCGGGGCGGTAGCCGTACCCCATCATGAGCGACTCGGGATGGAGGCGCTGCCCGTCGATGCAGTCGTCCCACTTCGCCATGACGCGTGCCTCCCCGATCGAGTGCGGGCGCGGCTGCGGCCTCGACAGGGAGGCTACTCGTCGATCGCTCGCCCGGGACTCATCGCCGGATGGTCCGCGTCACTCTGCTTGTTGGCTCTTCGGCGGCGCCTCATCGCGGTGTCGGCCGGGTCCCTGCCCGGCCGACCGTGATGCTTCGCATCACTCTGTCTTCTGGCTCTTCGGCTGACGCCTCATCGCGGTGTCG
>JAWVYO010000158.1:0-3962 GCA_033722675.1 Acidimicrobiia bacterium | reverse complement strand
GGGTCCGCCGACGCGCGGACCCACGAGGGCGAGTCCGTACCCGGCGACCTGGGCGGCGGCGGCGATGCCGGGCCAGGGAGGTGCGAACGAGCCGATGCCGCCGCCGGCGGGTGTCGCCACCAGTCCGGCGAGGGTGGCGGCGCCGGCGGCGACGAAGGCGAGGGCGACGACGGGACGCAGCAGCTTGTGGGACACGAGCGCCCACAGCGTCGCCGGACGGCGCCAGGGCAGGCGGACCGCGAGTCGGGGACCGTAGAGCTGCCAGATGCCGGCGAACATCCTCGTGCGCCGCTCGCGTTCTTCGACGGCCGTGGCCGACACCGGCTCGATCGACACGGCGTCGGGCTCGTACACGATCCGGCGGCCCTCTGTGAGGACGGCGAGTGCCAGCCATGCGTCGTCGTTCACGACCCCGCGGGGGGCGGGGGCGAAGAGGTCCCGCCGGAGCGCCAGGATCTCCCCGTTCCACGCAACGCAGATGCCGAGTCTGGTCTCGGCGCGGCGGATGATGCCCTCGTACCGCCAGTACAGGCCCTCGGAGTATCCGAGGCCGTCGTCGGTCTCCACCGTCTTGCGTCCCGTGACCATGCCCACCTCGACGTCGGCGAAGGGGGCGACGAGGTGCTGCACCGCGTCGGCCGTGTAGCGGTTGTTGGCGTCGCTGAAGGCGAGGATCTCGCCGGTGGCCACCTCGGCGGCACGTTCCAGCGCCGCCATCTTCCCGCGTCGTTCGGGGTGGTGGAGGACGGTCACCCGCGGGTCGGTGAAGGATCGGGCGATGTGGGCGGTGGCGTCGTCGGAGCCGTCGGCGGCCACGATGATGTCGAGCAGCTCGGGCGGGTAGTCCAGGGCCAGCGCCTCGGCCACCTTGCGGCCGATCACGTCCTGTTCGTTGTAGGCGGCGACGACGAGCGTGACGGTGGGGAGCGGACCGCCGGTCCGGTGGCGACGGCCGCGCCGCAGGGCGGCCAGGCCGACCACCAGGAGCGGATAGCCGGCGTAGACGTAGGCGATCACGCCCACGGCGCTCCAGAAGACGATGCCGATCACGACGTCCCCCCGGCGGCGTCCACCGACACCGCGAGGACCTGCCCCGCGATCGGCTCCCAGGCGTGCGCTCGCGCGGCGTGGCGGCGTCCGGCGATACCCATACGGGTGGATTCGGCACGATCCGCCAGGAGCTTGACCAGCGCCCGTCCCAGCGCGTCGGGGTCCCGGGGCGGGACGACCAGCCCGGTCTCCCCCTCGACGACGGCCTCGGCGACCGACCCGACGTCGGCGGCGACCACCGGCCGCTCGAATGCGTAGGCGACCTGGAGGGCGCCGCTGGCCGTTCCGCTGCGGTAGGGGAGCGCGACGACGTCGACCGTGCGGAGGAGGGGTCCGACCTCCTCGATGGGGACGTACCGGTCGTCGACGACGACGACCTCGCCGAGGCCGAGCTCCGTCGCCCGGGCGCGGAAGGCATCCGGGTCGACGTCGGTGGGATGTCCGGCGATCAGCAGGCGGGCGTCGCGGACCTCCTCGCGGACGGCGGCGAAGGCGTCGATCAGGTCGTCGACGCCCTTCGAGGGGCGGAGGCCGCCGAAGAACCCGACGACCGGACTGTCTGCCGGGATGCCGTAGTGCGCCCGACGGTCGCCTCCGGCGTCGGCGGCCTGCAGGAAGAGCGACTCGTCTCCGTGGGGGATCACGTGGCACCGGTCCGCCGGAACCCCGGGGAACTCCTCGAGGAAGGTGTCGCGCACCGCGTGGCCGAGGAAGAAGATCGCGTCGAACTCCCCGTACACGCCCTGTCCGAGCCGGCGGGCGGCGAACCGGCCGAACCGTCCCGACTCGCGGGGCTCGAACTCGTGGCACACCTGGGTCAGCGTGATCCCGGCCCGCCGGAGGCGGCGGAGGAACCAGACCTGGAAGGGGAAGCGGATGATGGAGAACTGCGCGACATCGGGCCGCTGCTCCAGTATCCGCCGGGTGATGTGCCGCCACGCGAGCACGAAGCGGGCGGCCCGCCAGGCGCGACGGACCTTGAGGCGGACGGCGTCGAGCATCGACGGCAGACGGCGTGTCCATGCCGGCTCGGCCTCGGTCGTCGGCCACATGGGCACGGTGGTCTCCACGGCGAACTCGTGGGGCAGGTCGGCCAGTTCGTAGTGGGGTGCGGTGAGGAGCGTGACGTCGGCGCCGCACCGCTGGAGCGCGGTCGCCAGCTGGTAGGCGTAGTGCACGAGCCCGCCGGACCCGTCGGTCTCGACGACGGTGATGCGCGTCACGGCGCGCTCCCCACCCCGGCGAGGCGCCGGTACTCGGCGAGGAGGGCCTCCGCCTGGGAGTCGATCGAGAAGGCGGTCCGCGCCCTCGCCCGTCCCGCCGCACCGAGGCGGGCGCGGAGGGCGCCGTCGTCGAACAGGCGACCGACCGCATCGGCCAGGGCCCCCGGGTCCGACGGCGGGACGAGGATCCCCGTCTCGCCGTCGACCACCATCTCGGGCGTCCCGCCCACCGTGGTGGCCACCACCGGCAGCGACGCGGCCATCGCCTCGGCGATCACCGTCGGGAGGGCCTCCGTGAGCGACGGCAGCACGAAGGCGTCGGCGGCGGCGAGGTGGTCGGGCACGTCCCGGCGGGCGCCGGCGAATCGCACCGCGTCGGCCACCCCGAGCGCGTTCGCGCGCTCCTCGAGCGCGCGGCGGTGGGGGCCGTCGCCCACGAGCAGGTACACGGTGTCGGGCCGGCGGGCGAGGAGCACCGGGAGGGCGTCCAGCATGAACTGGATGCCCTTGGGCTCGCGGTGCACGGCCACGGTCACGAGCACCGGCGCGTCCCCGGGGATGCCGTGCCGCAGCCGCACCCGGGCGCCGACGCCCTCGGCGAAGGGGCCGGGATCGATGCCGTTGTGGATCGTCGTGACGCGTGCGGCGTCGAGCCGTCCGTGCCGGAGGTGGTGCCGCCGGGCGCTCTCGGACACGGCGACGACCAGGTCGGCATCGCGTCGCAGCGTCCGCATCATGAGGCGGTAGCGCAGGCCGTCCCGGGACAAGGACGAAGGTGTGTCGAGGGTGTGGAGCGTCGCCAGCGAGGGGATCCCGGCGCGGGAGGCGGCGCGCGTGGCCAGCACGTTCGAGAACTCCAGCTGGGTGTGCACGACGTCGGGTGCGGCGTCGGCGACGGCGGCGCGGACCTTCGCTCCGGCATCGGCATCCCGCAGCCGTCCGATCCCGAGGTCGGTGACCGGCACGCCGAGAGCCTCGACGTCGGCGCGGACGGGGTTGCCGTCGCGGGTCTGCATGGTGACGACCGCGGCGTCGACGGGTCCGCCGTGGAGGTGGTCGAGGTAGCGCACGAGGAGCTGTTCGGCGCCGCCGGAGGCGAGGTGGTCGATGCAGTAGAGCACCCGGACCGGCCCGATGGTCGTGCGCGTCGTCATCGCGCGCCTCCCGGGAGCAACCGGCGCATACCGGCCCAGGAGGCGATGCGTTCGACGGCGGTCCGGTCGAGCATCCAGACCGCCGCTCCGTAGGTGACGACGCCGGCGGACGCGGTGAGCAGGAGCTGCGGGAGGTCGCCGAGACCGGCGGTGAGCGCCATCACACCGAGCGCCACCGCTCCGAGGATCGCCCCCGCCTGGAAGGAGGGGAGGACGGCACGCCCCACCCGTCGGAGCGGCACGCCGATCATCCGGTTGGCCACGACGAGCCGCACCAGGGTGTCGACGAGCGCCACCCCGGCGTGGGCCCACGCCACACCGACGAGACCGCCCATCCGGGCTCCCACGACGAGGGCGGGGGCGAGCACGACGAAGTCGACGACCGCCAGCTTGGCGAGCACGTCGGGGCGGCCGATGGCCTTGTAGACGTCGCCGACGTTCACGCCGACGCTGGCCGTCAGCATGAAGAGCGCCATGAGGCGCAGGATCGGAATCGCCTCGGACCACTGCGGCCCGAACGTGACGCCGACGATGG
>JAWVYO010000157.1:0-4020 GCA_033722675.1 Acidimicrobiia bacterium | reverse complement strand
GTCGCCGACGACGACGGGGCGCGCGTGGTCGGCGACGCCCCGGTGCCCGAAGGGGACGATGCGCTCGAGGCGCTCGAGGCGCTCGTGACCGGGACGCGTGTCCCCGAGGATCCGGGCCTCCCGCCCCTGCACGCGGGAGCCGTCGGGTACCTCGCCTACGACGCGGTTCGCCTCGTCGAGCGGCTCCCGAATCGCCCGGAGGACGACCGGGGCCTGCCGCTCATGGTGTGGCACGTCGTGGGGGCGCTGGCCGCGGTGGACCGGTTCTCACAGACCATCGTCCTGGTGCGCAACGTCGCTCCGGGCGACGACCCGGGAGCCGCCTACGACGCCGCGGTCGACGCACTGTCGGATGACGTGTCCCGCCTCGGCTCGGCCCCGCGGCCGACGCCGCGGCCCGTCCCCGCCACCCGGGAGATCCCGGACGGGCACCCGTCGATGACGCGCGACGAGTACGAGGAGGCGGTGCGGATCGCGGTGAAGCACGTCGAGGCGGGAGACGCATTCCAGGTGGTGCCGTCCATCCGCTTCGAAGCTCCTCTCGCCGGTACGGATCCCTTCTCGGTCTACCGGGCCCTTCGCCTGGTGAATCCCTCCCCGTACATGTTCTTCCTGCGGCACGGCGACCTCGCCATCGCCGGATCATCCCCCGAGCTCATGGTCCGGGTTCGCGACGGCCGTGTCCACAGCCGGCCCATCGCCGGGACCCGCCGCCGCGGGGAGACGGTCCCCGAGGACGAGCGCCTGGAGGAGGAGCTGCTCGCCGACCCGAAGGAACGGGCCGAGCACGTGATGCTCGTGGACCTCGCCCGCAACGACGTGGGCAGGGTGGCCGAGTTCGGGTCGGTGCGGGTGGACGATCTCATGGTGATCGAGCGGTACTCCCACGTCATGCACATCGTCTCGGGCGTCTCGGCCGACCTGCGCCCGGGGGTCGGGCCGGTCGACGTGCTGCGGGCGACCTTCCCGCACGGGACCGTGACCGGCGCCCCCAAGGTGAGGGCGATGGAGATCATCGACACGCTCGAACCGGTCGCTCGCGGGCCGTACGCCGGGGCGGTGGGCTACATCGACTTCTCGGGGAACATGGACACCGCCATCGCCCTTCGGACGATGGTGGCGAAGGGCGGCACGGCTTGGGTCCAGGCGGGAGCAGGGGTCGTGGCCGACTCCGACCCCGCCGCCGAGTACGAGGAGTGTGTCGCCAAGGCGAGGGCGGTGCTCGCCGCGATCGGAGCCGCACCGGATGTCTGACCGGCCCGATCACGGGGACGCCGTCGCCGAGTACCGCGCGGCGCGGGCGGGTCGGGGCCTGGCGCCCGCGGTCTCGGAGGTCGTCTGGGCCACAGGGCCCGACGCGGTGACGTTCCTCGACGGTCAGCTGAGCCAGGACGTGGTCGCCATGGAGCCGGGCACGGTGGCACGCTCGTTCCTGCTCGAGCCGCGCGGGAAGCTCATCTCCATCATGTGGGTGCTGCGCGGCGAGGAGCGCATCGGCCTCGTCGTCGACGCCGGGCAGGCGGAGACGGTCGCACGGCGGCTCGAGGAGTTCAGATTCCGGGTGGACGTGGAGTTCGAGGCCGACGAGCGCGAGGTCCACGAGCTGTGGGGGAGGGGTGCTGCCGCCTTCGCCGCCGAGGCCGGGCTCGACCCCGGTCCGGGTTGGGTGGAGGAGGACGGGCGCCTCGTGGCGCTGCTGCGGGGCCGCGTGCTCGACCGCGTCCTGGTGGCCGGGGACCCCGAGCCGCTTCGCCGAGCCGGCGCCCGGCCGGTCGGCCGCCTGGCCCTGTCGCCCGTGCGAATCGAAGCCGGCGAGCCGGAGATGGGCGTGGACGTGGACGAGTCCACGATCCCGCAGGAGTCGGGCCTGGTGCCCGAAGCGGTGTCGTTCACCAAGGGATGCTTCGTCGGCCAGGAGCTCGTGGCGCGGATCGACTCGCGAGGTCGGGTGACCAAGCGGCTGGCCGGGCTGGTCCTGCGCACCAACGTGATCCCGCCGGTCGGCTCGACCGTGGTCGCCGACGGCGAGGAGGTCGGGGAGCTCTCCCGGGTCGGCGAGTCGCTGGCGTTGCGGGCCCCGGTCGCCTTCGCCGTGGTGCGTCACACCGTCGAGGACGGCGACGCGGTCGAGATCCGGTGGGACGGGGGATCGGCGCCGGCCGTCCTGCGCGAGTTGCCTCTGGACGATTTCTCAGATCCTCCGAACGGTTCTCTTACAGATGGCGGCGAACGTGATGGGGACGAGGCCAGCGGAGGCGCATGACCACGAGCCGGGGCACCGTCGTGCTGATCGAGGACGAGGAGTCGATCGCCGACCTGGTGCGGATGTACTTCGAGCAGGAGGGATTCCGCCTCGTCCATGCCTCGGACGGCGAGAGCGGGCTCGATGCGGTACGGGACCGTGATCCACGCGCCGTGCTCCTCGATCTCGGCCTCCCGGTGATGGACGGCGTCGAGGTGTGCCGGCGGATCAGATCGTTCTCCGACGTGCCCGTCCTCATGCTCACGGCGCGCGACGGCGAGGTCGACAAGGTGGTGGGGCTCGAGATCGGAGCCGACGACTACGTCACCAAGCCGTTCTCCCCCCGCGAGCTCGTGGCGCGGGTGAAGGCCGTTCTGCGGCGGGCCGAGGACGCCCCCCGTGCCCCGTCGATCTTCGAGGTGGCCGGCTGGGAGATCGACTCCGGGCGGCGCGAGGTGCGCGCTCCGAGCGGTGAGGTGGTTCGCCCCACCGCCCGCGAGTTCGACCTCCTGTGGTACCTCGCCGAGAACGCCGGCCTGGCCCTGAGCAGGGGCCAGATCCTCGAGGCGGTGTGGGGTTACGAGTACGTGGGGGAGACGCGCACGGTCGACGTCCACATCAGGCAGCTGCGCAAGAAGCTCGAGGGGATGCCCATCGAGACGGTGTGGGGCGTCGGCTACCGCATGGGGGACTGATGGCCCGTCGGTTCTTCTGGAGCATGGTGGCGGTCGCGGTGCTCACCCTCACCATCGGCGGAGTCACGGCCGCGATCCTCATCAACCGCTCGGTGGAGCGATCGGTGCGCGACGAGTTCGCTCGCCAGGCGTCGGCGACCGCTCGGATCATCGAGAGCCAGTTCGTCGTGAACCCCCAGGGGGAGCGGCCCACGGTGCGGGATGCGCCGGTCGCGGGCCGTCGGCCGGGGGACGTCCTCGCCCTCGTGGGGGCGATCGGGGGGCACGACCACGTGGAGGCGGCACTCGTCGGCCCCCGGGGCGACGTGACGGTGGTGGGCAGGGACGACGTCCTCCTCGAACAGGTGCCCGACCTGCCCGGGCTCGACTCCGCGTATGCCTTCGACGCCGAGGTCGACGGAGGCCAGGTGGCGGCCGTCGCCCAGCCGTTCGGCTTCGGGCAGCGCGCCCGCCTCGTGGTGGTGATCGGCACCGACCTCGACCTCGTCCCGTGGCCCGACGTCCTCGCCCGGTTCGCCTGGGCGATCGCCCTCGGGATCCTGCTGGCTGCGGTGCTCGCCGGCATGCTGGCGCGGCGCCTGGCGAGCCGTGTCGAGCCGCTGGAGGACGCCTCGGCCCGGATCGCCGACGGGGACTTCGGGGCGCGGGTGCCGGTGCAGGGCGAGGACGAGCTCACCCAGGTGGCGATCGCCTTCAACGAGATGGCGCGGCAGCTGGAGGCGGCGCGGGGTCGCGAGCGGGAGTTCCTCGTCTCGGTGAGCCACGACCTGCGGACGCCGCTCACGACGATCGCCGGATACGCCGAGGCCATGGAGGAGGGCAGGGTCTCCGACGACGACCTGGAGCGAGTGGCGGCGGTGCTCGGGACCGAGGCGAACCGCCTGAGCCGCCTCGTGGAGGATCTGATGCTCCTGTCCCGGATCGAGGCGCGCGAGTTCGGCCTCCGCCCCGAGCCGGTCGACGTGGCCGCACACCTCGAGGGCCTGCTCGACGGCTTCCGGGTGGGGGCCGACGGGGCTAACGTGTCGGTGGACGTCTATTTCGATCCGGTCGGCATGGTGGAGTTCGATCCCGATCGAGTGG
>JAWVYO010000156.1:0-4027 GCA_033722675.1 Acidimicrobiia bacterium | reverse complement strand
TCCTCGGCGTCCACGTCGTCGCGCACCGCCCGGAGGAGGTCGATGCGGGCTCCGGTGGCCGCCGCGATCCGGAGGGCGAGCTCCAGGCCCAGGCGGGCGTGTCGACCGCCGCCCCAGGGAACGAGGATCGCCTCCATCCGCTCGAGCCCGCGGTCCTTCAGGACGGCGAGGTCGGCCGGGAGGCCCGACACGACCCGACGGACGGGCGAGTCGGCGATGCGGCCGATCGAGAAGCCACCGTGCCACCCGAGGACGAGCATGTCCGCCCGCCGCTTCACCGTCTCCTCGACGAGGCTCGCCGCCACGTCGTGCGCCGGTTCGATGACGGGTTCGACGGACAGGTCCGCCACCGGCCGTCCGCTCCCCTCCGGCGCCGGCGGGAGGTCGGCGACCGCCTCTTCGACGGCTTCCACGGCCTCGCGTACGGCCGCCGAGCGCGGGCCGACGGCACCGAGGGGTGTCTGGCGGGGGACCTGCACGAGCCGCATGGCGAGCACCTCGCCGGGCTCGTCGGCCCCGGCGGCCACGAGCCGCCCCAGGATGAGGAGCGACTGCTCGGTGGCCGGGTTCCCCAGCCCGACGGCGACACGTCTCGCATCCTCGGTCCCGAGAATGTGCTCGAGGGGGGCCACCGGGGCTTCGGCCTCCTCGATGTCGGCCCGCGTGGGTGGTGCGAAGAGCGCCCGCAGCCCCAGCTGGTTCCAGCGCAGCCGCAGGCGGCCGACGGCGGATTCGACCGTCACACCGGCCCGCCTCGCCAGGTACCAGACCAGGCTGACGGCGATGAGCCCGACGACGGCCAGCTGCGCCGTCGTGCCGGAGAAACCGATGATGGCGAGGCACCCCAGGGCGCCGACCACCTGGGGGATCGGCGAGAAGGGCACCCGGAAGCTCGGGCGGTACCACGGCGGGTCGGCCGCTCGAAGGGCGACCGCACCCACGTTGATGGCTGCATACGAGTACAGCTGCAGCGACGAGGCGATCTTCGCCAGCTCCTCGATGTTGGGGAGCGCCACGATGAGCACGGCGGAGATGACCGAGGTCAAGACGATGGCACGCAGGGGTGTCACGAACCGGCGGTCGATGGCCGCCAGTCGTTCCGGGAAGAGCCCGTCGCGCGACATCGCCAGGTTGATGCGCGATGCGGCGAGGATCGAGGCGTTGGCCGACGACAGCGTGGCGAACAGGCCGGCGACGATGATGCCGGTGGCTCCTGCCCCACCGAAGGCGAGACGGGCCGTGCGGGTGAGGGGGTCGGGGATGTCGCGAATGGTCGCCTGTGTGAACACCCCGGCGACGACGAGGACGATCAGCACGTAGAGCACCGTGACGAGGGCCACCGAGCCGATGAGCGCTCGGGGCAGGTTCCGCTCGGGGTCCTTGATCTCCTCCGAGACGGCGGCGATCTTCACGAATCCCAGGAACGAAACGAACACGAGGGCCGTCGTGGACAGGACCGCCCCGCCGCCCTCCGGGAGGAAGGGCGAGAGGTTGGCGACCTCGGCCTCGAGGATGCCGCCCACCACGAACACGCCGAGGATCACCATGAGCGCAAGGACGATCACGATCTGGGCGGATCCCGAGACCTTCGCGCCCACGACGTTGAGCACGAGCAGCAGCGCCGCCCCGCCGAGGGCGCCCACCACGCCCGGCACCGGGCTGATCTGGGAGAGGAACTCTCCGGTCCCCACGAGGTAGAAGGCGATGGCGACGGTCAGCGACAGCCAGATCCCCACCCCCGAGATCGCACCGAACGCAGCACCGAGCGACCGGGACACGAAGTAGTAGTCACCGCCCGACGTGGGCATGCCGGTGGCCAGCTCGGCGGCGGCCGCCGCCGTGAGGATGCACACGAACCCGGCGACCGCATACGAGATGAAGGCGGCGGGGCCGGCGGCCTCGATGGCACGCCCGGCGAGCAGGAAGATGCCGGCGCCGATCATGGTCCCGGCGCCGATCGTCAGGGCACTCCAGAACCCCAGATCCCGCTGGAGCTCGCCCGCCTCGTGTGTCCCGTCTGCCACCGACGGGACGCTACCTCCTGCCGGGGCGCTATCGGAGGATCACCGTCGTCCTCGTGCGACGCACGCCTGGCCGCGTGGTCAGTCGTGTCCGCCCGTGCGATCCGCTGCGTCGAGCACCGCCTCGATCACGGAACCGACCGCGTGCCCGAGCCGCTCCCCCTCCAGGCCACTCGCCTCCCTGAGCAGGCCCCAGCCGACCGCGCTCACCAGGTGGCGCAGGACGGCGAACACGGCGACCGGGTCGTCCAAGCCGTCGAGGCGCGGCGCCAGGAGCTCGGCCATGAGTCCGGTCCGCTCGGCGTGGGCCTCCGATCGGATGGACTCGAGCACCGACAGCCGCGCCATCGCTGCGACCGGGGCTCCGAGTTCGTCGAACCTCCCGAACATGAAGGGCACGACGTCGACGAGGTCGTCCGCATTGCGGAGCGACGCCTCGTCGACCTCCGCCGACAACACCTCCCGTACGTGCTCAGCGAGGGCGTCGAGGAGCGCCCGGCGGTCGACGAAGTGCCGGTACACCGTGCGGTGGGACACCCCGGCCCGTGCCGCGACGCGTTCGATCGCGGCATCACAGACTCCCTCGGCGGCGATCTCCTCGGCGAGTGCCTCGAGGATCGCCCCACGGGTTCGGGCTGCCTTGCGGTCGCGGATCGGCGTGTCGTAGGTGCTCATCGGCGGCTCTCTCCCATCCTCCGGCCGAGCACCTAATCTAGGATCATGTCATAGCGTATGACGCGATTTGGGAGGGGAACATGGACAGACGCATCGGAGCAGCCGCCGCCATCGGGTTCGTGGTGATCGGCGCCATCGAACTGGCCCTCACGGGAGGACCCGCGCCTGCGGCCGGGGAAACCACAGAGGCCGTGCGGTTCTTTACCGACGAGGCGGGAGCGGGCCCTGCCGTGGCGGTCCTCAGCGCCGTGGCGGGGACGCTGTTCTTCGTGTTCACCGCCGCCCTCACGTCAACCATTCCGCCGGGTCCATGGAGGATGCTCACCTGGACGGGCGCCATCGTCATCGTGACGCTCGCCTTCGCGGGCCAGGCCGCCCAGCAGACCGCGTGGATCATCGCCGACGACGCCGCCGAAACCATCGTGGGCGCCCTCGGTGGCCTCGTGGGATTTCTCTTCGGCTTCGCCCTGATCGGTGGCGCAGTGCTCGCCCTCGCATCGGGCATCGCTGCCTTCGAGGGCGCCGACCTGCCGCGCTGGCTCCTCGCCATCGCCGGAGTCGTGGCGCTCGTGATCGTGGCCGGCGTCGCCAGCACCGACGTCGCTGCGGCGGGGTTCCCGGCGTTCCTCGTGTGGCTGCTGGCGGCCGCCATCGCGCTCATGCGCCCGACCGCGGAGCCCGCCGGGACGACGGGAGGATCTCCCGTCCACGAGTGACTGCGGGCACCCGGGTCGTTCTACGCATCCCACCGGGGAAGTCGCCGTCCCAACGATCGGGCGAGCCCGGCGAGCATCGGGACGACGACGCGGGCCGGCCCGTCGAGGCGGAAGACGTCGCGATACCGGTGGGCCAGCAACGCCTGGTCCAGGATGCCGGGGGCATCACCGAGCGCTGCCGCCGTGAGGAAGAACTCGGTCGTTCGCAGCGCCGGTCGGGTCTCCCACCGCACCACCGCCGGTTCGGCGGCCGAGGCGTTTCGTGCCCGGTGCGGCGTGCCGCGCGGGAGATCGATCGACTCGCCGGCCTCGACGACCCGCTCGTCGCCGTCGATGTCGAAGACCATCGCGCCCCGCTCGACCTCGAAGTGCTCGTCCTGAGCCGGATGGTGATGCATCGGCGGGAACGGCGACCCCGGCCGATACTCGACCCGCTGCTCGTGCACCTCACCGCCAGTGGTGGCACCTGTCCGGAGGTGCCAGACACGGGACGTGGTGGTCGTGTAGGTCGGGTCGGCCACGCAGCCTCCTGATGTGGTCGAGAATGCAAGCCTGCCACGCGTCGATCTGGCATGCTGTCGCACCTCGACGTGCGAGAGAGGTGACGACCATGGA
>JAWVYO010000155.1:0-4064 GCA_033722675.1 Acidimicrobiia bacterium | reverse complement strand
CGTCGAGGAAGACCGGGCGAGCTTCGACCTGGAGGACGGGGCCGCCGATCTCGCCCAGGACCTCACCAAAGTCTCAGAGCGCCAACACGACGTCTCAACGGCGATCCTCGGCAACCTCAAGGGCGAGCCAGGGGATGGCGACTCGGCCGCGGACACTGCCGGCGACGCCACCGAAACGCCACTCGGGGTCGCAGGCGATGTTGCAGAAGGCGTCTCCGACGGGGTCGGGGCCGTTGCCGGCAAGGTCAAAGACAGCGTCGACGGGGTACGTGAGAAGGTCGGCGAAGCCGTCGATGCCGGAGCCGACGCCGCCGGGGCGACAGCCGACTTCATGGACGACACCGCCGGGGCGACAGCCGACTTCATGGACGACGTCGCCGGGTCTGGAACGGATGCAGGCGAAGCCCCCAACGTCGGGCTCGTCGACAAAGGCGACCACTACGCCATCCGCGTCGGAAACACCGAAATCAACCCCACCGAATCGGGTCAGGACGCCGCGAACGCATTGGAAGCCGCACTCCCCGACAACGTCGGACTCGTCGACAAAGGCGACCACTACGCCATCCGCGTCGGAGACACCGAAATCAACCCCACCGAATCAGGACAGGGCCTTGTAGACGACCTCGCCGAGACGGGAGAGGACATCGGTGACGCGATGGCCGACCCCGGCGGCATCGTCGACGGCCTGTTCCCATCAGGTGAGGGTCCGGGAGCAGTCGACGCCGGCGGCGTACCCGACCCCCTCGAGTCCATCCACGACACGTTCCAAGAGTCCACCGAGGCGACGCAGGAGGACCGCGAGTACTTCGCGGAGCGGGCCGAACAGACCGCCGAGGGGGCGGGCCTGGCGTTCGGTCAGGGCATGCAGCAGGCCGTCGAGGCCGGCCAGGACACGGCCGACCAGATCGGCGAGGCCGCGGGCGAGGGCATGGAGACGATCGGCGCCGCCTTCCGCGGAGACGGTGGCGGCTTCGGGTTCGGCTCGGGTGCACCCGACCCCGGTCAGGGCACCGGCGCGGGCGACGGCGGTGGAGACCCCGTCGACGACGCCCTCGACGAGTTCGAGGAGACCCTCGGCCAGACCGCCGACCAGGCCGAGGACACCGCCGAGGACCTGGGCGATGCGGCTGCAGAGGCGGCCGAGCAGACCCAGGATGCGGTCGACGAGGGCCTGGACCAGTTGGGAGACACCCTCGAGGACACGTTCGGCGGAGGGGACTCCGACGAGGACGACGATGATGACGACGACGACGGCGGTTCCGACGGGATCGACTGGACACCCTGGTGATCCGACGGAATCCCCTGGTCCCGGCCGGTGGGGCCATGGGGCCCTCGCGCTGAGCGTCGAGGCAGGGGGACGCGCCTGCGGGGGTCCGACGATCCCTGCAACCAATCCTCGACGAATGGACGTCCCTCCCGTTCACGGGCGTCTGCCGTACGGCCAGAGCCTTCGAGCCCTCCCCTCCCTCCCGAACGTCCTCGGGCCCCCGACCCGGTCGTAAGGCCAGATCGCGCCTTAGGTCGACCGCTGATTCCGCCGAGCGGACGGCACCGTCGGCGGCCGCTCGGTAGGGTTGATCTCCATCACGGAGGGGGAGGCCATGGCCAAAGCTCGGGATATCGGATCGAGTGGGGTCAGGCGCGACTCGACCGTCGGGAAGGCCGTCGACACCGACGACGCCCCCCGCAAAGAGTCCCCCGAGGAAGACGAAAGCCCAGTCGCCACCCGCGGCGGCACCCGCGCCGACTCCGACTCCGACTCCGACTCCGAGGCCATGAAGGGCGCGAGGGACGACGATCGCGACCTGCGGAGGTCCGAAAAGGACGCCGAGGCCGAGGCCGAGAGCGCGCTCAGCTCCGACGAGGGAAGCCAACTCATCGAGGGCGAGACCGAGGGCTTGCTCGGCTCCGACGAGGGAAGCCAACTCATCGAGGGCGAGACCGAGGGCTTACTCAGCTCCGACGAGGGAAACCAAGTCATCGAGGACGACGTCCGCCACGACATCGGCGAGAAAGAAGCACCTTCCCAAATCCGCGGCGAAGGCGCCTCCGCAGACGACAGGGCCGCACCCGACACCGGGGCGAGGGCCCCCACCGACCGCCAAGAGATGCCCGAAGAAGAAGAACCGATGGCGGTTCGGACCGCGGGTGACTCCGAGACCATGAAGCGGATCGACCAGACGACGCCGCAGGCAACGGGCGACGATTCGGAAGCGTCGGCGGCGGCCGAGGCCGACGTCAATGCATCCGTCGCGGAAGAGGGCGTGACCGGAACGGCTTCCGCGTCGCTGTCCTCCGGCGTCGGAGCGCGCGCCGGTCGCATCGAAACCGGCGTCGAAGCAGACGCCGAGACGGATGCCGAGGTGTCGGCCGATGAGGATGGTGCCGCCGGTCGCGTCGACGCCGGAGGACGCGCCGCTGCGGGTGCTTCTGCGGGTGACATCGCAGTGGGGGCCGAAGCAGCCGGCGACGCTAGAGCGCAGGGTTCGGTGGCCGAAGATGGGGCAGGCGCCAGTGGAGCTATCGGTGGTGAGGCCACCGTCGACTTCGGTCTCGGGGAGGCGACGGTCGTGGGATCCGCCGACGCAGACATCGAGATCGACCGCGATGGCGTCAGCGCCAACGTGGAGGTCACCGCTGGGAGCGAAATGGGAGTCGATGCGACTCCCGGGTCCGAAGCGCTCAAGGACGTCGGGGAGTGGGGTGCAGAGGCCATCGGTAAGGGAGACGACACCACCGAGGAAGCCCTCGGGGACACCCAGGCCGGGGCCTCCCGGCTCATGGACGACACCGCGGAGGCGACATCCGACTTCATGGACGACACCGCCGGGGCGACCGCCGACTTCATGGACCGCACCGCCGGAGCCGGTGAAGACATGCTCCCCGACGCCGGCGACGAGGCGGGAGAGATGATTGCCGAGCAATCACCCGAAGGCCTCAAGCAGTTCGTCGAGGACGCCGGTTCCGCAGCAGAGGCCGGTGGACAGGTCTCCCAGGGTGATTTCTCAGGAGCCGGTGAAACTCTCGCCGACACCAATGTGGGCGGAGCAGTCGATCACGGCTTTCAGAGCGCAGCGCGTAACGCCGGACACATCGCAGACGCCGCAGACGCCGCCGCGGATGGCGACTTCACGGACGCCGGCGAATCCCTTGCCGAGACCGACCCCGGACGGTTCGCCAAAGGCGTCGCCAAAGCCGCTGAAGACATGCTCCCCGACGCCGGAGCCGGCGAAGACTTCGCCGACGAACTCCTTCCCGAGGAACCCGTCCAAATCACACCCAACACCGCGGTCGGGATCGAGGGCGACCACGTCACAATCGAACGCGAAGGAGAGACCCTCTACGTCCCGTTGGATCCCAAAGAGGCCGCAGAAAACTCTGTAGAAAACACGGCCGAAGATATCGAGGAGGCCGCCGAAGATGCCGGGGAGGCGGGTCTGGCCTTCGGTCAGGGTATGCAGCAGGCGGCCGAGGCGGGCCGGGACACGGCCGACCAGATCGGCGAGGCCGGGGGCGGGGGCATGGAAGCGATCGGCGCCGCCTTCCGTGGAGCCGGTGGCGGCTTCGGGTTCGGCTCGGGCGCACCCGACGCCGATCAGGGCTCCGGCGACGGCGGTGGGGACCCCGTCGACGACGCCCTCGACACGTTCGAGGAGACCCTCGGCCAGGCCGAGGACCAGGCGGAGGAGGCGGCCGAGGATGTCAGCGACGCCGTCGACGAGGGCATGGACACCCTCGAAGAGACCGGCGAACAGATGGGCGACGCCATCGGCGAGGGCATGGACAACCTCGCCGACACGTTCGGCGGAGGGGACTCCGACGAGGACGACGATGATGATGACGACGACGACGGTTCCGACGGGATCGACTGGACACCCTGGTGATCCGACGAAATCCCCCTGGTCCCGTCCGATGGGTTGGTGGAACCCTCGCGCTGAGCGTCGAAGGGAGACCCATGAAGCTCCGCACGGGCATGCGGGTCCGTGAGGCGACGAAGAAGGTCGGGCAGATCCCGCATCGAGGCACGGTCCTCGACGTCCACGGTGACACCGTCGAGGTCGAGT
>JAWVYO010000154.1:0-4292 GCA_033722675.1 Acidimicrobiia bacterium | reverse complement strand
GAGGTCGGCCGCGGTGGGGAACCGCTCGAGGAACCGCTCGTAGCGGGGCGCCACCCGGGCCGCCTGGGTCTGCTGGAGCATCACCTCGCTGACGAGGATCCGGTAGGGGTCGGCGGTCCGCCGCCAGGGGAGGTCGCGATGGCCGGCCCGGTACCAGGCGAGGAGGGCGTCGACGCGGGTGGTCGCCGTCACCGGCAGTGGATCACCCGCCGCCACCGCCGGTCGTCGTGGTGGTCGTCGAGGACGTCGTCGTGGTGGTGCTCGACGAGGTCGTCGTGGTGGACGAGGTCGTCGTGGTCGACGACGTGGTCGTCGTCGGATCGGGCTCGTCGCAGATCGTCACCTGCACCTCCGTGCCCACCTCGACGAGGGCGGTGGCATCGGGGAGCTGCGACTCCACCCGGAGGTCGCCGCCGAAGGGCTCGCACTCGCCGGGGTTCCGCTCGACGGTCACCGACGTGAACACCAGGTCCTCCGCCTCGATGGCGGTCCGCGCCTCCTCCTCGGTGAACCCGACCACGTCGGGAACCACGGCGCCGGCGATGCCGATCTGGCCCTCCACCGACGAGCCCGGGGGCAGCTCGGTGGTGACGCCGGGATCCTGGATCACCACGGTGCCCACCCGGTCGTCGTCGGGCTGGAGGAGGAATTCGGGGCCCTCGGTGAACGTGAGGCCCAGCGACTCCAGCTCCTGGGTGGCCTGCGCGGCGGTGAGCCCGATGATGTCGGGCACCGGGATGACGTCGGCGGCCTCGCCGACGCGGATCTCCACGATCGACCCGAACTCGATGGTCTGGCCCGCCGCGGGGTCCTGCTCCACCACGAGGCCGTCGTTCTCGTCGGCGAAGGGGATCTCCACGGGCGCCCCGAGGGTCACCACGAAACCCAGCTCCTCGAGTTCGGCGCGTGCCTCCGACGGCGTGCTGCCGGTCACGTTCGGCACCACGGTGGGCACCGGGCCCTCGGAGATGATCACCTGGATGATCCCGTCGCCGGAGATGATCTGATTGGCCGCCGGGATCGTCTCGATGACGAAGCCTTCCAGGACCTCGACGTCGGGGCGGCGCTCGATGCGGATCTGCGAGGCCTCGAAGCCCGCCTGGCTCAGCTGGAAGAGGGCGTTGTCCTCGGTGCGGCCGCTCACGTCGGGGACGGTGATGGCATTCAGGCCCGCAGACACCGTCAGGTCCACCGGCGAGCCCACCGGGACGACGTCGCCCGGCGCCGGGCTCTGCGCCAGCACGGTGTCCTCCTCGATCGTGGCCGACTCCTCGTAGACCACCTCGCCGACGGTGAGCCCCTCGTTCTCGATGGTCGCCCGGGCCTGTGCCTCGCTCGTGTCGACGACGCGGGGCACGGTCACGTCGGTGGGTCCGGTCGACACGAAGAGCGTGACGAAACTGCCGGTCTGCACCTCGGTGCCGGCGGGCGGCTCGGTGCTCGCCACGAGGCCCACGGGGACCTCCGCACTCGAGACGTCCTCCTGCCGTACCTTCAGATCGAGACCCTGGAGGACCTCGAGGGCCTCGGCGGGGTCGGACATCGTGACGTCGGGCACCGTCACGTCCTGGGCGGCGGCGCTGCCTCCCGACAGGATCTGCAGCAGAAACACGATGCCGAGGCCCAGCAGGATCAGGCTCCCGAGCACACCGATCACGACGGTGGAGCGGCTCGGGCGGCTCGGGTCGTCGTAGCCGAGGGGGATCTGGCGGGGGCCGGTGTCGAAGAACTCGTCGCCGGGCACGACCGGCTCGCGGGCGTCCGCGGTGGTGAGCAGGCGGGTGGGCGACTCGTTGGCGGGGGCCGCCAGGGGGACGCCGCCGCCGAGGAAGCGGCGCAGATCGTCCTGCAGCTCCGCCGCCGAGTGGTACCGGAGGTCGGGGTCCTTGGCGAGGCACTGCATCACGATGGCCTCGAGGCCGGGTGGCACGTCGGGAGCGAGTTCGGAGAGGGGCACCGGCTCGTTGCGGACGTGCTGGTAGGCGACCGCCACCGGGCTCTCGCCGCTGAAGGGGGGCTCCCCGGCGAGCATCTCGTACATCACGACCCCGAGCGAGTAGAGGTCGGATCGGGCGTCGACGGGATGGCCCTGGGCCTGCTCGGGGGAGAAGTAGGTGGCGGTGCCGATCACCGCCCCGGTGCGGGTCAGCTCGTCGGTGTCGTTCCACGCCCGGGCGATGCCGAAGTCGGTGACCTTGACGCTCCCGTCGCGGGTGAGCAGGACGTTCGCCGGTTTGATGTCGCGGTGGACCAGCCCGGCCTCGTGGGCCGCGGCGAGCGCCGCAGCCACCTCGCTGCCGATCTCGCCGACCCGGCGGGGGACGAGACCGCCCTCGGAGCGGACGACGTCGCGCAGGTTCCGGCCCTCCACCAGCTCCATGACCATGAAGTAGGTGTCGTCGTCCTGGCCCCAGTCGAAGATGTTGACGATGTTGGGGTGGGAGAGGTTGGCGGCCGCCTGCGCCTCACGCCGGAACCGCTCGATGAAGGCGTCGGAGGTGGCGAACTCGCCGTGGAGGATCTTGACGGCCACCTTCCGCCCCAGGAGTTCGTCGCGCGCAACGTACACGTCGGCCATGCCGCCGCGTGCGAGATGAGACAGGAGGGCGTACCGGTCCGAGAGGACCCACTGCGATTCCACGACCGATCATGGTACAGCCGGTGTCATCTACGGCCCTCGACCCATGCCGTCAGGAGGTCGTGGGCGATGGGAGCGGCCACCCGGCCGCCCGTGCCCTCGTCGCCCAGCGCCCCGCCGTTCTCGACGACGACGGCCACCGCGACGGTGGCACCGTCGTGGTCGGCGAACCCGATGAACCAGGTGTGGGGCGCGGCGTCGGGCTGGCGGGCGGTGCCCGTCTTCCCGCCCACGACGACCCCGGGGATCCCGGCGGCGGTCCCCGTGCCCCGCTCGACCACGTCGATCATCATCGTTCGGAGGTCTGCGGCGACGGCGGCGGAGACCATGCGCCGCCATTCCCGGGGTGGCTCGGCCGCTCGGGCGCTTCCTCCTTCCACCACGTCGGCGACGAACCGGGGGCGGGGCGCGGTGCCGTCGGTGGCCACGGCGGCCGCGAGCAGCGCCATCTGCACCGGTGTGGCGCGGACGTCCCGCCCGCCGATGGCGCTCTGGGCGAGGGCCGGCACGTCGGCGGCGAGGTCGGCGGCCGGAGGGATCACCGAGGGGATGGCGTCCAGCTCCATCGGAGGCACGTCGCCGAAGCCCGTGTCGGTGGCCGCGGACGTGACGGCTGCGGCCCCCAGTTCGACACCGAGTGACGCGAACGCCGTGTTGCACGACACGACGAGCGCCTCGGCGAGGGTGATCGTGTCCCCCGACAGGCACGGCCCCTCGACGGCGTTGCGGATGGGCGTCTCGGTGCCGGGGGCGACGTACTCGGCGGCGTCCTCCAGCAGGCTGTCGGGGGTGAGGCCGGCCTCCAGGGCCGCCGCGGCGACGACCACCTTGAAGACCGAGCCCGGGGCGTAGCGCTCCAAACGGGCGCGGTCCACGAGCGGCCGTGCCTCGTCGGCGTTGAGGGCGGCGCCCGCAGCGAGCGCCTCCGGTCCGGTGAGGACGTTCGGGTCGTAGGTGGGCGACGAGACCCAGGCGAGCACGTCGCCCCGGACGGCGTCCAGCAGCACCACCGCCCCGCGCTGGTCGCCCAGGGCGTCGGCGGCGACCGCCTGGAGGCGGGCGTCGAGCGTGGTGATCACGTCGGCGGCGGCCGGCGGGTTTCCGAAGACCCGGCCCAGGACCGACTCGAGCGCGCCCGGAGCGGGCGTCCGCAGGACGCCATCGTTGCTGCCCTCCACGCCCGTCGCCCCGAAGAGGCCGGCCGCGTGGCCCACGGGGTGCGCGAACAGCGACGCCTCCGGATAGACGCGCCGGGCGGACCCGTCGACGTCGACGGAGTCGGCCACGACGACGCCGTCGGAGGTGAGGATCTCCCCCCGGTCCTCGAACGTGGCCAGCCGGCGGGGGTTACGGAGGTCCGTGCGGTACCCGGGTCCCGCCAGCGCCTGGTGCCACACGGTCGCCAATGCCACGATCCCGATCGCCAGCACCGTCCCGATCGCCACCGTCCGGATCGAGCGGTTCACGATCGCTCCTCGTGGGACACCCGCAGGAGCACCGCGATGGCGACGAGGTTGGCGAGCAGCGCCGAACCCCCGTAGGACATGAAGGGCAGGGTGATGCCGGTGACCGGCAGCAGCCGGAGCACCCCGCCGAGGATGATCACCGCCTGGGCGCCCAGCGCCAGCGTCAGTCCCCCGGCCAGGAGCGACCG
>JAWVYO010000153.1:0-4491 GCA_033722675.1 Acidimicrobiia bacterium | reverse complement strand
GGCCCGGAACGCCCCGAGCGGAGCGGGGGGCAGGGCCTGCGTGGCCCGGAACGCCCCGAGCGGAGCGGGGGGCAGGGCCTGCGTGGCCCGGAACGCCCCGGGCGGAGCGGGCGGCGGGTCACGGCCGCCGATGGGGTTGGGGCCCCATCTGGCGGAGGAGGCCGGACCGGCGTCTGTTCGCCGCCGACGGCGGCGAAGTCCGGCCGGGCACGAGAGCAGGGAACGTCCCGAGCGGAGCGGAAAATATGGTTGCCGACGTCGGGGACCGTGCGGTAGTGTTCCGCAATCCAGCACCGTTCCACATCGTGGAACTCCGGAGGTCTCTCGGGTGCGGCCGCCGATCGGTGGACAGCAATGAGCGAAGACGAGCTCGATCTTTCGACACTGAGCGACGATGAACTCGTCGAGCAGATGCACGACGACCTCTACGACGGGCTCGCCGACGAGATCGCCGAGGGGACCCAGATCCTGCTCGATCGGGGCTGGGGCGCCGAGGCGGTCCTGGAGCGGGCGCTCGTCGAGGGCATGCGCATCGTCGGCATCGACTTCCGCGACGGCATTCTCTTCGTCCCCGAGGTGCTGCTCGCCGCCAACGCCATGAAGGCCGGGATGGCGCTGCTCCGGCCGCTCCTCGCCGAGACGGGCGCCGAGCGGGTCGGGACGATCGTGATCGGGACGGTCAAGGGGGACATCCACGACATCGGCAAGAACCTCGTGGCGATGATGCTGGAGGGGGCGGGGTTCGAGGTCATCGACCTCGGGATCAACACGCCGGTGGAGGAGTACCTCGAGGCCCTCGAGGAGCACCGTCCCGACATCCTCGGCATGTCGGCGCTGCTCACCACCACGATGCCCTACATGAAGGTGGTCATCGAGGCGATGGTTGACGCCGGCATCCGCGACGACTACATCGTCCTGGTGGGCGGCGCGCCGCTGAACGAGGAGTTCGGGGTCGCCATCGGGGCCGACGCCTACTGCCGTGACGCCGCGGTGGCCGCCGAGACCGCCAAGGAGCTCGTCGCCCAGCGCCGGCTGCTGGCGAGCGAAGACGCCTGATGCGCACCCTCGTCATCGGCTGCGGCGCCCTGTCCCGGGAGCTGCTCGACATCGTCGACCGCAACGGGCTCCAGGACGCCGTCACCGTCGAGTGCCTCCCGGCGCGGCTCCACAACACGCCCGCCGAGATCCCCGGGGCGGTCGCCGAGCGGATCGAGCGCGCCGGCGACACCTACGACCGGATCCTCGTGGGGTACGCCGACTGCGGCACCGGGGGCGACCTCGACCGCGTGCTCGAGGGGACCGTCGCCGAGCGCCTCGAGGGGGCCCACTGTTACGAGTTCTACGCCACGGCGTCGGTCTTCGCCGACGAGCACGAGTCGGAGCCGGGCACCTTCTACCTCACCGACTTCCTCGTGCGGCACTTCGACCGCATCGTCGTGACGGGCCTGGGCCTCGACCGGCACCCGCAGCTGCGCGACGACTACTTCGGCAACTACGTCCGGGTGCTCCATCTCGCCCAGCACGACGATCCCGGGCTCGAGCGGCAGGGACGGCTGGCGGCCGAGCGCCTGGGGCTGGCCTACGAACGGCGGGTCGTCGGCTACGGAGCACTCGAACCGGCGCTCGTTCGCTTCGGAGGGGAGGACGGTGGCACAGCTGATCACGATCTGGTGGCGTGACATCCCCGCCCAGGTGACCGCCCGCGACGGGCGGCGCAAGGCGGCGGTCCAGTTGTCCGAGCGCTTCCAGGTGGCCATCGACCGGGCCGCCGCCCGGGCGGGCAAGACCACGACCGACGAGTATCTGGCCGAGTGGCGCCGCGAGACCAGCGACTGCGGCCCCGACCTGGCCGCGGAGGCCGATCGGGCCGCCGCCGACCTCGAGGCGGCCTTCCCCGACGAGGAGCTGCGGCGGTACGTGCGGTCGGGCGGCGTCCGGCCGAAGAGCGAGCAGGAGGAGCACGCGTGACGCGGACGGTCGTCTCGAGCCCGACGAAGGAGGTGGTGATCGGCTTCGATCAGCCGTTCACCGTCATCGGCGAGCGGATCAACCCGACCGGGCGGAAGGCCCTCGCCGAGGAGATGAAGAACGGCGACTTCAGCCGCGTGGAGGCGGACGCGGTGGCGCAGGTGGAGGCGGGGGCCCACATGCTCGACGTGAACGCGGGCATCCCCCTCGCCGACGAGCCGGCCATCCTCGCCGAGACCGTGCGTCGGGTCCAGGCGCTGGTGGACGTCCCGCTCTCCATCGACTCCTCCATCGTCGAGGCGCTGGAGGCGGGACTCGAGGCCTACGACGGCAAGGCGCTCGTGAACTCGGTGACCGGCGAGGACGAGGTCATGGAGCGCGTGCTGCCGCTGGTCGCCCGGCACGGAGCGGCGGTGGTGGCCATCTCCAACGACGAGACCGGCATCTCCGAGGATCCCGACGTTCGGTTCGCCGTCGCCGAGAAGATCGTGAAGGCGGCCGCCGACCACGGCATCGGGGCCGACGACGTGGTGGTCGACCCGCTCGTCATGCCGATCGGCGCCATGCGCACCGCGGGCCGACAGGTGTTCCACCTCGTCCGTCGCCTGCGGGACGAACTCGGCGTGAACTCGACGTGTGGGGCGTCGAACGTCAGCTTCGGGCTCCCCAATCGAGAGACCATCAACGCGGCGTTCCTGACCATGGCGATGGCGTCGGGCCTCACCTCGGCGATCACCAACCCGCTCCACGCCGAGGTCCGATCGGCGATCATGGCCGGGGACGTGCTCCTGGGCCGCGACGCCGATGCATCGGCGTGGATCGCGGCGAACCGTGATCCGTCCCAGGCGGGACGCCGCCGCGAGGGGCGACGAAGGCGGAGTGGCGGGGGCTCGGCCGGCTGACGGCCCGCTCGTCGTGTTCACCCCCTCGGGGAGGAGGGGGCGGGTGGATCGCGGGACCACGGTGCTCGAGGCGGCTCGCACCCTGGGTGTCGATCTCGACTCCGTCTGTGGCGGCCGGGGCCTGTGCGGCCGGTGCCAGGTCGTCCCGGTGGGCGACGAGCCGCCACTCACGGGCCCCGGTCCCGACGAGGAGCGGTACCGCCGGCGCCGCGGTCTGGCCGACGACCGTCGGCTGGGCTGCCGGGCCGGCATCCTCGGCGACCTCACCGTCGACGTCCCCCCGGAGAGCCAGCTCCATCGTCAGGTGGTCCGCAAGCGCGTCGAGGTGGAGGACCTCGTGGTCGATCCCGTGGTCCGGTTGCACTACGTGCCGGTGGAGCCCGCCCGCCTCGACACGCCGTCGGGCGCCACCGAGCGCGTGCTCGCCGCCCTCGTCGACGAGTGGGGACTCGGTGGCCTGTCGGTGGACGCACGCTCGATCGGCGACCTCCAGGCGGCGGCCGCCACCGGCGAGGCGACGGTGGCGGTCCGGGACGGCTCGATCGTCGTCGCAGCATGGCCGGGTTTTCGCGACGTGGCCCTCGGGGCCGCGTTCGACATCGGTTCGACGACGATCGCCGGCCACCTCGTCGACCTCGCCTCGGGGGAGACGCTCGCCTCCGCGGGCCGGATGAACCCCCAGATCCGCTTCGGCGAGGACCTCATGAGCCGCGTGTCCCACGTGATGATGCACCCCGAGGGGGCCGCCGATCTGACCCGCGTCGTTCGTGAGGCCGTCGACGAGTTGCTCGGCGAGCTGGTCGCCGACGCGGGCGTCGGGCGGACCGACGTCCTCGAGCTCGTCGCCGTGGGGAATCCGATCATGCACCACCTCCTGTTCGGCCTCGACGTCCGGCCCCTCGGCGAGGCGCCCTTCGCCCTGGCGGTGTCGTCGGCGATCGACGTCGACGCAGCCGCCCTCGGCGTCTCCGCCCATCCGGCGGCCCGGCTCCACGCCCTGCCGCTCATCGCCGGCCACGTCGGGGCCGACGCCGCCGCGGCGATCCTGTCGGAGGCGCCGCATCGCTCCGACGCCCTCCAGCTCGTGGTGGACGTCGGCACGAACGCCGAGATCGTGCTCGGCAGCCGGGGGCGGGTCCTCGCCGCCTCCAGCCCCACGGGCCCCGCCTTCGAGGGGGCCCAGATCTCGTCGGGCCAGCGGGCGGCGCCCGGGGCGATCGAACGGGTGCGCATCGACCGGGACACGCTGGAGCCCAGGTTCCGCGTGATCGGCGTGGAGGGCTGGTCGGACGACCCCGGCTTCGACGACGCCGGGGTCGGCATCTCGGGGATCTGCGGCTCGGGGATCATCGAGGCGGTCGCCGAGCTCTACCTCACCGGGCTCGTCGATCCCGACGGCCGCTTCGCCTCCGACGCGGCGGACCGGACGGCCCGCGTGACCTCGGACGGGCGGGCCCAGGCGTATGAGCTGACCGACGGGGTGTCGGTGACCCAGAACGACGTGCGGGCGATCCAGCTGGCCAAGGCAGCGCTCTACGCGGGCGTGCGGCTGCTCATGGACCATCTCGGCGTCGACGAGGTCGAGGAGATCCGTCTCGCCGGAGCCTTCGGGAGCCACATC
>JAWVYO010000152.1:0-4625 GCA_033722675.1 Acidimicrobiia bacterium | reverse complement strand
GCCCAGAAGGCGCGCCAGGCGTCCTCCTCGTCGCCGGCGGCGAACCGTCGCGACAGGATCGGGATGAGCGTGATCGCCATGTAGGCGCCGGCGAGGAGGTAGAAGAGGAAGTCGGGGATGAGGAAGGCGACGAAGTACTCGTCCGCGGCGGACCCCGCCCCCAGCAGCCACGCGAACACGATCTGCCGCACGAGGCCGAGCACGCGGGAGAGCAGCGTGCCGACGACGACGATGGCCGCGGCGAGGCCCATGCGGCGATAGAGACCGGCGCCCACGCGGGGCTGCTCGTCTGACATCGGGGGGCAGGGTAGGGCCGGGACCGTCCGGGCTCAGGCGATGTCGCGCCGCCGCAGCCATCGGGCGCCGACCAGCACCGCGACGACGGCGATGACGGCGGCCTTCGCGACGGCGCCGGCCACGCCGGGCTCGAGGGTCCCCAGCACGTCGGCGAGCAGCCGCGGTGCGCCGTCGACGAGGGCCGCGTACCCGGTGATGCCGAGGCGGAACAGCGAGACCGTCGCGAGGCCGTCGACGGCGAAGCTGAGGGCGTTCTCCCAGACGAACACGTAGATCAGGCCGATGAGGACCGCCCGCTGGGTCAGGTAGCCGAGGAGCAGGAAGGCCGACACGTACCCGAGACCCGAGACGGCCACGGCCAGCACGAGCGGTGCGAGCACGTCCCACCGCCCTGCTCCGATGCCGAGCGCCGCGCCGGCGGCGGCCGCGCCGGTCCCGACGATCGCCATCGCCGCGAGCCAGGCGCCGAGCAGCTTGGCGCCGACGAGGGTCTCCCGGGCGTGGGGCCGGAGGACGAGCACCGTGATCGTGGCGTCGCGCCGTTCGTCCCCGAGGGCCGCGGCGCCGAGCACCAGCGACACCACCGGGAGGACGAGGATGAACGTCAGGGCGAAGGGGGCGTCGTGGAACCGGCGCATCGCGACCGCCTCGCCCGTGTCCGCCACGAGGAAGAGGGCGACGACCGCCGGCACGAGGGCGAGCAGGCCGAGGAGGACGGTGCGGCGACCGCCGAGGAGCTGGCGCACCGTCGCCCGGGTGACCGCGGCGAACGCCTTCACCGCCGCCTCACCAGGTAGCGGAACACGCTCTCGAGGGACTCGTCCTCGGGTTCGAACCCCGTGAGGCGGATCCCGGCGTCGGAGGCGAGCCGCGGGACCGCCGCGCCCAGGCCCGCCAGGTCGCTCGTCTCCACGTGGAGCGTCCCCTCCTCCACCTCGACGCCGAGGACCGCCTCGTCGGCCATCAGCCGGGTCGCCAGCTCGCGGGGCCGGTCGAGGGTGATCCGGACGCGGTAGGGGATGTCGATCATCGCCCGGCGGATCGCGGTGACGTCTCCGGCCGCGGCCAGCTTCCCGTCCACGATCGCCAGCACCCGTGCGGCCATCCGCTCCACCTCGGCGAGGACGTGGGAGGAGACGACGACGGTGTGCCCGGCGTCGGCGAGCTCCCGAAACAGTTCGATGAGCCGGAGACGCTGGACGGGATCCGTGCCGTTGAGCGGCTCGTCGAGGACGAGGACGCGGGGCCGGCCGACGAGGGCGGCGGCCACCTTCGCCCGCTGCCGCATGCCCTTGGAGAACCCCGAGATCGGCCGGTCGGCGGCGTCGCCCAGGGCCACGGCGTCGATCGCGTCGTCGGCGTCGGCCGGGCCGTGCCCCGACAGCACGGCGGCGTAGCGGGCGAACTGGCGAGCCGTCTGGTAGCCGTAGACGGCGTCCTCCTCGGGGACGAGGGCGAGCTCGCGGTAGACCGACGGTGTCCGGCGGGGATCCTGGCCGAGCACGGAGACGGTCCCGTCCGAGGGCGTCAGGAGCCCGCAGAGCATCCGGAGCAGGGTGGTCTTGCCGGCCCCGTTCGGTCCGAGGAGGCCGGTCAGGCCGGGACCGAACGAACACGACAGGTCGGACACGGCCACCTTCTGGCCGAACCACTTCGAGACGCCGTCGACGACGATCGTCGGATCGGGGGCGAAGGCCGGGGAGACGGTCACTGGACGTTCCGATACCGGGCGCGGACGGCGCCGAGCGCGAGGAGGGCCACCACGCCGATGACGACGAGGGAGACCCACGGCTGGAAGCCGGCGCTCTCGGGGACCCAGTGCTGCGTGTCGGCCGACATGATCCAGTCTTTGACGTATCCGGGATGGAACTGGACGGCCAGCAGCCCGGCCACGTCGAGTCCCCCCTCCTCGACGAGGGCCGCCGCCCCGCCGCTCACGAAGACGATCGAGCCGAATCCGGCCGCGGCCGCCACCGACGTGCGCTTCGAGAAGGTGCCCACGAGGAACACGATCGGGGCGTAGGCCACGATGAACACCATCGAGGCGGCCGCCGTCTCCCACAGGACCGTCACCTCGTCGACGACGTACGAGCCGAAACCCCGGCTGCTCGTCCACGCCCTGCCGAGGTGGAGCACGACGTGGGGGAGGTAGAGGAAGCCGAACACCACCGCCCCGAGCGACGCCGCCCGCACCGCCAGGTAGTCGCCGATCGTGAGGGGGCGGGACGCGTAGATCGCCATCGTCCCGCTCGCCCGGTCGGGGACGGTGAGCTCGCTCCCTGCCAGGGCCACGAAGATGAGCGAGACCGTGCCGGTCAGGTCGAAGTAGTCGGCGTGACCGAAGATCGTGTTCGACACGTCCAGGTCCCCGAGGACGACGCCGAACGCGGTGAAGAAGAGGGCGGGGAGCAGCGCGATCCCCAGGAGCGCCCAGGGCAGCACCTTGGATCGGGCCCGTCGACGCAACCCGAGCACCCGGCGGAGGCCGTCGCGGAACAGCGCCGCCAGGGCGCCCCGCCGGCCCAGACGCGGTCCGTCGTGGGGCCGGTAGCCGAGGTCGAAGACCGCACCCTCAGGCATCGTCGCCCTCCAGGAAGACGTCCTCGAGGGTGATCCGCCGCTGGCCGAGCCTCCGGATCGCCGTTCCGGTGGCCGCCGCGACGTCCCGCACGAGATCGAAGGGGTCGCCGCCCTCCATCACGACCCGCAGCGCGTCGCCGTCGGCAGAGACGACGCCTCCGGCCCGTTGGAGGCCGTCGACGAAGTCCGCCGTGTCGCCGAGCACCTGGACGGAGGCCTCCTCGGCCACCGACAGGTCGGTCAGCGGGCCGCTCCGGAGCACCCGCCCGCCGTCGAGCATGACGACCCACTCGCAGGTCTGTTCGATGTCGATGAGGACGTGCGAGGACACGAGGGCGTTGATGCCGAATCCGTGCAGTCGGGTGATCAGCTCCAGCATCTCCTCGCGTCCCTCGGGGTCGAGGCCGGCGGTGGGTTCGTCGAGGAGGACCAACTCGGGGTCGTGGACGATGGCCTGGGCGAGCTTCGCCCGCTGGAGCATCCCCGTCGAGAAGCCGGCGATCGGCCGGAACCGCTCCTCGTGGAGCCCGACGAGCGTCAGGACGTCGCTGGCGCGCTGACGGGCGGCCCGGACGGGGAGACCGGCCAGTTCGGCGGCGTACCCGACGAAGTCGGCTGCCGTCTGGTCGCCGGGCAGGCAGGCACCCTCGGGCATGTAGCCCACCCGGTCCCGGACCGTCAGGATCCCGCCGGGGACCGGGGCGCCGAGCACCTCGATGGTGCCGGTCCCGGGGGACAGGATGCCGAGCAGCAGTCGGAGGAACGTCGTCTTCCCGGCTCCGTTGGCGCCCACCAGGCCCACCGGGCCCGAGGGGATCTCGAGATCGATCCCGTCGAGGGCGACGATGTCGCCGTAGGAGAACCGGAGGCCCGAGACGGAGGCGATGCCCACGTCCGGGATGCTAGGACGTCCCGGGCGGCCTCAGCCTCGGAGGCGATCGATCCACGCCCGCGCCCGCTCGACCACCCCGTCCGCGACGTCGTCGGCGGGGGCGTCGCCGGGGATGTCGCGAGGCGGCGTGGGCGCCCCTTCCGTGCGCAACGCATCCCGCTCGGCGCGCAGTTCCCCGAGACGCTCTCGCAGGAAGGCGACCTCCGTCTCCGCCTTGACGGCCCGCTCGCGGGCCTCGGCGAGCATGAGGCCCGCCTCGTGCAGGTTGCCGAGTTGGTCGATGAGCCGGTCCCAGGCGTCGCGCGGCACCAGCATCGCGGATCCGTCGTCGGTGGGACCCGTGCGTTCGGGTGCCGGGCCGCTGGCCCGCTCGACGGGCGGGGTCTCGGCCCGGCTGGCGGCGGCGGCGGCGACGGAGGGGGCATCGGCCATCCACCGGCCCCGGTCGTCCTTGATCGCGTCGATGACACCCTCTCGTGCCCAGCCGCGGAGTGTTCGGATCCCCACGCCGTACCGCGCCGAGGCGTCCCGCAGGGTGATGCGCCGGACGTCGGGGGCGGGGCCCGCATCGTGTTCGGGGGCGCCAGCAGGTGGTGTCGCGTTCGCGTTCGTCCGGGCGGGGGTCGGGCGGTCCCAGAGGAAGGCGGCGTCGTCGGTCACGGAGCCGATCCTATTCGCGTCGGCATGTGTCGTTCCGTGGCCTTCCCTCCGGCGTGGCAGAATCGCCGGGTGACCGACGACCGCACCGTGAGCCGCGACGACGTGCGCGCCCTGGTGGAGCGCATCGTGGACGGCGTTCTCGTTGGCGCCGCCGAGCCCGCCGAGACAGCGGCTCTCGACGCCCCACCGGCGGACG
>JAWVYO010000151.1:0-4636 GCA_033722675.1 Acidimicrobiia bacterium | reverse complement strand
CGAGGTCAAGTACGTGATCGTCGTCTACGGCGACCGGATCATCATGCGCGAGACCCTCGCCGAGTCGCTGCAGGCGGTCTTCGGCGACCCGTCCGCGCCCATCGTCGATGACGGCACCGGTGACGGTGACGGTGACGGCGACGAACCGCTGCCCGAGGACGTGACCGAGGCGGTCGCCGAGCTCTTGTCCCAGGCCGAGATCGCCTTCGCTCGGGCGGACGACGCCCTCCGGGCCGCCGACCTCGCCGAGTACCAGCGCCAGGTGGCCGAGGCGCAGCGCCTTCTGGAGCAGGCCCGCGAGCTCATCCAGGGAGCGATCGACGGCGACGGGGCCTAGGGCCTCGCCCACCGGTCACCGGCGCACGCCCAGGACCTCCCCGTCTCGTCCGAGCTCTCGAGACGCCGGCTGCGGCCCTCACCGGGAGTTCCTCCAGCGGCCCCGGTGTCGAGGACGCGGATCAGCCGCCGATGGTGCGAGCCACCCGGGTCGCGTCCGCCGCCAGGTGGGCGACCCCCACCCCGCGATACCCCCAGCCGGTCAGGTGCAGTCCGGGATGCTCGGCGGTGATCTCGTCGACCCGCTCGAGCCAGTCGAGGTGGCCCGGCTCGTATTGGGGGATCCCCGCCTCGTGGCGCACGACCTCGACGAATGAGGGGTCGATCTCGGATCCGAGGATCTGCGCCACCTCCGCGCTCAGGTGCTCGACGAGGCGGTCGTCGTCCCAGCCGACGACGTCGGGCCGGGTGGCGCCGCCGGCGATCACCTTGGCGAGACTCGACCCCTCAGGCGCCCGCCGCGGCGCGTAGGACGACTCGAACAGGACGCCGAGGGTGGCGGTCCCGGCGTCGGGGCCGGCCAGCGCCCCGAACCCGGGCGGCAGTGGCAGGTCGGCGGATAGCCCTCCCAGCCCCACGACGACCACCGGAGCCGTGACCGCCCGGGCGAGCAACGGTTCGAAGGCGCCGCCCAGGAGCCGGCCCGCCGTCTGCGGCCGGCAGGCCAGGACCACGTGATCGGCTTCGATCGTGTCGTCGCCCCCCGAGACCTCCCAGCGGCCGCCGCTGCGCCGCACGGCGTCGACGGCCCGGCCCTGCTGCAATCGGGTGCCGAGCCGCCGCGCCGCGGTCTCGGCGAGGGCCGTCATCCCGCCCACCGGGACGTGGCTCGTCGGTCGGGGCGCCCCACGCGGCCGCGAGCGCAACCTGCGGAGCGCGCCGCGGACGATCGACCCGGCCTCCGCCTCGAGGCTCGTGATGGCGGGGAACGCGGCTCGGGCCGACAGGCGGTGGGGGTCGCCGGCGAAGACGCCGGAGGCGGCGACCCAGGCGACGAGCCGTCCCATTCGGTCGCCGAGGCGCCTGCGCATGAAGGAGTCGAGCGTCTCGTCCTCGGAGGGAGGCGGCTTCCTGATGAAGGGCTCGGCGGCCGCCCGGAGCTTGGCTCGCCAGGGCGCGATGGGGGCGAACGCCGCCTTGGGCGACGAGGGGAGGGCGACGAGGCGGCCCCGCGTGAAGACGTAGCGCAGCCCGGCGTCGACGGCGGGTTCCACCTCTGCTCCCAGCCGCTCCAGGACGGGGGAGAGATGCGGATGGGGGAGGAGCAGGGTGCCGGCCGCCGGCTCGAGGGAGAACCCGTCGCGATCGATGGTGCGGGCGACTCCGCCCGGCGCCTCGCCGTCGTCGAGGACGACGAGGTCGTCGACGCCGGTCGCGATCAACTCGGAGGCGGTGAACAGCCCCGCCAGCCCGCCCCCCACGACGGCCACCTGGGCTTCGGCCATCACACCGTCCTCGAGAACGCCGGCCCGTCGGACGACCTGCGGGCGGTGTGGACGTCGAAGACCACCGCGATCCTGCGCACGAAGAGCCTCCCGAGCTCGGTGGCGCGGATCGTGGAGCCGTCGAGTCGTGCCATGCCCTCGTCGACGAGCCCGCCCGGGGCGGCGAGCGCCTCCAACTCGGGCGAGAAGTACTCGGTCGCGTCGATGTCGAATCGTTCGCCCACGTCGGCCAGGTCGACGACGCCGTTGCACATCAGCTCGGTGATGAGGTGGCGGCGGACCCGGTCGTCGGCGTCGAGGGGGTACCCGCGCTCGACGGGGAGCCGCCCCTCGTCGACCGACTCGTAGTACGACGCCAGTCGGCGGTGGTTCTGGGCGTATGCGCCGGCGATGTCGGAGATGCCCGACGTCCCGAGCGCGATCGTCTCGGTGTCGCGCTTGGTCGTGTAGCCCATGAACGTTCGCGTCAGCGTGCCCTCGTCGGCGGCTGCGACGAGCTCGTCGTCGGGGAGGGCGAAGTGATCCATCCCGATCTGGCGGTAGCCGGCCGAGGTGAGCGTGGTCACGACGGTCGCCAGCAGGGAGAACTTCTCGGTCGTCTCCGGCAGGAGCTCCTCGTCGATGCGGCGCTGGTGGGGCCGCATCCAGGGCACGTAGGCGAACGAGTAGACGGCGAGGCGGTCGGGCCGCATCTCGATCACGGCGTCGAGGGTGCTGCGGAGGGTCTCCTCATCCTGGCCGGGCAGCCCGTAGACCAGATCGAAGTTGATCGACTCGTACCCGAGACGTCGCGCCTCGGCGTGGAGGTGCTCCGTCTCGGCGCGGGTCTGATCGCGTCCGATGAGGCGCTGCACGGTGGGATCGAGGTCCTGGACGCCGAGCGAGATCCGGTTGAAGCCGAGATCGCGCAGGGTCTCCAAATGGGCGTCCGTCGTGACGCGGGGGTCCACCTCCACAGCCACCTCGGCGCCCGGCTCGAGCTCGAAGCGCTCGAGCAGCCGCTCGTGCAGCGACCGGAGCCGCTCGGGGGGATGATGGGTCGGGGTGCCGCCGCCCCAGTGGTACTGGACGACCCGACGCCGGTCACCGAGGCGGTCCGCCATCAGGTCGGACTCGGCCACCACACGGTCGATGTAGGGCTGCGACACCTCGGGGCGGCGGGCGACGACGACGTGGCAGGCGCAGAACGAGCATCGCGACTCGCAGAACGGCAGATGCACGTACAGGGACAGCGGGTCGCCGGGCCGGGACGACGCCTCCTCCAGCCGGGCCGCGTACTCCTCGGGCCCGAACTCGTCGGAGAACTCGATCGCGGTGGGGTACGAGGTGTACCGGGGCCCGGGACGATCGTGGCGGGCGAGCAGGTCGGCGCTGACCTCGATCACGACCGCACCGCCTCGACGAACGCGGCCACGTGCTCCGGCGGCGTGCGGCGGTCGATGCCGTGCCCCAGGTTGACGACGTGGCCCGGCCTCCCGCCGGCCCGTTCCAGCAGCCCCTTCACCGCGCTGCGGATCGTGTCGGGTGGGGCGAGGAGCACGGAGGGATCGAGGTTGCCCTGGATGGCGACGTCGCCGAGGCGGGACCAGGCGTCGTCGAGCGGGAGCCGCCAGTCGACGCCGTAGCCGTCGGCGCCGACCGAGGGCTGCAACTCGAGGGTGTGGCCGCCGCCGGGCGCGAAGTAGATCCGTGGCGCCGGCAGCCCGTCGAGGGCGGTGCGAGCAGCGGGAGCCGCCAGTTCGGAGTAGGACTCCAGGTCGAGGATGCCGGCCCAGCTGTCGAACAGCTGGACGACATCGGCCCCGGCCTCGATCTGCATGCGGAGGTAGGCGTTCATCGCCTCGGCAAGGGCCTCGAGCGCCCGGCGTGTCGCCTCGGGCTCCCTGCGCACCGCGCCGCGGAATCGCATGAAGTCCTTCGACCCGCCCCCCTCGACGAGATAGGCGAGCAGCGTGAAGGGGGCGCCGGCGAACCCGATCACCGAGGTGGTCCCGGGGACCTCGGAGCGCACCCGGCGGATCGTCTCCGCCACGAACGAGACACGGGCGGGGTCGAGGGCGCCGAAGTCGGCCACCTCGGCGGGCTCGTGCGGCCGCAGCTTCGGGCCGGGGTCGAACTCCATGTCCACCCCCATGGCCTCCAGGGGGGTCATGATGTCGGCGAAGATCACGGCCCCGTCGAAGTCGAAGCGGCGGATCGGCTGCAGCGTGATCTCGGTCGCCAGATCGGGGTCGGCAACGCACTCCTGGAAGGTCCGGTCCTCACGGAGCCGCCGGTACTCCGGCAGGTAGCGGCCGGCCTGCCGCATGATCCACACCGGCGGGCGCTCCACCGGACGGCGCATGAGCGCTTCGACGAGCGGACGGGTCATGCTGCCGCTCCGATCGCTTCGACGAGGACGTCGGCCGCCTCGTCGAGCACCGGGCCGTGGTCGACCATGAGGAAGAGGGCCTCGTAGGGCGAGGGAGGGAGCATCACGCCTCCGTCGAGGGAGGCGTGGAAGAAGCGCGAGAACCGCCCGCGGTCCACGTCGGCGGCGTCCGTCCACGAGCCGACCCGGTCTGGCCCGAAGAACACCGTGAGCATGGCGCCGACCCGCTGCACGCACCCGGGCACGGAGTGGCTCGACAGTGCCTCGGACAGCCGCTCCTCCAGGCGGCCGCCCATCTCCTCGAGCTCCTCGTACGCCTCCGGATGGTCACGCAGGTGTCGCAGCGTGGCCAGGCCCGCCGCCACCGCCAGCGGGTTCCCCGCCAGGGTCCCGGCCTGATAGACGGGCCCGTCCGGGGCCACCAGGCGCATGAGGTCGGCGCGCCCGCCGTAGGCCGCCGCCGGCGTGCCCCCGGCGACGACCT
>JAWVYO010000150.1:0-4758 GCA_033722675.1 Acidimicrobiia bacterium | reverse complement strand
TTGATCGTCATGCTCGTGCTCCCTGAACGGTGAACACCCTACCCATCGGCCCTCACGCCACGGCGCCGGAGAGTACGGTTGGGGACATGGCGGAACCAACAGCACAGCAAGCCGTGGAACGCGCGATCGAATGGGCGAGCCAGGAACCGGGTGTGACCGTCGAAGACGACGGCTCGATCGTCGTGGAGGGCGCCGAGCCGCTCGACATCTCGATCGCCGCCGACGAGGAACGGCTCCTCATCACCCATGTGCGCGAAGAGCCCGGCGGCGGCGCCGGGCGAGCAGACGCCGTCGTCGCCGGCGTCCCAGATCGCGGCACGCAGCTCGATGTCGGGGCGTCGGTGTCGAAGTCCGGCGTCTCGTTCACGTTCAGCCGGCCGGTCTATCTCGATGGGCTGACGCGCCAGGCGTTCGTGACGGCCCTCAACGAGCTGGTGTCCGCGGTCGACTCGGTGGCGGCGGGCCCCGCCGCACCGACGTCGGTCCAGGCCCCCGTCGTGGCGCAGGAGGAGCAGACCGAGGCGAGCGAGCCTCAGACCGACACCGCCGAGGTCCAAACGGCCCCGGGGGCCTGGGATCCCACGCATCGGGTGCCCTCGGGCGGGCTGCGGGCCTGGGAGGAGCCGGACCCGTCGGCACAACCGATCACCCGGCTCGAGCCGAGAGTCGAATTGCAGGTGGCAGAGCGCCGGGGTGACTGGGCGCGGGTCGTCGGGTCGAACGGATGGACGGGATGGGTGGACGCCCGCAAGCTGGAGGGGATGGGCGCCGCCTCGCCGTCCCCGGCCTCGGGCTCGGGATCGGGCTCGACGATCGACATCGCCGGGTTCTCGGTGCGGCCGCTCCCGCTCGCCGGGGCGGCGGGGCTCGTCATCGCCTCGTTCCTCCCGTGGGTGGACGTGGCGGGCACCTCCAGCAACTCGTTCGATCTGGCGCTGTCGTTCCTCTGGGACTACACGGCGGCGGGATCGCCATACCTCGGTTGGCTTGTCCTCGCGCTCGCTGCGTTCGCCCTGTACACGGCGGCGGCCCCGACCGTCTCCCAAGGCCTCAAGACGCTGCCCGGCGTCCTGTCGATCGCGGTCGCGGCCGGCTTCGTCCTCCAGATGTACCGGGGGATCTCCGACGGCGGCGGAACGATCGGCGACGTCTTCGACTTCGTCGGCATCGGTGCCTGGGTGACGCTCGCTGCCGGGGTGTCACTCCTCGCCGCGGCGCGGCGGTAGTTCAGCGGTCGAAGCGGAAGAGCCTGGTGCCGACGCCCTCACTGAGGGTCGCGTAGCCGTTCGAGCCGAGCGCGATCGACTCGCCCTGGTCTTCGTCCGGCGCAGGCGCCGGGCAGGGAGGCCGATGCAACGCCTCGCTCACCGATTCGCCGTCGTGCCGCGCCCACAGCCAGATCCCGGTGTACGTGCGAACGGCGATGAGGGAGCCGTCGCGACTGATGTCGCCCCCGGTGACCAGTGCGAACGTACCGAGGTCGATGGTCGCCACCACCGACGCCTCCAGCGATCCCGAGGTCCAGGCTCCCGCAGGGATTCGCAGCACGGCGGAGCGACCGGTGGCGGCCTTCGTCACGATGAACGCGTCCCCGGTGACGGGATCGACCATGAGAGCCTCGGCGTCGGCCGGCCCGTCGGGATACCGGACCGCCACCGACTCGACCGCGTCCACCGGCTCGTCGAGGTCGTCGGGCTCGGGAAAGCGATGCAGCCACACCCGGTCGCGCTGCGCGAGGTTGTCGCCGATGTCCCCGAGGTACACGTACCACCCCGTCACCGGGCCCGGCCCGAGCGCGATGTCCTCCCAGTCGACGTTACGGGCGTCGATCTCGACGTGGCCGCGGACGGTGCCGTCCCCTCCGATGGCCCACAGCCTCGGTGGGGATCCTCCATCGTTGTGCGTCCACAGGGTCCCGGGATCGGCCTCCGAATAGACCAGACCACTGGCTTCGGCGAGGCCCGGCTCGTCGACCACGCCCAGCACCCGCGGGGTTCCTCCGATGCCCTCACACACGCTGATGGGTGCCGAGGTCGTCGTCGTGGTCGGGGCCGGCGCAACGGTCGTCGTGGTCTGCGGTGCCGACGACGTCGTGGTCGTCGGCGGCGGCGCGGTGACGCCCGGGCCCAGGGCGCAGGAGGACAGCAGCAGCACGAGGGCGACGATCCGACGCATGTCGGCATTGTCCCGCGTGATGCGGCCGAGCGTGCCCGACCGGTAGGTTCCTGGCGATGCCGACGTGGGATCCCGACCAGTATCTCCGCTTCGCCGATCACCGGCTCCGCCCCGCTGCCGACCTCGTGGCGCGCATCCCCCTGTCCGGCCCCGAGCTGATCTGGGACCTCGGGTGCGGCACCGGAGGCCCGACGCTGCTCCTGCGCCGACGGTGGCCCGAGGCGACGATCAACGCACTCGACTCCTCCGCCGAGATGCTGGAGCAGGCACCGCCCACCGAGGGGATCGACTGGATCCGAGGGGACATCGCGGAATGGTCGCCCGCCGAGCCGCCCTCCCTGGTCTTCTCGAACGCCGCGCTCCACTGGGTGGACGACCACGTCGCCCTGTTCCCGCGCCTCGTCGGCACCCTCCGCCCCGGTGGCGTGCTCGCCGTGCAGATGCCGAGGAACCACGAGGAGCCGTCTCACGTGCGCCTGCGCGAGACCGCCCGCTCCGACCGGTGGCGTGATCGCGTCGCCCATCTCGTGCGAGAGGCGCCGGTCCTGGCACCGCAGCGGTACCACGGGATCCTCCGGGAGCACTCGGCGTCGATCGACCTGTGGGAGACCGTCTACCTCCAGGCGCTGATCGGCAGGAACGCCGTGGCCGAGTGGGCGAGGGGCTCGGTGCTGCGGCCCTTTCTCGATGTCCTCGGCAACGAAGGAGACGCCTTCTTCGCCGACTACGCCTCCCGGCTGGCGGACGACCACCCCGCCGAGCCCGACGGCACCACCCTCTTCCCCTTCCGTCGCCTCTTCATCGTGGCCACGAGGGAAGGCGGCCGGCAAGGCCGAGGAGGGTGACGGAGCGCACGGCGCGCTTTGGGTGACTCTGGCCGTACCATCGGGCGGTGCGCCGGATCCTCCTGCTCGTCGTCGTCCTCCTCCAGGCCTGCGCGGTCAACGAGGGCGTCGACCCCGACGCCACCACGTCGACGACGACGCGAGGCGCCACCACCACCCTCCCCTTCGACGAGGAGACGCGGCTGCAGGCCCTCGACACGACGGGCCGATTCGTCGAAGCGGTCCTCGACGGTGACGGGTTCACCGCTGCCTCCCTGTCCACGGACCCACCGGCGACCGTGGAGGAGGAGATCGACGCCTGGGCGACCGCCATCGGACTCGAATCGGCGTCCTACACGATCGAGTCGGAGACGTTCACCGCGACGACGGCCGAGATCGGGGTCCGGCTCAACCTCGAGCTCCTCGAGGTCGGCCACTGGGCCTACTCGACCACGGTCAGCCTCGTGGGGGGAGGGCCGTGGAGCGTGCTGTGGTCCCCCTCCGTGCTCCATCCCTCGCTGGAGGCGGGCGACGTCGTCCGGGTGGACCGCCAATGGCTGCCGCGCGCCCCGATCCTCGCCCGAGACGGGACCGAGCTGGCCGGGGTCGAACCGGTCAAGGTCATCGGCGTGGTCCCGGCCTGGGTCGAGGACCTCGAGGTCGTCCAGGACGAGCTGCTCCGGCTCGCCGGCATCGACCCCGAGGTGGTCACCACCGAGATCTCTCGGCCCGCGGTGCAGCCGGATTGGTTCGTGCCGGTCGGCACGGTCAAGTCGGTCGTGTACGCGGCGGTCGGCGACGAGATCGAGGCGCTGCCCGGCGTCATCGCCCGCGACGGCTCGGAACGACTGCCGTTCCGAGACGACTTCGCCTCCCACCTGATCGGGTCGACCGGGCCCATCACGGCCGAGCAGCTCGACGAACTCGGCTACCCGTACGGCCCCACCGACGTCATCGGGCAGACCGGCATCGAGGCCGCCTTCGAGTCGCAACTCGCCGGGAGGCCACGCACCGCCGTGGTGCGCGTCAACAAGTTCGGGAGGGTCGTGGAGGAGCTGCACGTCGTCGAGGCGGTGGAGCCCTCCCCGGTGCAGACGACGATCGACGTGGACGTCCAGACCGCCGTGGAGCAGGTGCTGGACGACGACGAGCGGCGGCTCGCCGTGGTCGTCCTCGACGCCCCGAGCGGCCAGGTGCTCGCCACCGCGTCGCGACCCCTGGACGACGGCTTCGACCGGGCCCGGCTGGGCGCCTACCCGCCGGGCTCCACCTTCAAGATCGTGACCGCATCCGGGCTGCTCGATCGCGGATACGGGCCCGACACCGAGATCGAATGTCCCGGCGACGTCGATCTCGGGGGCCGCGTGTTCCGCAACGCGTCCGACCTCGATCTCGGCGTCGTGACGTTCGAGACCGCCTTTGCCCGGTCGTGCAACACCAGCTTCGCCTCCGCGGCGGTCGGCGACCTCGACGATGACGCCCTGCGCGACGTGGCGGAGCGCTTCGGCTTCAACTCGGAGCCCGCCGCCGGGGTCCCGGCGGCCACCCCCGCGTTTCCGGACCCGGTCGACACCACCGAGCTCGCAGCGGCGGCGATCGGCCAGGGACGGGTCGTCGTCAGCCCCATGCACATGGCGTCGGTGGCCGGGGCGGTGGGCCCCCGGGCGGGGGGGCCCCCCAACGTGATATGCGCCCCCCCCCCGTGGCCGGGCCTAGACCGGGGGCGCGCCGGAGGCGGGGACCAGCGCGCGCGGAAGCT
>JAWVYO010000149.1:0-4828 GCA_033722675.1 Acidimicrobiia bacterium | reverse complement strand
ATCGATGCCCCAGCCGGCTGCTCCCTCCGCCGCGGGCGGCGGACCGGCGGCCCGGATCGACAGCGCCGGTGACGCCCCCGCCCAGTGCCACGCCCGCGAGCCCTGCCAGAGCGTCACCGAATCGACCCGCAGGGCGGCGGGCAGTCCGTAGGAGGCCCAGTCGATCGGGAGGCGGACGCCGTCGATCACACGCAGGAGCCCGAGGAACCGACTCGATCCCGCTCCCGCACTTCCCCTGACGAGACGGTTCGCTTCGGCACCTCGGGCCTGCTGGGGGGCAAGGTACGGAGGCGATTTCGGACCGTCAAGACCGGCAAAATCGGTGAATCCGACCGCGTTTTCGCACGCAGGTGTGCCTCGTTCATGCCAGTTCGCCCCCGGATCGGGCAGTTGCCCACATACCCACAGCGATCCACAGCCGGTTGTGCACAACGCTTGTCGACAAGTTTCTCACGGCGATTTTTCGCGCCTCATCGCGGCGACCATCGGACGAAAGGACAGTTCGACGAGGGCGTACACCTCCCCGAGGGCGAGCTCCAGCTCCCCGGGTGAGACCTCGTCGAGGGGGATGCGGCCGACGAGCACGAGGTCGCCGTGGGTGTCGACCGCGAAGTGGATTCGGCGGGTCCGGTGACTACGGACGAGGGCCTGGCGATGGATCTCGGCGGCGGCGTGAGGGGGCACCGGCAGGACGTAGGCCTCGATCCCGACGGTCCGCTCCCCCACGTCGAACCACACCGTCGTGAAGTCGCGCACCGTCTGGCGCATGCGGAGGCCCCGGCGCCCCTCGTGCTCGCCGGCCCAGACGACGTCGGACCCGGGATCGGCGACCCAGGCGTCACCGGTCTCCTCGAGGAGCGCCCGGACGCCGTCGACGTCGTTCACGGGTGCTGGATCCCCCCGTACAGCTCGAGGAGGCGGTCGGCCGTCGACGACCAGGAGAACCGTTCCGACAGCTCGAGCGCCCCGTCGCCGAGGCGACGGGCGGTCGTGGGGTCCGTCAGCACGGCTCGCAACGCGTTGGCGTGGTCGGCGGGGTCCCATCCGTCGACGAGGAGGCCCGACTCGTCGTGGCGGACCACGTACGGGAGCCCCCCGACGCGGGCGGCGACGACCGGGACACCGCACGCCTGAGCCTCGACGGCCACCAGCCCGAACGACTCGGCACGCGACGGAACGTGCACGACGGTGGCGGCGCGATAGGCGTCGGGGATGACGTCGTGGGCCAGGGGGCCGCGCACGTCGACCCGATCGGCCAGCCCCATGTGTCGGGCGAGCGCCCTGGTGCGCGCCAGTTCCGCCTCCCCCTGGGGTCCGCTGGGCCCGCCGACGACGAGGAACCGCAGCGAGGGCAACTCGCGGGCGAGGACCTCGAAGGCGGCCAGGGAGACGTCGAGGCCCTTGAGCGGCTGAATGCGGCCGGCGAAGAGCATGACCGGCTCGGGCCCGATCCCGAGCCGGGCGCGAGCCGCCCGCCGGTCACCCGGGCTGAAGCGCTCGTGGTCGACACCGGGGGGCGACACGCACAGCCGCTCGGGCTGCGCCGCGTAGTGCTCGAGGAGCTCCCCTGCCTCGATCGGGGTCGAGGCGACGACGCAGCCCGCCCGGGCGATGACCTCCGTCTCGGCCGCGATCCGCAGCAGGCTGGGCGGGGGCTCGTCGGACCGTCGGTTGACGGCCTTCACCCGGCCGAGCGTGTGGAAGGAGATGGCCAGCGGCGCCCCGAGCACGTCCTGGACCAGCACCCCGGCCCACCCGCTCAACCAATAGTGGGAGTGGACGATGTCGTAGCGGGCCCCCTGGTTGGCGGCCCACTTCACGACGCCCTCGGCGAAGTCGCCGACGGCGTCGGCGAGGGCGTCACCGTCACCGAACGACGCGGTGGGGACCTCGACGACCCGGTAGCCCGGGACCACCGGCGTGACCGCCGTCGTCCCGGCGGCCGACCGTGTGAAGACGTCCACCTCCACGCCGCGGGCCGCCATGGTGCGCGACAGCTCGTCGATATAGACGTTCATGCCGCCGGCATCCCCCGCCCCCGGTGCCTCCAGCGGCGACGTGTGGATGCTCAGGTAGGCGACCCGCTCGATCACCACGCAGCCTCCACGACGTAGAGCGGGCGCTCCTCGGCGCCGAGACGGAACTTGTACACCTCGTCGCCCTTCAGGAAGTCGAAGCGACGGCGGCCCCCGTCGATGGCCTGGGCGATGAGCGAGTCGACGAGGATCACGCCGGGCGACGCATGGCCCGCCTCGGGATCGAAGGCGGAGTTGTAGAGGTAGTAGGCGTCGTCGTCCTCGTATCCGACGCCGGCGGCGACCACGGTGCCGTCGCCGCCGACCAGGAGGTCGAGGCCGAAGCCGGCATCGAGGAGCGCCTCGAAGAAGATCACCATGTCGTCGGTCATGAAGTCGCCCTTGTCCCCGGGGGCCGCGCGGTGCATGTCGACGAAGAGCCCGAGTCGCCCGGCGTCCCGTTCGAGCACCGGTTCCCCGTAGGCCTCGGCGAACCGGCGGCCCTTGCGCCGCACCTCGTGGCGCTGCTTCTTGTCGAGGCCGGCGAGATAGTCGTCGTGGGTGTCGCCGAGGGCGAGGACAGCCGCCACCTCGTGCTGCTCCATGGTGGGCTCGACGCCGGCCCCCGTCAGGCCTGCGGCGAGCGGCCGAGCGGCCTCCTCCGGGAGCGAGTCGAGCACGAGCCTGGTCCCTGGGCCGAGGAGGCCCGGCAGGGACGCGGCGAGCGCCTCCACCCCGGTCCCGAGGGGCGAGTGGTAGTCCGTCAGGTCGGGTTCGCCGGCGAAGCGGGTCACCCCGTCGTCGTCCCACAGCACGACGGCGGCGTCTCCGTGATCGACGACCGTGGGCGTCACACCCCGGTGCTCGGCCCACGGACCGAGGAACGGACGACGCGGAAACGGCCCCGTCAGCGGCGCGACGGGTTCCAGGTCCAGCACTCCTGCGTCGAGACCCTCGCGCATCGTCATCCGGGCACCTCCAGCAGCACCTGGCCGACCGGGCGCCCGCCACCGAGCACCGGAGACGCGGCGACGTCCGCCAGCCGGTCCCGGGGGTGGGGGGCGAGGATCCCGATGCGGTCGGCGAGTTCCACGACCGCCGCCATGAGGGCGTCCTCGTTCCCCGACCAGCACTTCGCGGCGATACCGACCCCGCCGTACCACGCCAATCCGACGCACCCCTCGGCACCGCCCTTGACGGCGGCGGGGATCCACGTGGCGAGCCGCTCGTAGGGCCGGTCGCCGTACGACGTCAACGCCGGGAACCGGCTCATCGCCGTGCGGATCTCCTCGTAGTCGTCGTCGACGGCCAGGCGGGCGAAGGCGCGAGCCAGGCCCGCGACCGTGGTCCGCATCGTCGGCACGCCGCATCCGTCGACACCCACCGGTGTGACGTCGGCGCCCGTGACCTCGGCTGCCAGATCGACGATCCGGCGCTGCAGCGGGTGGTCCACGTCGAGGTACTCGAGCGACCACCCCGAAGCGACGCAGGCACGGAGCATGGCCGCGTGCTTGCCGGAGCAGTTGTGGTGGATCCGGCGACGGCCGGTGTCGCCGGAGACGGCGGCCAGTCGATCGGCGGCGCGCGAACCCGGGCGGGCCGGAGGGCAGCGAAGGGCGTCCTCGTCGAGGTCGACCTCCTCCAGCATCGAGCGCACGTATGCCAGGTGGATGGGGAAGGCGCCGTGGCTGGCGCAGGCCACGGCCAGCGGCTCGCCGGACAGAGCGGCCCCGGAGCGCCGGGACACGAGCGCCTGGAAGGGCTTGAGGGCAGAGCGGGCGAAGAAGGGCCGATCGAGCCCGTCGCCGAGCGTGTCGATGACGGTGCCGTCGGGCGCGACGGCGGCGGCCACCACCTCGTGACGGGTCTCGGTGAGCCCGGAACGGACGACGCCTGCGAACACCTCAGTCCCTGGCGAGCAGTTCACCGGGGTCGGCGAGCCCCTCCCGGTAGCGGCGTGTGAGCTCCGCCTGGAGGAGGTCGTAGACCTCGAACACGGCCTTCCGCTGCCGGGAGATCTCGGCCTCGACCGTCGCCACCTGACCCAGGAGGTCCTCCAGCTCGTCGTCGGGGATCCCCGGCAAGTGGGTGAGGAAGTCGTCGTCGAGCACGTGGTCGACGGCCCGTCGACCCACCTCCGGCAGCTGCGGCAGCTCGACCGTCACGGCCCGCGTCGGGAGCCCGGGGTTGGCGGTGGCCCCCTGGGCGAGGATCTCGGGCAACGCCTCCAGCAGGGACCGTTCCTCCTCGCCGGAACGCCGACGCTGCTCGAACCCGATGAGGTCCATGCGGCCGTGCAGCAGCCGCCGGTAGTACGACAGCTCGGTGTCGAGGTCGGCGCAGGTCCGGCGCCGGGCGCGGAGTTCGTCGATGTCGACGGACCCGAGATCGTCGACGTACTCGGGATCCTGCACGATGTCGATGCGGCGGCGTCCGGTCTCGCTCATGACCACCTCCGGGGGGCCGGATCAGCCTATCGGATAGACCGAGCCAGATGGACACGGGCCGCACGTCCGGCCGCCGGTACGCACCGGACGGCGGGTGCACCCGACACCGCTCCCGCGGGAGCGAAGCGACCGAAGGAAATCCCCCGCACCAGACAGGAGTGACCCGGCCCCCGTGGCACACGGCCGGGGCGGGGCAGGGGCCCCGCCTGCGGAGGAGGGCCGACCGGCGTCTGTTCGGGCGGCCGCAGGCCGACCGAAGTCGGCCCAGGCAACAAGCGGGGCACGGCCCGAGCGGAGCAGAAGGAACGGCCACGGCCGCCGATGGGGTTGGGGCCCCATCTGGCGAAGGAGGGCCGACCGACGTCT
>JAWVYO010000148.1:0-4859 GCA_033722675.1 Acidimicrobiia bacterium | reverse complement strand
TCTTCCGATCTGCACCCGGGCGATGGTACCGCTCGACATACCGGTCAAGCACCGGGGGGCCCGATCCGAAGAGACTCCTACGGAACGGAGACCTGTCTGCCACGCAAAGTAGTTGCATATCGGGGTTTTCCCGGTATCTTGCTACTCAGCGTGGTTACCCGGAACGGCTCGGGCAGCAGGGACGCGCTACGAGGAGATCCGTCATGACGCACATCCGCCGGCCGCTCATCGGCCTGCTGGCGCTGTTCACGACCGCGCTCACCCTCGATCGCTTCGGGCTCGGCGCCGACGGCGGCAACGCCGTGTCCACCGCGGCCTACCTCGTGGCCCTCGCCGCCGTGGGGGCGCCCTTCGCCTTCCGGAGCCTCCGTCGCGCCCGGCTGGTCCGGAGCGTCGTCCTGGCGGTCCTCGCCTACGGCGTCGTCACGATCGTCGCAGGCGACGGCTTCGACGCCGTCGCCCTCTACGTCCACACCACCGAGATCGTCTTCGTCATGCTCTCGGCCGGCCTCGCGCACCGGGTGGCCGCCGGCCTCGACCAGATCGACGAGACCCTCGGCACCGTGGTCTTCGGCGACCCCGGCGCCCTCCCCCTCGACAGCCCGCAGGCGGCCAGTGAGATCCTCACCGAGATGGCCCGGAGCCGCCGTCACGATCGGCCGCTCGTGGTGACCGTGGTCGCCCCCCGGCCCGTCAGCATGGAACTCGCCCTCGAGCGGGCCGCCGAGGAGGTCCAGCACGAGATCCGTCGGCGCTACGTCCACACGCGGCTGTCGCGCGCCATGGCCCAGCGACTGCGCCGCTCCGACCTCGTCTTCAGCGACGAGGCGTCCGGCCGCTTCGTGGTCCTCAGCCCCGAGACCGACACCGAGGGCGCCGGCTTCGTCGTCGAGCGCATCCGCGAGGCCTCCCGACAGGCCGCCGTGGAGGTCGACGCCGGGACCGCGTCCTTCCCCGAGACGGGCATCAGCTTCGAGGCCCTGGTGGCGGCCGCCGAGGAGACCCTCGCCGGGCCCGACCATGGCCGTGTCTCCGTCGACGAGGTGGCATCGTGACCACCCCCGCCATCCGTCCCGTGCTCTGGTCCGGCCACGAGTGGATCGATCGGATCCGCCCGGAGAACGCCGTCTTCCGCGATCGCGCCTACGTCGTCGCCAAGCGCATCCTCGACGTGGTGCTCGTGATCGCCGCCGCGCCGCTGTGGGTGCCCGTCGCCCTGCTCTGCGCCCTCGCCATCAAGCTCGACGATCCCCGGGCCCCGGTGATGTTCACGCAGATCCGGGCCGGCAAGGGCGGCCGCACGATCCGCATGCACAAGTTCCGCACGATGGTGCCCGACGCCGAGGGGCTGAAGTGGGAGCTGCGGCACCTCAACGAGCTCGAGTGGCCCGACTTCAAGATCACCGACGACCCGCGCATCACGCGCCCCGGCCGGCTGCTCCGCACGACCAGCCTCGACGAGCTCCCCCAGCTCTGGGACGTGCTCGTCGGGCGGCTCAGCCTCGTCGGTCCCCGGCCCACCGACTTCATGCCCGACACGTACGAGCTGTGGCAGACGGAACGCCTCGACGTGAAGCCCGGCGTCACCGGACTCTGGCAGCTCTACGGCCGGGGCCTGTCGCTCTTCGACGACCGGACACGGCTCGACATCGCCTACGTGCAGCGTCGGTGCCTGTGGCTCGACATCCAGATCATCGTGCGCACCATCCCCGCGGTGCTCGCACGGCGGGGGGCGGCCTGATGGACGTCCAGACGGCCTTCGCCTCACTTCGCAGGGGCTGGTACCTCGTCGCCCTGGCGGCACTCGGTGCGGCGCTCGTGGGCGGACTCCTCGCCTCGGCACAGCCGCCCGTGTACGAGACCACCGGCTCCTACATCGTCTCCCCGACGCGCAGCGATCCCGATGCCGCCGCGGAGGCCGTGCGCACGCTCGACGACGCCCGCAGCCGGGCGATCATGACGACCTTCGCCCAGGTGATGGGGTCGTCGACGACCTTCGCCGACTCCCTCGAGATGCTGGGTCTCGACGCCGGGATGCTGGAGGAGTACTCCGTGGACGCGGTGGTCGTCCCGGAGGCGAACGTGGTCGACCTCACCGTGACCGGACCGAACGCCCGCCTCGCCATGGTGCTCGCGACCTCGGTCGGCGAGACCGGCGCCCGGCGCTTCGTCGACCTCTACGACATCTACGACGTCGGGCTCCTCGACCCGGCGACCACGCCCGGGTCGCCGATGAACCGGGGGCCGATCGAGACGGCGGCGGTGGCCGGCGCGCTCGGGCTCCTCGTCGGCGCGGTGCTCGCCCTCGCCGTCAACGCACCGCGCGTCCGGCGCAACCGGGAGATGCGTCGCCGCATCGAGAGCTACGGGGACGCCGGGGCCACCGTGACGCCGATCAACGAGAACGGCGAGCGGTACCTGCGCGTCACGGCGGGATGATCGCCGACGCCTCCGTCCAGCCGGGGGCCGTGGTCATCCGGGGCGCCGCGGCCGCCGCCCTCGGACTCGCCGCCGGAGCCGTGGCCACCGGGGCCGCCGACCCGGTGCTCGCCGTCGCCGGTCTGGCCGGCCTCGCCACCGCGGTCGCGGTCGTCCTCCGACCGGCCGTCGGCCTCCCCGTCATCGCCGTCTTCGCCGTGCTCCGGCTGGCCGACGTCGCCACCGACTTCCACGGTGCCCCCTCGACCTTCACCCCCCTCGTCGCGCTCCTGCTGGCCGCCGTGGTCATCCGCTGGCTCACCACGGCGGAGCGACCGGCCGGTGCCGGGCGGGTCGTGCTCGTGGCGGGACCCTTCGTCCTCGTCGCCGTCGGGTCGCTGTTGTGGGCGGGCGATCCCACCACCTCCACGTCGGCCGCCGAAGCCCTCGTCAAGGACGGAGCCGTGGCGGTCATCGTCGGCCTCCTGCTCCATCGGCCTCGCGACCTGCGGGCGACCGTCTGGGCGATCGTGCTCGCGGGCGGCGCCGTCGCCACGGTCACCTCGGCCCAGTTCCTCCTCGGGGCCTTCGACACGACGGTGTTCGGATTCGCCCAGTCCGAGGTGCAGAACATCGTCGGCGCCACCGACGACGTGCGGATCTCGGGGCCGATCGGCGACCCGAACTACTACGCGCAGTTCCTCGTGATGATCGTCCCGCTGGCCTACGAGCGGTGGCGGACCGCCGCGCCGGGGCCCCTCCGCCTCGCCGCCGCCTGGGCCACCGTCGCGACCGGCGCATCGACGGTCTTCACCTTCTCGCGCGGCGGCGCCCTGGCGATCGCGGTCGTCGCCGTCATCGTGCTGGTGCGATTCCGACCGTCGCGCTCGATGATCGTGGCCGCCGTCGTCGGCACCGTGGCCCTGCTCCCCCTGCTGCCGCCGGGCTACGTCGAGCGACTCACCACCCTCGACCAGGTGGGCACCATCGAGGCCTCCACCGACGCCTCGATCCGGGGGCGCACCTCGGTCCTGCGCGCCGGGACCGCCATGTTCCTCGACGCGCCCCTCCGGGGCGTGGGCTACGGCGGTTTCCAGGACGCCTACGTCGACTACGCCCGGGGCTTCGGCATCGAGGTGAGCGCCGACCCCCGCGAGGCCCACAACCTGTATCTCGAGATCGCCGCGGAGACCGGCATGGCCGGCCTCGCCGCCTTCGGTGTCCTCGTCGCGGGGGTCGCGGCGGCGCTGCGGACCGCCCGGCGATCCTTCCGGGCCGCCGGACGCGACGACCTCGAGGGCATCGCCTACGCCCTCGGGGCCTCGCTCCTCGGCTACCTGCTCACGTCGATCTTCCTCCACATGGCCTTCGCCCGCTTCGCGTGGCTGCTCGCCGGGGTGGCGCTCGCGCTCCCCGCGGTCGCCGCCGGCGTGCACGCGGACTCGGGCCCCGCGACGTCGTCGCGGGAGGCGGCATGGATGTGATCGACGGTCGCCACGAGGCGGCGGCCGCCGCCGGCGACACCGAGGCGCTCGGACGGACCGCAGCCCGCGCCGTGTTGTGGTCCTACGTCTCGTTCGCGTCCGGCAAGGTGCTCGTCCTCGTCACGATGGCGCTCCTCGCCCGGCTGCTCACCCCCGAGCAGTTCGGCATCATGGGGTTCGCCACCCTCGCCGTCACCTACCTGGCGGTCCTGAAGGATCTCGGCCTGGGCGGAGCGCTCATCCAGCGACGCGACGACGCCGAGGACGCTGCGCAGACCGTCTACGTGGCGAACCTGGCGCTCGGGGTGCTGCTCACCGTCGCGACCTATCTGAGCGCACCGCTCGTGGCGGCGTTCTTCGACGAGCCCCTGGTGACACCGCTGCTTCGGGTGCTCGGGTTCACCTTCGTGCTCGAAGCCCTCGGCGCCGTGCACGTCGTGCTCCTGAAGCGCAACCTCGACTTTCGCCGCAAGATCGTCCCCGACGTCGGACGGGCCCTCGTGAAGGGCGTGGTCGCCATCGGCGCGGCCCTGTGGGGCTTCGGCGTGTGGGCGCTCGTCTGGGGCCAGCTCGCGGGGGTGCTGGCCGCCGTCGTGCTGTCGTGGACGGTCGTGCCCTGGCGTCCCGCGTTTCGATTCCACCGCCGCCTCGCCCGACCCCTGCTCCGCTTCGGCGGCCCCCTCGTCTTCACCGATCTCGCCTACGCCGTCTGGCAGAACCTCGACTACGTCGTGGTCGGCCGCCTCCTCGGCGACGCCGCCCTCGGCGTCTACACGCTGGCGTACCGCCTGCCGGAGCTGCTCGTGCAGTCGATCTGGCGGGTGGTCACCCAGGCCGCCTTCCCGTTCTTCTCGTCCATCCAGCAGTACCCCGAGATGCTGGCCCGGGGGTTCGTGGCGACGATCCGGTACTCGCAGCTGGCGATCGTGCCGATCTGCGTCGGCCTGGCCGTGGCCG
>JAWVYO010000147.1:0-5051 GCA_033722675.1 Acidimicrobiia bacterium | reverse complement strand
CTACGTGGGCCTGGCCGTCAACAAGGCCGCCCGGGTGGCGTCGGCCGCCGAGGGCGGCGAGATCCTCCTCTCGTCCACCACCCGAGAGCTCGTCGGGGACACCGGCCACACCTTCGGCGACGAACGCATCGCCGAACTCCACGGCCTCGACGGCCAGCACCGCCTCATCCCCCTCACCTGGCAGAACTAGGGGTCCCCGCGTCGTTTGCTCACGAACGCAGCGGGTATCGCGCGTGAGAGGCACCAACCAGGGAGGAGAGTGCGTCCAGTCAGGATGCGCTTCAGAAGGATCATCGCGCTCCTCGCCGCACTGACCCTCGTCGCCGCCGCCTGCGGAGACGACACGGGCACGGCGGGAGACACCGACACGACGGCCCAGGCGACAACCACGTCCACCACCGCCGACGCCACCACCACGACGGACGACGGCACGACCACCACCGAAGACCCCTCCTCCACCACCACCGAGGACCCATCGACGACGACCACCGACGCCACGACCGCCGCCGACAGCAGCACCACGTCCTCGAGCAGTACCACGTCGAGCAGCAGCACCACGTCGAGCAGTTCCACCACGAGCAGCTCCACGACGTCGTCGAGCACCACCACGTCGAGTTCGACGACGACGAGTTCCAGTACGACGACCACGTCGAGCACCACCACCACGACCTCGTCGACGACCACCACGACAACGCTGGGCAACGTCGTCACGACGACGATCCCCGGCAACCTGATCACGACGACGACCCTCGACACCAGCATCTTCGACAACCTGCCGGGCCTCGATCTGACGCTGCCCGCACCCGACGACCGCATCCTCTACGTGCGGGGCGGAGCCGACACGGAGCTCTGGTCGATCGACGCCGACGGTTCCAACCACGTGAAGGTTCTCGACGACGCCACGGGCCCGGCGTGGGCACCGAGTCGCCTCACCTTCGCGTATCAGATGGACGACGACGCCTCGGTCGAGAACGGCATCTACCTCGCCGCGCCGGACGGCAGCTCCACCCAGAAGCTGACCGACGACGCGGAGAACAGCGACCTCGAGTGGTCGCCCGACGGGAAGCAGCTCGTGTTCCTGGATCTGGATTACAAGCTGTCGTTCTACGGGGTGGAGTCCGGCAACGTCAGCACGACCACGCGAACGGGCCACAATCCGGCATGGTCGGGCGGCCCGATCGGGCCCTATCCCGAGGCGGTTCTCTACACCGCCGAGACCGACCCCGATTGGTCGATCAACGCGATGAATCCCGCCAACGGCAACATCGTCCCCTGGGGCTTCACGCTCCTCGGGAAGTCCGCCGGACAGCATGTGCACCCCGACGTCCATACGGGCACCAATCGGGTGGTCTTCGCGTACAACGACACCGACAACGCGCTCTACGACCTGTTCCTCTACGACCCGGCCTCGGACACGCTGACCCGGCTGACCAACACCCCGAACACCAACGAGGTGTGGCCCACGTTCTCGCCGGACGGCACCCGCATCGCGTTCATCTCCCATCCGGGGATCTACGGGGATCACAACCTGTTCGTGATCGACGACGACGGCTCGAATCGGACCCAGGTCACCCAGTTGAGCGGGTCGCGGCTGAAGTTCCCCGACTGGAGCTGACGAACACCCGAACCAATCGACCGGCCCCTACCGGAGGGGCCGGTCGATGCGCGTCGCACGGGCGAGCGCTAAGACCTCCCACCCCGTAGGGTCCCCGACGTGCCGCATCAGACCGTCCACGTCCCGCCGGATCTCGAGTTCCTCGCCGGGTTCGAACGGATCCGCGAGCAGTTCGACGTGCCCGAGTCCTTCCCCGACGAGGTGCTGGCGGCAGCGCAGACCACCGTTCCCGAGGACCACGAGCGCATCGATCGCCGGGATCTCGACCTCGTCGCCATCGACCCGCCGGGGTCGGCCGACCTCGACCAGGCCTACGCCGCCGAACCCCGCGGCGAGGGGTACCGGGTCTTCTACGCCATCGCCGACGTCGCGCCCTTCGTGCCGCCCGGCGGACCCGTCGACCTCGAGGCCCGGGAGCGGGGCGTCACCCGCTATCACCCCGACGGACGCACACCCCTCTACCCCGCGGCCATCTCCGAGGGGGCCGCCAGCCTGCTCGCCGGGAAGGACCGTCCGGCGCTGCTGTGGACCGTCGACCTCGGCGGCGACGGGCGCCTGGAGACCGCGGAGATCCGCCGCGCCCTCGTCCGGGTACGCCGCCAGCTCACCTACCGCCAGGCCCAGGACGAGATCGACGCGGGCGACGGGCTCGGACTGCTGCGAGAGATCGGCGAGCGGCGCATCGCCCTCGAGGCCGAGCGGGGCGGTGTCCACCTGAACCTGCCCGACCAGGAGGTGGTGCCCACCGGCGACGGCCGCTACGCCGTCGTCTACGAACGGACGCTCCCCGTCGAACGGTGGAACGCCCAGGTCTCGCTGCTCACCGGGATGGCCGCGGCCGACCTCATGATCGAGGCCGGCGTCGGGATCCTCCGCACCCTCCCCGACCCCGAGCCCGGCACCGTCGACACCCTGCGGCGCACCGCCGACGCCCTCGGCATCGAGTGGGCCGAGGACACCGGCTACGCCGAACGGATCCGCCGCCTCCATCCCGACACGGCTGCCGAGGCCGCCCTCCTCGGCCAGGCCGTGCGCCTGTTGCGGGGCGCCGGGTACGAGGCCTTCGACGGATCACCCTCCGACGACGCCCGCCACTCCGCCGTCGCCGCCCACTACGCCCACGTGACGGCGCCGCTGCGGCGCCTCGCCGACCGCTTCGCCAACGAGGTCCTCCTCGCCCACTGCGCCGGCGAGGCTCCCCCAGCCTGGGCGACCGAAGCCCTCGACGGCCTCCCGCGGATCATGAACCGGACCCGATCACAGGCCGGGAACCTCGAACGCGCCTACGTCGACTACGTGGAGGCGATGGCGCTGCGCTCCCGCGTGGGCGAGCGGTTCCGGGCCGTGGTCACCGACGTCGACGGCGATCGGGCCCGGGTCCAGCTGCGCGACCCCGCCGTCATCGCCCGCCTCCCCGCCGGGAACCTCGGCCTGGGTGAGGAGGTGGAGGTCCTCCTCGACGAGGTCGACCCCGACGCCCGCAGGGTCCACTTCTCGATCGCCTAGCGTTGTCGGGAGCGCCGACCCGAAGGACATCGTGCTCGACGAGCTCATCGAGACGCTCGACGACCTCGACCGCCAGACCGTGCAGGACGTCGCCGACGCCATCGGCGAGGGCGTCGAGGAAATGGCCGACCTCGTCTGGGAGCACCGAGACGTCATCGTCCGGGTGGTCGCCCTCGTCCGGGACCGCCAGGAGGAGCTCTCCGAAGCGGTGGCGGCGCTGCCCCGGATGATCGCCGGGGCGGGTCCGCCGATGCTGGAGGGCGTCGACGGGAGGCGCATCGCCGAGATCGCCGAACGCACCCTGAGCCGCACGCTCGCCGAGCTGGGCGAGGCCGCCCGGATCATGGCCGACGTCGACGGCTTCCCGGACCTCGCCGCGATCCCGCGGCCCGACGGCGGCTCCTTCGAGACGATCACGGCGTCGCTCGACGAGGTGCGCGTCCACCTCGAGGACCTCGAGGCGCGGCTCAGCGCGGAGCTGGGACGGACGTAGCCGGTCAGTCCCGGGACGTCTGCATGGCCGCCGTCCGTCGCGCGGCGTCGAAGTGCTCCGGGTCGAAGTCGTCCCCGAGCCACTCCCGGAGCTCCTCCGCCTCGGGATCGTCGGGATCCTCGATGGCCTCGAGCAGCGTCTCGTATCCGTGGGGACCGCCGGCGTCCTCGGGCGGACAGGCCCGGGCGCCGTCGATGCACCGGGGATAGGAAGCACCGTCCTCGGGTTCGAGGACGTCCTCCACGACCACGTCGTGCTCCCAGCGGTCGCCGAGGTCGTAGACCCACGTGAGCGCCGAGCCCATCGACGGGAGCACGTCGGCCACCGTGACGGACGCCTCGTCCAACTCGTCGTCGGGCGCGTCCTCGGCGCCCGGCCCGTAGGCACGGCCGTCCACCTCGAAGAAATGGAGGTGCGTGAACTCCCAGCCCATCGCCTGATTGAGCAGCCACGCGAAGGTCCCGAGATCGGTGTCGGAGTCCACCTCTATCCGGCGCCACACCGCGGGCTCCACCTCGAGCAGGGACACGGTCAGCTGATGGATCGTCATGCCGACGATCTTGGCAGGTCGACGACGAGGCGGGCACCCACCGCCGAGGGTTCGATGGCGACGGTGCCGCGATGGATCTCGGCGATGCGGCGGATCTCGGTGAGCCCGGTCCCGAGCCCGAAGACGGCGCCGGCGTCGGCGATGCCCGGCCCGTCGTCACACACGGTGAGCCGCACCCCGCCTTCCGTCGGGAAGCATCCGACGAGGACCCGGGTGGCGGCGTGGCGGACCGCGTTGTCGACGAGCCCGGCGACGAGGCGGCCCAGGTCGGCGGCGTCGCCATCGACGGCAGCCGGTTCGATCCCCGAGCCGTCGATGCGGGGGCCGGTGCGGGTCATGAACGGTGCGGTGGAGGCGATCACCACACTGTCGAGATCGACCCGCTCCATGGCCGGATCCTACGACCCGGCGTAACCCGTCGGTGTCATCCGGACATGAGACAGTGTGAGGACCGTGACGACACCGCTCGGCCGCCCGGACAGCGCCGCGCCCGCAGACGAGCGATTCCGCTCGCTCTTCGCCGCGCACTACCCGCCGGTGGCGGCGTACGCAGTCCGGCGGCTCGGGCGGGCGGACGGCCAGGAGGCGGCGGCCGACGTGTTCGCCGTCGCCTGGCGCCGGCTCGGCACGGTCCCCGCGGAGCCCGACACCCTCCCCTGGCTCTACGGGGTCGCCCGCAACATCGTGCGGAACGCCGAGCGGTCCCGTCGTGGGCCGGGGGGGCGCGCGGCCCAAGGCCCCCCCCCCCCCCCCGGGGCTCGCGGGGGCCGCCCCCACCCTGGGGCGGCCGCGGGGGGGGCCGGGGGGGCGCGGGGCGGGGCGCGGGGCCCCCCCCCCCCCCGCCGCCCGGGCCACGGCGACGTCCTCACCCGAACGCGATCCGGAGG
>JAWVYO010000146.1:0-5149 GCA_033722675.1 Acidimicrobiia bacterium | reverse complement strand
CGAGGAGCAGAAGCAGCAGATCCTCCCCGAGGTGGCCGCCGGGGAGCATCGACTCGCCGTCGCCCAGCTGGAGCCCTCCGGCTCGTGGGGTCCCGACGGGATCGCCCTCGAGGCGGCGGCCGATGGCGACGACCTGGTGCTGTCGGGGACGAAGTCCTACGTCATCGACGGCCACACCGCGGACTCGATCGTCGTCGCCGCCCGGACCGGGGGCGGCGAAGGTCCCGGGGGGATCTCGCTCGTCCTCGTGCCCGGCGACGCCGACGGGCTGGAGCGTCGGCGGGTGGAGACCATGGATCAGACCCGCAAGCAGGCCGAGCTCGTGTTCTCCGACGTCCGGGTGCCCGCCTCGGCGATCCTGGGCGAGCGCGACGGCGGCTGGGCCCCGCTCCAGGAGACGCTGGAGCGGGCCGTGGTCGCGGTGGCCTTCGAGCAGGTGGGGGGTGCCCAGGCATGCCTCGACATGTCCGTGGCCTATGCAAAGGTCCGGGTCCAGTTCGGGCGACCGATCGGGTCCTTCCAGGCGATCAAGCACAAGTGTGCCGACATGCTCGTGCAGGTGGAGTCGGCGAAGTCGGCGGCCTACTACGCCGGCTGGGCCGCCGCCGAGGATCCCGACGAGCTCCATGTGGTCGGCCCGCTGGCCAAGTCCTTCTGCTCCGAGGCCTACTTCTTCTGTGCGGCCGAGAACATCCAGGTCCACGGCGGCATCGGGTTCACCTGGGAACACGACGCCCACCTGTTCTTCAAGCGGGCGAAGACCGACGAGTTGCTCTTCGGCACCCCGGCGGAGCACCGCGCCGTCCTCGCCGATCGCATCGGCCTGTAGCGCTCAGGCCGCGGGGTCGGCGATCGACTCGGCGATCTCCGTGAGCACCGTCGGGGGCACCGCGCCCGATCCCCGTGCCACGAGGCGGCCCTCGTCGTCGGCGATGATCCAGAACGGGACGGCGGTGAGCCCGTAGGCCGAGGCCGCCGAATCGGTCTCGTCGTCGACGACGACCGGTGCCGTCCAGCCCTCTCGATCGAACCACGGAGCGGGCGGGAAGTTGTCGCGGTCGGGCCTGGTGAGGGTGGCGACGGCGTAGACGTCGACGTTCTCCGGTGGGGGCGTCTCCTCGAGCCAGGTCTGCACGATCGGCAGCTCGCGCCGGCAGTGCGGGCACCAGTGGGCGAGGAACACGATCATCGTGGCGTTCCCGTCGGCCTCGATCGTCACCGGCGCGCCCGAGAAGTCGTGGCCCGTGAGGCCGGGGATACGGCTCCCCACCGCGCCGTCGGGGCCCGACCTCGGGGTGGGTGGGAGTGGGGTGCCCGTGACGACGACGGTCCCGTAGGCCGGCGCGGCCGACGCCGTCGCCGGGGGTGCCGCCGTCGTCGTGGTCGTGGCGGTCGTCGTCGTGGTCGCGACCGTGGTCGCGGTCGTGACCGGCGTGCCGAGAGACTGCGCCGCCGGGTCCACCTCACCGGTCGAGCGCCCGGCTCCTCCGCCACACGCCGACAGCAGCACGAGCGCGGCCACCGTCACGACGGTCGGGCGGGTCACGGTGCGAGCGACGATGCGATCCGGCCGAGGTCGGCACTGTCGATCTGCCCGGTCACCCGGGCGAGGACCCTGCCGTCGTCGCCCACGAAGACCCAGTAGGGATAGGCGCTGAGGCCGAAGGCGTCGGCGGCGGTGAAGTCCTCGTCGTCGACGAGGATCGGCAGGTCCCCCAGACCCTCCCGTTCCAGCCACGTCTGCGGCGGGTAGTTGGCCCGCGTGGACGACGTGCCGGTCGGGATCACGTACAGGTCGACGCCGTCGGGGAGCCCCTCGGCGCCGAGCCATGCGTCGACCTGGGGCGCCTCCGCCTGACAGACCGGGCACCAGTGCGCCAGGAACAGCAGCATCTTCGCGCGGCCGTCGTCGGCGACGACCACCTGGTCGCCTCCGAAGTCCTCGCCGGTGACGGCGGGGATCGGTGCGCCGACCTCCGGATCGCTCGACGTCGTCCCGCCGAACCGTCCGAGGGTCGTGCCCTCGACCGTCACCTCGCCGAACTGGTCCCCGCTCGTGCCGCTGTCGAAGGTGAGGATCACCGTCGCGACCAGGGCCACGGCCACCAGCCCTCCCAGGACGGGGAGGAGCGGGAACGTGCGCCCCTGCGGCTGGGACGTGCCGGACGTTCGCGACCGGGGGGTGCGGGACTGTGTCATGCGTGATCCACCTCTCGGGTGTCGTGGGGTGATGGTTCCACCCGTTCGAGCCAGGCCCGGTGGACGAGCACCGCGGCGGCGATGGCGGCGAAGGAGACGCCGGCCATGAACGGGATGGAGACGAGATCGAACTTCCAGACCCAGGCGGCCGAGCAGGGCACGGTGGCCGAGCACGCCGCTTCGGGCAGGAGGGCAGGGTATCGCTGGAGGAGGTAGTGGTACGTGGAGATCGCGAAACCGATCGCCACGACCGGGAGGACGTATCGCGCCGCCCGGCGTTCCCGGCCCCAGGCCATGACACCCAGCACGATCGCCCAGGGGTACATGGCGATCCGCTGGTACCAGCAGAGGGTGCACGGCTCGAAGTTCGCCACCTCGGAGTAGTACAGGCTGCCGAGGGTGGCGACGAGCGCCACGGCCCAGCCGAGGTGGAGGGCCTGGGGCCCCGCCGACGCGACGACCGATTCCCACCAGCGGGAGGCGGTGGTCGACCGGGGGGCGGCGAGGGCGATCGCGCCGAGCACGACGAGGAGCGCGAGGATCATGAGCGCGCCCACCGCCAGAAACGTCGAGATCGTGTCGAGATCCATGGCCCCTCGGGGTCGTCCGCGGCACCGGGAAGCGTATTCGCCACCCGGCCCAGGGGAGTGTCAAGGCTTCGGCGCTCGAGCCGATAGGGTCCTAGGTCCCCGCAGGGGCGACGAACGGCAGCGGAGGTGTCCCGCGATGCAGATCACGGTGTGGAGCGGCCAGGCCGTACCGAGGGGCGGATGGTTCCTCGACGGTCACGGTCACCGGCTGTTCCTGCGTGCGGGCGACCTCGCGCCGATCTGCCCCGCCATGGGGCCGGCAGCGGTCGCCTGGCGCCTCGTCCGCGAGATCCCGACCGTGCCCGCCGACCCCAGACCCGTCGACCTGCCGTAGGCCCGCCGCCACCCCGGTACCATCCCCCCATGGGTGCCGTCGCCGTGGGAGCGCTCCTCGCCGCCCTCCTGCTGGTCATCGTGGCGGCCCTCGTCTGGCAGGAGTCCCGCCGGATCCCGATGTCGGAGCCGGCGGTCTACCTGATCGACGAGGCGTCGCGCTACGTCTACGACCGGCTGGAGGAGGACACGACGCGCCGTCTCGATCTCGACGACGTCTTCCGGATCCTCGAGTGGGGGATCTACTGGAACCAGGTCGAGGCGCCGAAGGCGGGCGGCCGCCGGGCCGTCGTCGGCAGCGGTGACTCCATCGAGTGGATCATGGAGCGTTCCGAGGAGTCGATGGGGACGGCGTACGATCCGGTCGACATCGCCGAGGTGATCGCCCGGGAGACCGAGTACCTCGTCGAGATCGGTGCCGTCGGCAGCCGCGCCGCCGACGCAGGAGAGGAGCGTTCGTGATCGTCAACTGTGGCCGCTGCGGGACTCGTTTCGAGGTCCCCGGCGAGGGCCGCTTCGCCTGCCCCGCCTGTGGGACCGCCAACGAGGTCCATCGCGCCCCGGCGGGTCCCGGTCCGGCCGGCGCGCCCGGGATGCCGGGCATGCCGGGAATGGGGGGTCCGGGCGGCGGAGGGTTCAGCGGTCCGGGCGGACCCACCGGCCCCCCGCCGCGACCCGAGCCGGACCCGCCGTCGCCGCGGGTCGAGTGCCCGGAGTGCGACTTCGAGTTCATCGTCGGCGACATCGAGGTCGCGCCGTGCCCGAACTGTGGTGCGGAGGTCCCGACCGGACGGGACGGCGGGTCGTGATCGGCCGCCTCCGGCGGGGCCTGGTCACCGCCCTCGTGGCCGCCTACGTCGGGATCGCCCCCTCCGAGTCCTCGCACGTCTCGGTCGTCGACCTGCCGCCGGCCAGGGTGCTGGCGGTGGGTGAGCCGACCCCCCTCCTCGCCGTCCGTCGATAGGATCGCGCCATGCCCCGCGTCCTCTCCGTCCTGATGGCCGTCGTGCTGGCCGTCTCGCTGGCCGCTTGCGGCGACGACGAGCCGGCCGAGCCGGTGGAGTTCGGCGAGGGCGAGATCCCGCGCACGATGCCCGACTCCATCCCGGTGCCCGACGGGGCGATCATCGGGGCGACGCTCATCGACCGGGTGAACAATCGGACCGAGATGACGGTGCGGACCCGCTTCGAGTTCGAGGATCTCGTGCGGTTCTACGCCTTCGAGCTCGTGAGCAGGGGATTCCTCCTCGACGAGACCGCGGGCGACGCTCAGCGATGGGTCATCGACTTCTCGGACGGAGACCTGCGCGGTCAGGTCGTGATCGCTCCGGGTGGGACCGGGACGTCCCAGGCGGTGGTGACCGTCAACCGCTCGTGACGGGGTAACGTCACGAGCGTCCCGTCAGGAGGAGACCGTGGGCCGTCTGCGCCGATTCCCCGACCACCGATTCGTCGGCACCCGCGACGACATGATCGTCTACGACTGTGACGACGCCGACGACATGGCAGCGCTCGAGGCGCGGCTGGATACCGAGGACCTCGTCGGGGACGTGCTGATGGCGACGTTCGGGCCCGACACGGAGGCCGAGGCGCGCAACCGGGGATTCCGGCCTCGGTGACGCGGTTCGTCGACGTCCACGTCCATCCGCCGACCGAGCGGTTCCTGGACGTCACGCTGGCCCCCTTCGTGCCGGGCCTCGGACGCGCCGGCCACCCGCTCGACACGGCGTCGGTCGACGAACTCGCCGAGCACTATCGGAGCCGCGACGGCCGCGCCGTCCTCCTCGGCTGGGACGCAGAGACGGCCACCGATGCACCGCCCCTGTCGAGTGCCCACGTCGCGGACCTGGTGCGCGCCCATCCGGACGTCTTCGTCGGCTTCGGCTCCGTGGACCCCCACAAGGGCGCCAAGGCGATCTCGGGTGTCGCCGAGGCGAAGCGGCTCGGCCTCGTCGGGCTCGCGTTCCACCCCGCGGTGCAGCGGTTCGATCCGTCGGACCGCCGGCTCGGGTCGATCTGGGAGGTCG
>JAWVYO010000145.1:0-5183 GCA_033722675.1 Acidimicrobiia bacterium | reverse complement strand
GACCGGACTGGTGCGCGGCTTCGCCGTGGGGAATGCCCCTGGACCGGAACAGCCCCAGCGGGCCTTCCCGTCGGACTTCGAGATCGCCGGCGACCACGCAGCGATCGCCGTTCCCGACACGCAACAGGTCCAGGTGTACTCCCGGGAGGGTCGACTCGTCCGCACTCGCAGCAACGGCCCGACCGAGCTCGCGCTGTTCGAGGACGGAACCCTCGTCACGGGGGACGCGTCCGGGACCCTCACGATCGCCTCGGTCGACTTGTCGACCGGGACCACCACGATCGTCCTCGGCGCACCGATCCTCGACCTGGCCCCCGGACCGGCAGACTCGGTGTGGGTCCGCACGGCGGACGGGTCGGGATCCGACTATCGCCTCATCCGGCTCTCGGACGGCTCGGTGCGCGCCACCCTGTCCGGCTCGGGAGCAGGGTCCGCCGGGGTCGTCGCCTCGTCCCACGACCGCAGCACACTCGCCATCGGGACCATCTCGGGAGCGGTCGACGTCTACGACGTCGACACCGGCGCCGTGACGACCGTTCAGGTGAGCGGGCCTCCCTCCCATCTCGCCTTCGCCCCCGACGACACCCGCCTCTTCGTCCTCGACGGGCTGGGAGCGATCTCCGTCGTCGACCTCGAAGCGATGGAGACCGTCTTCGGGTCCGAGGCCCACGCCGGAGCAGCACATCTCGCGTTCGATCCGAACGGACGCTGGGCCGCCACCGGTGGCGACGACGGGGTCGTGAGACTCTGGGATGCGTCCTCCGGGGACCTGCTCTCGACCCTGCGACGGGGGCAAACGGCCGTCCACGCACTGTGGTTCGAGCCAGACGGCAGCCACATCGGATTCGTCGACGAGTTCGGGACGGTGGACTCCCTCACGACCGACCTCGCCGAGTTGGTGGCCGAAGCGCTGTCGTTGCTTCCGGAGGGGCGTGCGTTCACTCCGGCGGAGTGCCGCAGGTACTTCGGGTCTGAGGAATGTCGATGAGCAGCCGGTTCGGGGTGTTGGGGCCGTTGGTGGTGGTGATCGATGGGGAGGACCGCGCCCCCACTGCGCCCCGTCAGCGGGCCCTGCTGGGCCTGTTCCTGCTGTCGCCCGGTGTCCCGATACCAGCGGAGCGGATCCTCGATCGCCTCTGGGGCGAGGACCCACCCTCGGGTGGTGTGAAGACGGTGGGGTTTCATCTGTCCAAGCTCCGTGACGCCCTCGAACCCGACCGGGAGAAGGGCACCGACGGCACGGTCATCCGCACCACACCTGCCGGTTACGTGTTGGACGTCGATCCCGCCGACGTGGACGCCTCCCACTTCGAAGCGCTCCTCGGGCAAGCCCGTGCGGTGTTGGGTGACGACCCCGGCAAGGCCGCCGCACTGTCGCGGGACGCCCTGGGCCTGTGGCGGGGCCCCGCACTGGCGGATTTCACCTACGAGGAGTTCGCCCAGGACGAGATCCGCCGCCTCGACGAACTCAGGATGCGGGCCCTGGAGACCCGTGTCGAAGCCGACCTGGCTCTGGGACGCCACGCCGACCTCGTCGGCGAGTTGGAACGGCTCATCGCCGACCATCCCCTCCGCGAGGGCCTCCGGGCGTCGCTGATGGTCGCCCTCTACCGCTCCGGCCGCCAGGCCGACGCCCTGCGGGCCTACGAAGACACCCGCCGCACCCTCGCCGACGAACTGGGCATCGACCCCTCCCGAGAACTCCGCGACCTCGAAGCCGCCATCCTCGCCCAAGACGACAGCCTCGACCTCCCCCTCTGGGCCACCCCCACCGCCGCCGCCCCCCGCAGCGACGACGCCCCCAACCCCTACAAAGGCCTCCGCCCCTTCGGACAGAACGACACCGACGACTTCCACGGACGAGACACCGTGGTCGCCGACCTGCTCGATCGAATGGACGCGGCCGGGCCGGGGTCGTTCGTCGCACTCCTCGGTCCGTCGGGATCCGGCAAGTCCTCGGTCGCGCACGCCGGGGTCGTGCCCCGTCTGGCCGAGCGCGGGGTCACCGTCGCGCGGATGTACCCCGGGATCCGACCGGTGGAGGAACTCGAGGTGGCCCTGCTGCGTGCCTTCCCCGACGCTCCCGGATCGGCAGGCGACATGCTCCGCTCCGACGAGACCGGGCTGCGACGCGCCCTTCGTCTCCTCACACCCGAGAATCGCCTCGTCCTCGTCGTCGACCAGTTCGAGGAGCTGTGGACCGTCGCAGAGCCCGACCAGCGTCGCGCCTTCGTCGAGCTCGTGACCGCCGCCCTCGACGACGACCGCACTCCCCTCCAGGTCCTCGTGACGATGCGCTCCGACTTCCTGGGCGAGCCGCTCTCGACCCCCTCCCTGGCCGAACGGTTCCGCGACGGCACGGTGCTGCTGCCGCCGATGACGGCGACCGAGGTGGAAGCCGCCATCGTCCAGCCCGCCGGGCGGGTGGGGGTCCAGGTCGATCCCGGCCTCATCGCCGCCGCCGTGTCCGACCTCGAGGACAACCCGGGCGCCCTCCCCCTCCTCCAGTACGCCCTCACCGAAGCCTTCGACCACCGCGAGACCGACGCCCTCACCCGTGCCGACTACGGACGGGTCGGGGGACTCCGCGCCGCCCTCGCCCAGCGCGCCGAAGACACCTACGACCAGCTCACCCCCGACCAGCAGGACACCGCCCGCCAGGTCTTCCTCCGCCTCGTCACCCCCGGCGAAGGCACCGGCGACACCCGCCGCAGGGTCGACGTCGGCACGCTCGGGGACGAGGTCGAGCCGATCCTCGACGCGTTCGGCCGAGCCCGCCTCCTCACCTTCGACCAGGACCCGACGACCGGGGAACCGACGGTCGAGGTCGCCCACGAGGCCCTCCTCACCGAATGGGACCGCCTCCGCACCTGGATCACCGGAGCGCGCGAGGAACTCGCCTCGCGACGGCGGCTGGAGGATCTCACGACGGAGTGGGACCGCAGCGATCGGTCCCCCGAGTTCCTCCTCGCCGGCGGACGCCTCGACCGCTACGTGGCGTTCTCCGCCACGACCACCCTGGCGCTCACCGACACCGAGCGGGCGTTCATCGACGCAGGGACCGAGGCCGAGCGGACCAGGCAGCGACGCGCCCGTGTTCGGCGCTATGCGATCACCGCCGTGCTCGCCGTCGTCGCCGCGGTCGCGGTGGTCCTCGCCCTCGTCGCTGCGGCCAGCGGACGACGAGCCGAAGAGGCCACCGCCCGCGCGGACGCCCAGGCGAGGCAGGCGACGGCGCGAGCCCTGGCCGCCGATGCCATCGACCTGCTCGACACCGATCCCGCCCTCGGGCTCCTCCTCGCTCTCGAAGCGGCCGACATCGATTCCGGGCCCACCGTGGTGGGCGCCCTCCAGCAGGCGATCGATGCCAGCGGTCTGCTCTACGAGATCGACACGGTTCGGACAGCGGCGATCACGATGCTCCCGCCGGCCGGAGACGACGTCCTGTTCCAGGGCCTCGTTCCCGAGGGCGGCTTCCTCGTGACGATCGGCCCCGGCGGGGCCGTCGAATTCCGCGACCCCGAGACCGGGGTGGTGCACGAGTCCATCGGCATCGAGTTCGACGTCGAGGAGTCGGGCATGGGCGTGATCGCGTCGCCCCTCTGGGACGACGGAGCGCTGGCACCCTTGGACCCGGGATCCCTGCTCGCCCTCGACAACCAGGGTCGTATCAGCGTCGTCGGACTCCTGCCCAACGTGTTCGACGAGCTGCAGCCCTACGGCAGTCGGCTCGGGCGGTTCCCCCTGTGGCGTCCCTCCGGCGTCGCCGTGGTGACCACCGACAGTGAGGTCGCGTACCTCGTCGGCGGTGCGTGCGAGGTCGGGGGCACGACCCCCCTCGGCGTGTGCGCAGTAGCCGCCACCGAAAACGACGAGGTGCGGCTCGGGTCGCTCGAGTCGCCCGCCAACGTGACCTCGGCCGTGGTCCGTGACGGCAACCTGTACGTGGGCACCGACGAAGGCGTCATCGTCTTCCTCCAGGAGGGAACTGCCACGGTGACCGTCGCGGAGAACGACGAGGTCGCCGAGTACGAGGAGGGCGACGTCTTCTTTCAGCCCGACGCGCCGGGCCCGTATGCCGTCGTCGCCGAGGGCCCCGGCGACCTCATCGCCGTCGCCGGGCCGGAGTCGATCCAGGTATGGGCCGGGGATCGGCACTTCCTCGACGACCCCCCGACGAACGGCTTCACCTTCGCCGGCGAACCGCGCACGATGGCGTTCTCTCCCGACGGTGCGCTGATCGCCGTCGGCATGCAGAGCGGCGTGATCGACGTCTTCGGTACCGAGACCGGCGTGAAGCGGTTCACGATCGTCGCCTCCGGCAACTCGATCCGGGAGGTCGCCTACGACGCCACCGGCGGTGTCATCGTGTCCGCGGATGCGGTGCACGTGGTGCGGGGGCACCGGGCTGCCTCCAAGTTCTCCGGCACCACCGAACGCCTGGACCCCTCGCTCCGGGTGAGCATCGCCGGCGGACTGGCCGTCCATGTCGATCCGACCACCGGCATCGCCCGGGTCTACGAGGCCGCGACCGGCGCCAGGGTGTTCACCGTCGAGGACCGGGTGGACGTGGCAGACCTGTCCCCCGACGGGTCCCGCCTCGCCGTCGGCACCTCTGACGGAGACGTCGTCCTGTTCGACACAGACAGCTGGACCGAGCGGCAGCGGATCTACGTGACGTCCGAGGAGGTGATCGGCATCGGCGCCGGTCCCGACGACACCGTCGTCGTCGCCGTCCCATCCAGGACGTCACCGATCTTCGGTGTCGGCGAGTTCTTCTCGATCCTCGACACCGCGGCAGGAGAGGTCCGCCGTCAGCTCCGACAACCGGCGCCCATCGGCTCGGTCGTGTCGGCGGCGAGATGGTCGTCCGACGGAACCCGCATCGTCCTCGCCGTGAACGGTCTGTTCGTCCACGAGTCGGAGACCCGGAGGGCCTGGCGGTCCGACTACTCCTCGTTCGTCGCCTACGCCCGGATCTCTCCCGACGGTTCGACGATCGTCGGCACCACCGACGACGGACGCGTCGTCGTTCTCGACGTCGCGACCCAGACCGAGCGCTTCCGCCTCTCGCCGCACCGCGGGGCCGTGCTCGCCGACATCGATCCGACGAGCACCCGGCTGGTCACGGCGGGGACCGAGGACGGGGCGATCAACCTGTGGGATCTCGAAACGGGCGAGCT
>JAWVYO010000144.1:0-5199 GCA_033722675.1 Acidimicrobiia bacterium | reverse complement strand
TCCCGCCGGTGATCCGGTGGACTGCGTCGTCCCAGCCGCACCCGCCGGTCGCCCCGTAGGACCCGATGACGTCGTACTCGGCGTCGACGGGGACCTCGACCGACCCGCCCCGCAGCGTCGGCGCCACGACCGCGTCGGTGACGTCCACGTACACGTACGTGCGCGAGGTCGCCCCCCTCGCGTCGGTGATCGTGTAGACGACGTGGTCGGAGCACGGCGCTCCCTCGGCGGGTGCGGCGTAGGAGATCGCGCCGGGCCCGGCGATCGTCGCCGGGGCGTCGACGGCCGTCACCGTGAAGGCGTCGCCCTCGGGGTCGGTGTCGTTCGCCACCACGTCGACGGTCACGCTCTCCCCCCGCTTCACGACCGCCCGGTCGTCGATGGCGATGACGCCGTTCAGCGTGACGGCCACACTCCCGGTGACGGCACGGACGGCCCCGGTGCGTCGGCCGCCGTCGGACACGAGATACTCCAACTGGTGCCGCTGCCCGTACGCCCCGTGGAACTCGGACGCCTGGATCTCCACGTGGCGGAGGTCGTCGGCGATGCGGGCCGTGAACGGCGCCTCATTCGTGCGCACGCCCTCGAGCACGAGGGTCTGACCGTCCGGATCCGAATCGTTGGCGAGGACGTCGACGAGCACCACCTCGCCGGCGTTGATCTGCACCTCGTCGGGCTCGGCGACCGGAAGCCGGTCGATCCGGACGAGGACCGTCGCCGTCGCGGTCTTCGGCTCGGCGTCGTCGAAGCCGTACCGGTCGCGAACCCGGACCGTGTAGGGGATGCTGACGGTGCCCGACTGCGCGTTCGCGGGGGCCTCGTACTCGATCCACTCCTGGGTGAAGCCCGCCTGTCCCTCCGGCGGTGTCCCGACACCGACGATCTCCAGGTCGTCCCGGCCGTCGTTGTCGAGCGCGCGGATCTGGACGCGTTCGCCGGCGAGGACCGTCGCCCGGTCGTCCACCGGCTTCGGGAACCGGTCGGGTCGCACGCGGACCGTGACGACCGCCGTGTCGAGGTGTCCCTCGTCGTCGGCGACCGTGTACGTGAACCGGACGTCGGTCGCGGGTCGATCGAGGAGTTCGGGCGAGGCGCGATAGGCGATCTGCGTTCGCGATTGCACGAACGCCTCGCCGAAACGCTGCTCGCCCGTGAACGCGTCGTAGACCCCCAGGCCGACGGCGTCGAGCGGCCCGACCTCGACGATGCGCACCGCCGCCGTGTCGTTGTCCAGGGGGTTGATGTACACGAGTTCCCCGTCGACGACCTCCACCGCGTCGTCGACGGCGTCCACCGGCCCGGGGTCGCCGAAGGTGATCGTCACCCGACCGAAGGCCGGCGGCGCGTCCGTGCCGTCCTCGATCGAGTACGTGAACGTCGTCGTGACATCATCGTGCCGGTTCTCGAAATCGGGCAGGTAGACGAACCGGTCGCCCTCCCGGCTGAAGGATCCGGCGGGCGGGTCGAAGAAGTCGCCGAGCACGATCGACGATCGGTCCGGACCGCGGTCGTTGGCGAGCACGTCGATCACGACGGGGGCTGGTCCTGTCTCCATCACGGGTTCGGGGGGCAGATCGGTCCGGGGCCAGACCCGAACCGTGATGAGCCCGGCGCCCACCGGAGGGACCTCTGAGTCGGGCAAGCCTTCGACGGTGTAGGCGAATCGGAGGGAGACGGGGGCGAGCTCGAAGATCTCGTCCGACGGCCGGTAGACGACCTGATGACTTTCCACGGTGATCTCGCCGACCGGAACCCCGAGGTCGTCCGGCGCGGTCACGTCGAGGAGGCGTGCGGCGCCGTTGTCGTTCACGGTCGGATCGAGGCGGACCTCACCGGGTTGGAACACGTCGAAGGTGTCGTCTTCGACGATCAGGCCGGCAGACGTGTCGCGAAACTCGATCGTCACCCGCCCGACCGCCGTGGACCCGGAGCCGTCCTCGATCGTGTAGGTGAACGATGTCGACGGTCGATCCGGGTCGACCGGCGGTCGGTAGGAGAAGAAGCTCCCAGCCCATTCGACGGATCCGACGTCGGGTGGGTCCGTGAGCGAGGCGGGGTTGGAGCTGGAGAACGCATGCCCGTCGGCTCCGACATCGTTGTCGAGGACCCGGATGACGACCTCGGACACGTTGCGAGATTCGATCGGGACGGCGCCGTCGTACTCGATCGTCACGGTATCCGGGTTCGCCCGCAGCCGGGGTCGCTGGGTGATCGTGACCCGCGCCGTGTCGCGCTGGCCCCCGGCATCCACCGTGTACTCGAACGTCGCCTCCGTCCAGGGATGGTCGGGAGCGATGAATGGGATCCTGCCCGTCTCGCGCAACTGCCCGAAACCCCACTCATGAGAGCCGAAGCTCCCGACGCTCGGCGACCGAACCTCGACCCGGGGGCTCTGCCCACCCGGAATCGCGTCGTTGGCGAGCACGTCGATGACGATCGGGCGATCGTCCTCCACCACGACGACGTCGTCGACGGCGTCGAGAACGGTGATCGGTTCGGGCGGCGGCTCCACGAAGACGAGGTCCGGGCGCGCCTCGAGCGGCGGCCGGTTGACGATCGTGACGGTCGCGGCCTCGATCGTCGCCCCCCCATGGATCCGATACTCCAGCGTCGCCTCCGACCAGTCGACGTGGGGCGGTGGCGGGACGAAGGCGACGAGGCCTGCGTCTGCGAGGGCCTGCTGCGTACCCTCTCCTCCCTTCAGGCTGCCCACACTCGGCTCGAGCGCATCGACCGTCCAACCCTCGAACGGCACGGTGTCGTTCGCGACGACGTCGATGACGAGCTCGTCGCCACCCTCGAAGACGACCCGGTCGTCCACGGCCTCGACCCGGAAGGCACCGGCGGCGCTCCTGCTCGCCGGGAGGTCGCCGAGTCCCGCACCGGCGTCGTCGACGTCGTCGGAGCACGCCGACACGACGAGCACGAAGAGGGCGAGCAATCCGAGTCGGCGCACGACGGTCGATCCCATGGCGGTGGAAGATTAGACCAGATCACCCGATCGTCGCCGACGGATGCTGAGGGGTTCCTCAGGGTCGACCGTCACGGGCCGCGGATCGGACGCGCACGATCGTTTTCGGCGTGAGGTCGGGGCGGCCGCGCATGGTCGACGGCCCGGGCGGAGGCCAGGAGCTTTCGGATGAGGTGGTCGGTCCCGGCCTCGGATGGCGGAGGTGCACCGGGAGGCGGAGCCCTACGGCTTGAAGGCCTCGAGACCTCCGGTGTCGTAGGAGTCGCACCAGACCCCACCCTCGATCGAGGCGACGGTTCCGACCGGTCCGTAGCCGCCCTCGTCGTGGAGGTCGCCGCCGAGCAGGTCGTCGCCGGCGGGATCCTCGAGGACGAACGACAGACCCTCGATCTCGCCCCCGGCGGCGACGAGCTCCTCCTCGCCGTCACCGAGTACCACGCCCTGTGCGGTGGCCACCTCCGGCACGTTCGGGGGGCGGTCCGCCACTCCCACGTCGGTGTTGAAGCTGTAGGCGGTCCAGTGGCGCCCGCCGCCCGGGGCGAACGAGGTCACGGCGTCCCAGAAGATCAGGTCGAACGTCCAGATCCCCACCCAGCGGACCTCGGTGGCGCCCGCCCGGCACAGGATCTCCTCGTCGATGCCGCCCGCGGGCTGCCAGCCGGTGTCGAACTCGGGGTCGTCGAGACCGACCGCACCGAGCACGGCGTCCAGCACCGCCTCGGGGTCGTCGCCGAACTCGACGACGGTCTCGCCGCCGTCGCCCTGGAGGACGAGGCCGTCCTCACGCAGGTCGACCACCGAGGCCGGGGCGGCTTCACCGGCCGATGCCAACCGGATCGTCACGGCGTAGGGGACCACCGCGTCCGCAGGGCCGTCGACGAGCACCACGACCTGGCCCGTTGAGGCGACGGCGTAAGCGTCCCCGGTGGCGGCGAGCTCGGCTCCGGCGTCGTCGACGACGGAGACCGCGACGTCGCCGTCGACGGCGACGGTCAGGGTCTGGCCTTCGGTGACATCGACGCTGTGTCCGATGGTCTCCATGCCGCCGCCGGCGAAGTAGCCGACCGTGACCCGGGCCGAACCTGCGAGGTCGACGGGGATCGGGAGACACGAGTCGCCGAGCACGGTTCCGGTCGAGTCACGGATCAGGGCCTCGTCGGCGGCACCGGTGGCCTCCCTCCCGGCGTAGTCCTGGAACGCCGACACGGCGGCGGCGGTCTGCGGACCGTAGATGCCGTCCACGACGACCTCCCCCCAGCCGCCACATCCGAGGAGGTACTGGAGGGCCCGGACCCTGGGACCTTCGTCACCCGACTCGAGCAGCGCCGCACGCGAGGCGACCGGTGTGTCGTCGGTCGTCGTCGTGGTGGCTGTCAGGGTCGTCGTCGTGACAGCCGTGGCCGTCGTCGTGACCGACGGATCGGTCGCCTCGTCGTCTCCACCCCCGCACGCCGTTGCGACGAGGGCGAATGCGATGACCAGCCGCTTCACGACACTCCTCCTGGACTCGACGGAGGGGAACCCTACCGAAGGCTGTGGCTGCCCCGCATACGGTGCGGGTCAGAGCTGTGGATGCGCTCCGACGTCCTGGGTCTAGATCCAGTCGACGGCCTCGCCGGGTTCGATGTGGCCGTAGACCGTCACGACGTCGCCCTCGATCACGCCCGGAACGTGGATCGCCCGGAGCGAAGCCACGATGCTGTCGAGGTGCTGTGGGTCTTCCGCGCGGATCTCGACGAACTCGATCGAGTCATAGCCTCCGTCGCGGAAGTGGTAGTACCACTCGCCATCCCAGGGGCTGGTGAAACCGGAGTGGACGTCCTTGGTCCGCCACTTCGGAGCCGGTCGGATCGCGTACATCGCAAGACGAAGCTCATCCCACTTGGTGTCATTCATCGAGCCGTGCACGCTCTCCCCTCCCTCCTCATCGCTCACCCTTCGGTCCCGGACCCGACCAGCAACCCGGACGAACGCCGCCGTCCGCTCAGGCGTGGGCGCTGAGGGACTCGAGCCTTCGCCCTTGGCACCCGCGCCGGCCCCGACGAACAACCGGAGGGTACGACACAGACGAACGCCACCGTCCGCTCAGGGTGTGGGCGCTGAGGGACTCGAACCTTCGCCCTTCGGGCCCGCGCGCCCAGCAAAGAAGCAGGAGCGGCTACCGACCCGGAGGAACGCCACCGCCCCCACTGGGTGTGGGCGCTGCGGGCCACTACCCCCCGCCATCT
>JAWVYO010000143.1:0-5245 GCA_033722675.1 Acidimicrobiia bacterium | reverse complement strand
CGCCCGCCGGTGTCGGCCAGGAGCCGGTGCTCGGCGCCGTCGGGTGACATCGTCATGACGCGACCATCGGCGAGGCCGTAGGCGATGCGGCCGTCCTCGCGTCCGACGACGTCCTCGGGGCCCTCGCCGGGCACGGGCATCCGGCGGGCCCCGGCGAGGCGGTCGTTCTCGGCGTAGGGGCCGGCGAGCCCTGGATCGGGCGGCGGGGTCCAGGCGCGGGGCCGCAGCTCGGACATGCCCCGACGTTACGCGACCTGTCCGGCCTCGACGACCGTCCATCCCGGCTCGGCGAAGGAGCCGATGACGACGAGGCCCTCGCCGACGGCGTCGATCGCCGTCGCCACGCACACCACCGAGCGGAACCCGGCCTCCCAGTCGGCCTCCGTCGGCGTGGCGGCCGGGAAGCCGATCACCGCCCCGATCGGCACGCCGGAGCCTCCGACGACGTAGCCGTCGACGATCGACCGGCAGCCCTCGACGACCCGCTCCTCGAGCACGTCGGTGCCCGGCCAGGCCTCGAACGTCGGTGTGAACGCCCCGGCGTGCTCGTAGCGATGCGGCAGGTCGCAGGCGATCCCCTCCTCGCGGAGGGCGACGTCGTTGGAACAGTCGCCGACGCTCGCCGGGAAGGGGACGGCGTCGCCGACGCCCTCGAACGAGCCGGTCGATGTCGGCGGGTCGCCGGCGCGGGGGTCGTAGACGACGCACGCCTGATACCGGAGGCCGTCGGCCCACTCACGCTCGTCGGGGAGGTAGAGCACGATGTCGAGCCCCGACGCCAGGTACGACGTGCCCACGTAGTCGAGGAATCCCGCAGCGCAGGCCTCGCGGATCGCCTCGGAGGCGGCGTCGCCGGGGAACGGGCCGTCGTCGAAGGAGCCGGTGAAGTAGACCTCCATCGTGTGGGACTCGTCGCAGGGGACGACGAACGCTCCGCCGAAGGGTTCGTAGGGCAGGTCTTCGAAGGACTCCAGCCGGACACAGTCCCCGACGGACCACCGCCGGCCCAGCTCCGCGGGGTCGCGGGGACCCCCGGGATCCGGCTCGGTCGTGGTGGTGGTCGACGGGGCCGTCGTGGTGGTGGTCGTCGACGACGTGGAGGTCGACTCGACGCCGTCCCCACCCGTGCAGGCGGCGAGCACGACGGCGACGGACGTGATCGCGACGAGGATCCGCCTCACCGGCAGACGGCACCCCGCTCGGCCGAGTCGACGAGCTTGGCGTACTTCGCGAGCACGCCCGACGTGTACCGGGGCTCGCGCCCCTTCCACTCGGCCCGCCGGGCCGCGAGCACGTCGTCGTCGACGAGGACGTCGAGGCGGCGCTCGGGGATGTCGATGACGATCCGGTCCCCCTCCTCGATGAGGGCGATCGGGCCGCCGTGGGCCGCCTCGGGGGCGACGTGCCCGATGGAGAGGCCGGTCGTCCCGCCGGAGAAGCGGCCGTCGGTGAGGAGGGCGACGTCGCTGCCGAGCCCGGCCCCCTTGATGGCCGCGGTGATCTGGAGCATCTCGCGCATGCCGGGACCGCCCTTGGGGCCCTCGTATCGGATGACGACGGCGTCCCCCGGTTCGAGGCGGTGGGCGAAGAGGGCGTCGAGGGCGTCCCGCTCGTCGTCGAAGACCCGGGCGCGACCTTCGAAGCGGGCCGTGTCGATGCCGGCGATCTTGCAGACCGCGCCCTCGGGGGCGATCGAGCCCCGCAGCACGGCGATGCCGCCCTCACGGGCGATCGGATCCGACACCGGACGCACGACGTCCTGGTCGGTCGGGACCTCGACGTCGGCGACGTTCTCGGCCAGGGTGCGTCCGGTGACCGTCAGGACGTCGCCGTGGAGCAGCCCCTCGTCGAGGAGCATGCGCAGCACCACGGGGACGCCGCCGATCCGGTCCAGGTCCACCATGTGGTAGCTCCCGAAGGGCTTCATGTCGCCCAGGTGCGGTGTCCGGCGGCTGATCCGGTCGAAGTCCTCGAGCGACAGCTCGACACGGGCCTCGTGGGCGATCGCCAGCAGGTGGAGGACGGCGTTCGTGGAGCCGCCCAGCGCCATGACGGTGGTCATGGCGTTCTCGAAGGCCGCACGGGTGAGGATCTGACGGGGCCTGATGTCGGCGTCGAGGAGGCCCATCAGCGCCTCGCCGGAACGGACCGCGTACTCGTCGAGGCGCTCGTCCACGGCGGGCACCGTGGCGCTCCCGGGCAGCGACATGCCGATGGCCTCGCCGACCGACGCCATCGTGTTGGCGGTGAACATGCCGGCGCACGATCCCGCTCCCGGGCAGGCGGATCGTTCGATCTCGGCGAGCTCGTCGTCGTCGATCCGCCCCTCGCTGTGGGCGCCGATGCCCTCGAAGACGTCGACGACGGAGATGTCGCGACCGCGGTAGGAACCGGGGAGGCTGCTGCCGCCGTAGAGGAACACGGCGGGCAGGTTCACCCGGGCGGCGGCCATGAGCATGCCCGGCAGCGACTTGTCGCAGCCGGCGATCGTCACCATGCCGTCGAACCGCTCGGCGTGCATGACGAGCTCCACCGAGTCGGCGATGACCTCCCGGGACACGAGCGAGGCCCGCATTCCCTCGTGACCCATCGAGATCCCGTCGGACACCGCGATCGTCGCGAACTCGAGGGGGACGCCGTCGCGGCCGCGGACCCCCGTCGCGGCGTGCCCGGCGAGACGGGGACCGGTCACGTTGCACGGCGTGACCTCGTTGCCGGCCGACACCACCCCCACCTGCGGCTTCGAGAAGTCGTCGTCGGTGAGGCCGACGGCCCGCAGCATGGCCCGTGCCGCCGCCTTCGACGGGCCCTCGGTGACGTCCTGGGAATGGATCTTGTTCGCCATGCGGCGAGGGTAGCCAGACGTCCGGTCTCGGGATCTCAGGCGTTCTGCTCGTCCCGCCAGGCGAGCCAGTCCTCGACGACGTCGAAGGGGTAGTCGGGCCCGTTCGCCCCGATCGTGAACTGGGTGAATCCCATCTCGAGATAGGTGTCGGCGTCGTCGTGGAGGAAGCGCGCCCGGTCGTCCGGTTCCATCCCGACGCCCCACTCGATCTCGTGGGGGTCGCGTCCGATCTCTCCGCACCACCCCTCGAGGGCGTCGATGGCGACCCGGAGATCCTCGGGACGATCGGGGAACATGGCGTGCCAGGCGTCGCCGTGGTTCGCCAGGATCCGCATGGTCTTGCGGGGACCGACGCCCCCGACGAGGACCGGCATGTCGCCCACCGGCCCGGGGTTCAGCTCGGTCCACCGGTCCCGGATGATCGGGAGATCGCGGGCGAGGGCGTCGAGTCGGCTGCCGGCCGTGCCGAACTCGTACCCGTACGACTCGTAGTCCCGGCGGAACCAGCCCGAACCGATGCCGAAGATGAGCCGTCCCTCCGCGATGTGGTCGACGGTGCGGGCCATGTCGGCCAGCAGGTTCGGGTTCCGATAGGAGTTGCAGGTCACGAGGCAGCCGATGCGGATGCGCGAGGTCTGCTCGGCCCAGGCGCCCAGCATCGTCCACGCCTCGAAGTGCGGCCCGTCCGGGTCGCCGTAGAGCGGGTAGAAGTGATCCCAGTCGTACACGATGTCGACACCGAGCTCCTCGGCGTGGAGAACCGCTTCCCGAATCGCCCCGTACTCGGCGTGCTGGGGATGGATCTGCAGGGCGATGCGCACCGGATGGGTCACGGGCGGGTCCTTTCGTCGGGTGTGAGCAGGCGTTCGAGGGCGCCGAGGACGGGGCCGGGGTCGGCGATCCGGTAGCGGTACGAACGGGCGTTGCCCTCGACGACCACGAGGCCCGCGGCACGCAGCCGCCGGAGGTGATGATGGACCGTCGATCGGGCCAGGCCCGTGTGGTCGACGAGTCCACCGAGCTCCGCGGTCCCACCCGCGATGGCCTCGAGGAGGGCGATCCGCGTGCCGTCGGCGAGCGCGGCGCCGACGTCGGCGAGGTCCGGGGCGGACGGCCGTCCCGCACCGAAGACGATGAGTCGCGCCCAGCGGTGCTGGGCGAGGTGGAGGTCGTCCCCCGACGCGTGGGGCGCCACGACGACCCGGCGGGCCTCCGGCTCGGGCACGTAGCGGTACCCGGTGACCGCTTCGATGGCCGGGATCCATCCCGAGGCATCGGCGCGCCGCGCCAGGTCGGCGACGGTGCGTCCGAGGAGGGGCTCCGCGTCCCGCGCCAGGCCGGCCCGCGTCGCGGCCTCGAGCGCGTCGACGAACCGCCGCTTCGTCTCGGCGGCGTCGAGCGGCAGGACGGTGGGGAGGGCCTCCGCGGCGCGGCCCCCGTAGTACCGGTCGTGGTCGAGCAGGCGCCGGCCGGCGACGACGTCGCCCCCGGCGGCCGCCTCGATCGTCTCGCGACCTATGAGGGACCGCCACGACCAGACGTCGACGCCCAACAGGAGCCGGCGGAACGTCTCCGCCGGCATCTCGCCGACGGAGCGGACGAGTTCAGGCAGGGTCCGGGGCGGGTCGATGTCGACGGCGGCCCCGAGCAGGTGCAGCCACGTCTCCCCGGTCGGGTCGCCGATCCGCTCGAGAGCCGCCTCGAGTCCGGGGTCGGGCGGCGGGGAGGTGGCCAGTTCGACGAGACCGGCGACGGCGGTGCTCGCCATCGCCTCGCAAGTGATATCCGTCGCACTCATGTATGAAGGTTATCACACATGAAGGCTCCTGGGTGGGTCCTATCCTCGACTCCATGACGGACACGCCGACCGACCTGGCCGAGGCGCTCGAGTGGAATCCGCCGGCGAAGATGGCGTGGGAGGCCCTCGATCCCGAGGCGCGGCGCGGGCACGCCGACCGGATCGCCGAAGCGGAGGAGCCCGACGCCCGCGCGAGACGGATCGCCGAGACGATCGAGCGGCTCAGCCCCGGGTGACGAGGCCGGCCGGTGCGCAGGCGTCGTCGTACTGGACGAGCTGGGGAACCCGGTCGGGGTCGGCGCATGCCGGGCAGTCGGGGTTCCGCCGCAGCCTGAGCGTCCGGAACTCCTGGGCGAGGGAGTCGTAGGTGAGCAGCCGGCCCCGCAGCGGGTCGCCGACGCCGAGGACCGCCTTGATCGCCTCGACGGCCTCCAACGAGCCGACGATGCCGGGGAGCACGCCGAGCACGCCGGCCTCGGCGCAGTTGGGGGCGAGCTCGGGCGGGGGCGGCTCGGGGAAGAGGCAGCGGTAGCAGGGCCCCTCGTAGGGATCGAACCCCGTGACCTGCCCCTCGAAGCGGAAGATCGAGCCGTGGACCACGG
>JAWVYO010000142.1:0-5390 GCA_033722675.1 Acidimicrobiia bacterium | reverse complement strand
GCCGCCTCGGCAGCATCGGCCTCGCTCGCGGTGTCCGCGCCATCGGAGAGGACGACGAGCAGGGCCCGGGTCCGGGGGTCGGCGTCGAAGAGGGCGACGGCGTCCACGACCCCGTCGTACAGCGCCGTCTCTCCGTCGGCCTCGAGTCCCGACAGTGCGTCGGCGACCGCCGCGGTGCTGCCGGGCCCCGAGACGACCTCCGACGATCCCCCCGTGGTGATCAGCGAGGCGACGGTGGCCTCGGGCAGCCGATCGAAGAACCCGGTCGCCGCGGCGACGGCCGTCTGGAGGGGCTCGCCGTCCATGCTGCCGGAGGTGTCGACGACGAGCACCACCTCGGTGATCGTCTCGGCGGGGGCGAGCACCGCCGCGGGCACCAGCCTGCCGTTCTCCACGAGGGCGAACGCCTCGCCGGGCGGTTCGCGTTCCGCGATCGCCGCAGGGACGAGGACGTCCACGACGACGCGCGGGTGATCGGACGCGTCGACGACGATCTCCATGCCCGACTCCTGGGCCGAGACGCCGGCGGGCCACAGGACCAGCAGGAGGCCCAGGACGACGACGGGGAGGCGTCTCACGCAGCGGCCCCCGACTCGAAGAGGGCCGCGGGGAGCGCGATGCCACGGCTCCGCAGCGTCTCTGCGAAGGCGGGACGGATCCCGGTCGGCTCCAGGCTGCCGGTCATCCGGCCTCCGTCGGTGGTCCCGTCCGACCGGAATCGGAAGACGTCCTGCATGGTGACGATGTCGCCTTCCATGCCGACGATCTCCGACACCTGGGTGATGCGCCGGGACCCGTCCCGCATCCTCGTGAGCTGCACGATGACCGTGATGGCCGAACTGAGGTAGTCGCGGATGGCTCCGATGGGGATCTCCATCCCCGCCATGAGCACCATCGTCTCGAGCCGGTTCAGGGCGTCCCGGGGCGAGTTGGCGTGCAGCGTCGACATCGAGCCGTCGTGGCCGGTGTTCATCGCCTGGAGCATGTCGAGGGCTTCGGCGCCGCGAACCTCGCCGACCACGATCCGGTCGGGCCGCATCCGCAGCGAGTTCCGGAGCAGGTCCCGAATCGTCACCTGGCCCTTGCCCTCGATGTTCGGGGGCCGGCTCTCGAGACGCACCACGTTCGCCTGCCGCAGCTGGAGCTCGGCGGCGTCCTCGATGGTGACGATGCGCTCGCTGGAGGGGATGAACGACGACAGCACGTTCAGCAGGGTCGTCTTGCCGGTGCCGGTCCCTCCGCTCACGAGGAGGTTGAGCCGTCCCTGGACACACGCCTTCAGCAGACCGGCGACCTGGACGGTCAGCGTGCCGAACCCGACGAGTTCCTCGATCCCGTAGGGGTCCCGGGAGAACTTCCTGATCGTCAGGGCGGGGCCGTCGATCGCCAGGGGCGGGATGACCGCGTTGACGCGGCTGCCGTCGGCCAGGCGGGCATCCACCATCGGCGAGGACTCGTCGATGCGGCGGCCGATCCGGGCGACGATCCGCTCGATCACATGGCGGAGGTGCTCGTCGGAGGCGAAGCTCGCCTCCGTCTGGACGATCCGGCCGTCGCGCTCGATGAAGATCGGATCGGTCGCGTTCACCATCACCTCGGTCACGGTGGTGTCCCGCAGGTACTTCTCGATCGGCCCGTGACCGACGATGTCCTGGGTGATCTCCTCGGCGATCTTCTCGCGTTCGGGGGCACTGAGGGGAGCGTCGCCCGCGGCCATGAGCCGCTCGAGTTCGGCGGCGACCGCCCGTCGGAGCTGCGGCTCGTCGAGGGAGGCATCGATGGTCCGGGCCTCCAGCTTCGAGAACAACGCCGCCCTCGCCTGCCGCTTGAAGTCCGCGAGGGGGTCGCGAGCGGGTCGCGGCGTGGCGATCGACGCCGCGCCGGCGACGTCCTCGCCCTCGCCCGTTTCCGGCGCCGTGACGGGCGCCTCGGGAACCTGGCCGAGCCGTTCACTGAGCTTCATGGATCACGCGCTCCATCTCGTCGACTTGCGATTCACGTCGTCGAGGTCGGCGAACCGGCCGACCAGTTCCCAGATCCGCTTCGACACGGGTGACCGGGCGTTGCCGAGGATGATCGGCGTGCCGGTGTTCAGGGCCACCGGGACGTGGCGGGACGACGGCACCTCCACGTCGATGGTGATGCCGGCGGCGGCGGCGGCGTCCGCCATCGACAGGCCCACCCGCGAGTCGGCGCGGTTCATGACGAAGTGACGATCCTGCGTGTTCATCCCGAGATGGTCGAGGGCGTTGAGGACCTTGCGCAGGTGCCGTACGGAGGGGATGTCCATGTCGGCGACGAACACGATGTCCGTGGAGACGTCGAGCGCCGAGAGCGTGTGCTCGGTGAGCCCCGCGCCGGTGTCGATGACCACGTAGGCGAACTCGGCCATGAGCAGCGACACGATCTCGGCGACCGCTTCGGGACCGATCATCTCCCCCCGGGCGGGGTCGTCGGGCGCGCAGAGCGCGTAGAGCTCGCACTGGTGCCGTGTCAGGAACACCTTCAGCGTCGTCAGGTCCAGCGACTGCGGCGTCGCCACCGCGTCGTAGATGGAATGGCGCGGCTTGAGGGAGAAGGAGTAGGCGACGTCGCCGAACTGGAGGTCGAGGTCGACGATGACGGTCTGCCGGGGCGCCGCCGCGGCGAGGCCGGCCGCCAGGTTCGTCGACAGCATGGTCTTGCCGGCGCCGCCCTTCGGCGCACAGACCGTGATCACGCGGGCCCCGTGCCTCCGCTCGCGGGAGCCCGGCTGCGACGAGGCGGAGCGGGCCTCCACGACGCGCACGGCGCGGACCACCGTGTCGCGCCACGACTCCCGCGATCCCCCCGGCGACAGCACGCCCCGGACGCCCGCCGCCAGCGCCGCCTCGACCACCTCGGAGTCCGGCGGCACCGAGATGAGCACGCTCACGTCCGGGCGGGCGCGGTCGAACTCGGTGGCGAGGGCGAGGGCGAGACGAGGCGGGAGCTCGGGGCCGAGGACGACGGCGGCCGGATCCAGGGCCAGGATCGCCTCCACGACGGCCGGGCCGTCGAGCTGCTCCACCCAGCGATAGATCCGGTCGGCGGCATCGGGAACGGCCTGCTGGAGCCGGCCGTAGAACTGATCGGACGCCCCTGCGACGACGATGCGCTTCATCGGAACACCCGGTCCCTCGTCTGGATCGGCTCCTCGATGGGCCCCTCGGGCGACCCGGCGTCGTCGGATGCCAGCCACAGGAAGCCGTGCTCCGCGGTGAACACGACGCGAGGAGCGTCCTCGGGCGTGAGGGCGAGGGTCACCAGCAGGTTCCCCGTCGGAGCCAGTTCGGGCGCGTCCTCGGGGATCTCGTCGACGGGCTCCCGTGGGAGCTGTTCGACCTGGACGTTCGTGACGAGCGAGCCCCGCAGGAGCAGGCCGGTGGCGTGGGGCGCCCGGGTGACGCCCTCGGGGTCGGTGATCGTCTCGCCCACGAAGACCTCGTCGTCCTCGACCACCACCTCGTCACCCGCCTCGTCGGTGCCGGGCTCCGGCGCGCCCACCTGGATGGGATCGAATGAGGCGATGACGGCGACGCGATCCCCGGGCACGATCTGGCCCCCGAGGGCGCGGTCGGGCGCCAGGGACACGGTCACCTCGAGGAAGCCCTCCGGCGCCGGCACCCGCTTGGTGACGGCCAGCGTCTCGGGGGCGACGAACCGCTGGATGGTCAACTGCTCGCCGGGCACGAGGTCCACGCCGGCGACGAGGCCCTCAAGGTCGTCGATCTCGGCCACCGCACCCTCGGCGGCGACCTTGGCGGGGACCCGCTCGGTCCGCAATGCCTCGATGAGGCCATCGGGCCCGGTCCCCTGCTCGACGGGCTGGTCGACGACCAGGACGGGAACGACCTCCTCGCCGGCCAGGGCCCGCTCCTCGGCGGCCTTCACGTAGCCGACGAGGAGCAGCGTCCCCACCGCGGCGAGGGCCACCGCGGCAACGACCCCGATCATCCTGCGCATGCGGTTGCCTCCTACTCGACGAGCTCGACGAGGCGGAGCCCGTGGTCGGGGCCTCCGAGCTCGCCTTCGTAGATGACCCCCGTGGTGAAGTAGCCGGACACACAGCGCTCGTCGCCGGAGCACGGTGCGGTGGCAGCCGAGGGGGCCTTGTAGTGGCTGCCGAAGTTGAAGCCGGTGATGTGGAAGTAGCCGAACCCGCCGACGTGGTAGCGCCCGTTGGCGCCGACACCGGTCAGGTCGTCGAAGAAGGGGAGCGGGACCGGCTCGCCCAGGAGATCCCAGATGAGGTCCGGCGTGCACCCGTTGGAGGGGGAGGCGCCGGGATCGTCGGACTCCCAGGCACCGATCGCGAGGTCGACGGCGCAGACCCCGTCGGTGACCAGCCAGCCGAATCCCCCGGCGAGCTTGCCGTCACCGTCGCTGTCCATGCCCGCGGTGGCGTTGCACGGTTCCGTGCTGTTGCCGTCGTGGAAGTAGATCACCCGCTCGGCGGTGGGGAGCGGTTCGTTCGCGGGGAACTCGCAGTCGGAGATGATGAGGGGGATGGTGCTCCGCAGCGAGCTCGGGAAGCCCCATCGGGCGGTCGCCTCGGCGCGTACCGTCACGCCCTCCCACCCCACCACCCGCGAGAAGTAGCGCGGCACGATCGTCGTCCCGTCCGGGTTGAGGGTCGACACACCGACCCGGACGGAGCGGCCGACGCGATCGAGGTCGACGAAATCGACGCCGGCCGCTCCGTCGGAGGCGTTGTCCCGGGCGTAGCGGAGTGCGGTCTCCTTCGCGGTGGCCGCGGCACAGGCCGACGACGAGGTGGCGCAATCCTCGGCGACGGCGAGAACCGCCGCGTCGGCGCCCGACACGAGTTCGCGGCGCTCGACGTACGCCGCTCCGAGGTCCACGGCGAGACCGGCGAGCGCGAGGACCCCCACCATCGCCGCGGCGGCGAGCACGATCGTTGCCCCGGACTCGTCGGTCAGCCACCGCATCGCATGACCGCCGTGGAGGAGAGGGTGATCGTGGCCGTCCCGAACAGCGGGATGTCGTACGTCACGGGATAGGTCGTCGTGACGCTCGTCGGGAGGCCGGGAACGCAGCCGTCGACGACGACGCTCAGATCGAGTTGGTCGAGGCTCGGGGCCGCGGCGCGCGTGGCGTTCACGGCGCGCTCCGCGTCACCGGTGACGGCGTGCACGCGCACGCCCTCGCGGCTCGCATGGGTGAGCTGGACCTGCGCGTGATAGGCACGAGAGAACTCCACGATCCCGAACAGGACGAGCACGAGCACCGTGAGGACGAGGGCGAACTCGACGAGTGCCGCCCCCCGTTCCCGATCGCTCGGAGACATGGTCGGGAAGGGTGGGGGCACCCACGTGGGTGCGCCCACCCCGCACCGGGCAAGGACCAGG
>JAWVYO010000141.1:0-5395 GCA_033722675.1 Acidimicrobiia bacterium | reverse complement strand
CGCGGATCTCCCGGGCGGCGCGGATGCCCTCGTCGGTGCGGGTGGGCGGCATGCGGATGTCGGTGATGACGACGTCGGGAGGCTCGGCGTCGACGGCCTCCACGAGCTCGTCGTAGTCCTCGGCGACGGCGAGGAGCTCGTAGCCGGCCTCTTCGAGCAGCATCCGGACGCCCTCGCGCACGATGAAGCTGTCCTCGGCGAGCACCACGGTCGTCACGGGGAAGACGATAGGTGCTCGGGGCCGGCCGGCCGGTCCTCAGCGCTCCCGCCACACGCCGGCGCCGATGTCGTTGTCCCACGTGCTCTCGGCCGAGAACGACTCGCCGTCCCAGCCGACCCGCTCCTCCTCGGTGATCCACGCGAGGGAGATCTCGACGTTGCTGTGGGGGCGGAAGTCGACGACGAGGACGCCGGGATGGGCGTCGGCGAAGGCCGCCTCGATCCCGACGCGGATGGAGGCGGGCATCATCGCCTCGGGCCCCGCCCACGCCTGGAGGCCGGACGGGGCGGTCGAGTGGCACCAGCGGACGCCGGAGGCGAGCTCCAGGTCGCAGCCCTCGGCGGCCGACGACACGCCGGGGGCGAGCCGCCGCATCCGGACGATGATCCGGAAGCCCGGGGTGGCATCCGACGAGGCGACGAGGTCGACGACGTCACCCACGCCGGCCTCCTCCGGACGGTCGATGCGGGAGAGCAGGGTGTGGTCGGGGTAGAAGTGGGCGAGGGCGGCGACGGCCTCCTCGACGGGGGTGTCGGCAACGGGCCGGTCGAGGTCGGGTTCGGGGGCGGCGACAGCCTCTTCGCCGGTGGCCACCGGGTCGGACGCCACCGCCAGGCGTCGAACGCCCTCGGGGACGTCGGCGATGGCGGCGGCCCGGCCGTCGGGGTCCGCTCGCCAGAGCGACCCGTCGGCGACGACGTACACGCCGTCGCGTCCGACGGCGGGACCCCACACGAATCCTCCGCCGGGGATGAGCTCGACGAACGAGGAGACCGTGCCGTCGATGTGCCACAGCGTCCCGGACGAGATGGCCCACAGCACGGCTCCGTCGAACGCCAGGGCCGTGACGTCGACGCCGAGCTCCATGAAGCCGATGTCGCCCTCGGGCGTGACCCGGTAGATGCCGCCGTCGGCGGGGACGTAGACCGTGCCCGCGTCGGTCGCCAGGAAGGTGTTGTTGGCGTCGGGCAACTCGGCGACCCTCACGAGCACGCCGGCGTCGTCCCACCCGAAGAGGACGCCACAGGTGAAGCTCACGCGGTGGACGACGGCGGGACCGCCGGCGGAGGGAACGGCACCGCAGTCGATCGCGACCTCTTGGACGATGCCGCTGCCGTCGGGAGCGATGCGGATCATCGAGGAGGTCATCGCCTGTTCGGGGCTCGTCTCGGTCCAGATACCGGATTCGGTGATGGTGAGGTCGAAGGCGCTCCCGTCGAGGGCGAGGTCCGACACCGTGGTCAGCGTGACGGGATCGAGGCGGAGGAGCCGGGCCTCGGCTGTCCGGGCTCCGATGGCTATCCAGAGGGCGCCGTGCCCCACCGCCATCCAATCGGGCGTCGCTCCGATGTCGGCGATCCCCACCGTACGACCGGTGGCGCCGTCGACAGCGATCACCCCGCCGGCGTCCTGGTCACCGAGGTAGACGACGTCGCCCGAGAGGGAGGCGGGAAGGGCCGTGGTCGTGGCGACGGTGGTGGTCGTCGTCGTGGTGGGCGCGGTCGTCGTGGTCGTGGTCACCGCCGCCGCGGTCGAGGTGGCGGTCGACGACGTGGTCCGGGGCGTCGGGTTCGCGGTGTCGTCGTCCCCGCAGGCGGCTGCGACCAGGACGAGGAGAAGACCGACGGACACGACGCGACGCATGGCGCGCTCCCTTCCAGAGCCTCGTCGCACGCTCCCAGAACGCCGTCGGGCTGCCCAGGGCCGATGGACCGCGATGCCGAACAGCGGCCACGGCGGTCGGAGGGGTCGGTCAGCGGCGGGGGGCCGGACGTCTCGATCGTCCGGTGGGTGGACCGGAGGCGTTCGCTCCAGCCGGAACGTCGAGTGGCGGCCGGTAGGGTCTGGCCCATGCCCGCCGTGCCCATCATCGACCTCGAATCCGACGCCGCCCCCGCCTCCGTCGACGACGCGCTCGGGGACATCGGGTTCATGACCATCGTCGGCCACGGCGTGTCCCCGAAGGTCATCGACGACGCCTGGCAGGCGGCCGTCGACTTCTTCGCCCTCCCCGACGAGGTGAAGCGGCGGTGGATCGACCCCGCCGGGCCCTACGGGTATTCGCCCTTCGCCGCCGAGGCCCTCGCCCGGTCCCGGGGCGCCGACACGCCCGCCGATCTGAAGGAGAGCTTCAACCTCGGCCCCTTCCGACTCGACGCCGACGAGCTGGCGCGGCTCGATCTCGGCGAGGCCCGCATCGTGTGGCCCGACCGACCCGAAGGGTTCCGCGAGGCCTGGGCCGCCTATTTCCGGGCGATGGAGGACCTGGGCGAGCGGCTCCTCCGGGTCATGGCCGCGGCGCTCGGCCTCGAGGAGGACCATTTCCTCGGCGGCTTCGATCGTCACTCCTGCGCCCTGCGCGCCCTCCACTATCCGCCCCTCGACCGGGCGCCCGAACCCGGGCAGCTGCGGGCCGGAGCGCACTCCGACTACGGGTCGCTGACGATCCTCCGCCCCGGCGAGGGCAAGGGCGGCCTCGAGGTGCAGGCCCGCGACAGCGAGTGGGTGGCGGTCCCCGTCGTCGACGACGCCTTCGTCGTCAACATCGGCGACGTGATGGAGCGGTGGACGAACGATCGCTGGAGGTCGACGGTCCACCGCGTCGCCGTGCCGCCCGACGAGGTCGCGGCCGTCGAGGAGCGGTACTCGATCGCCTTCTTCCAGAACCCCTCGCCCGACGCCGTCATCGAGGTGGTCCCCACCGCCGAGACGCCCAGGTACGAGCCGGTCCTCTTCGCCGACTGGCTGCGGCGCAAGGTGGAGGCCGCGAACCGCTAGACGCGCGGGCGAACCGCCGCGAACGACCGACCGTGTCGTGAGCGACGCCTGAGACCCCCCTCAGGGTGTGGCGTGTCACGGGGGTCGGGTTCGGCTACCTTCCTCCCGATCCGACTGGAGGTGGTCCCCGTGAGGCGCATGGCATTCCTGATCGCACTCGTGCTCGTCGTCTCGGCCTGCACGGGCGGGGACGCCGACGATCGGGCTGGGACGTCGGGTGACGGCACCGCCGCGCCGGGTGACGGGGGGTCACTCGTCGACCAGGTGCCCACCCCCGGCGGCGACGGCGCTCAGCGTGCCGCCTGGACCTTCCTCGTCTACCTCATCGGCGACACCGACCTCGAACCCTTCGCCGTCCAGGACCTTCTCGAGATGGCCTCGGCCACCGGGGACGCCGACGTCAACATCGTGGCCCTCGTCGACCGTCATCCCGAGTACACCGATGCCGGCGTCCTCAACCTCGGCGACTGGGAGGACACGAAACTGCTGGAGGTTCACGAGGGTGAGCTCATCGAGGTGAGCGGCGGGACCGAGCTGAACCTCGGGTCGCCCGACGCGCTCGCCGGCTTCCTCGAAGCCGGGATCGGTGCGTATCCCGCCGACCACTACGCCCTCGTCTTCTGGAACCACGGGGCCGGCTGGCCCGGCATGGGCCCCGACGAGACCGACGGCCTCGACATCCTGGACCTCGCCGACATCTCCCAGGGTCTCGAGACCGGCCTGGCCGCCGCCGGCGTCGACTCGATCGACCTCATCGGCTTCGACGCGTGTCTCATGGCGACCTACGAGGTGGCGAGCGTCGTCGCCCCGCACGCCGACTACATGCTCGCCAGCCAGGAGCTCGAGCCGGGCCACGGGTGGAACTACGAATCGCTCGGGATCTTCGCCACCGACGACGACGTGACGTCCGACGAGCTCGGGCGAGCGATCATCGACGGATTCGCCGCCCAGGCCGAGGCGTTCGGGACCGGCTCGGACATCACGTTGTCGCTCCTCGACCTGAGCGGCGTGGAGGCGTTCTCGACGGCGCTGTCGGAGGTCACCGGACGCTTCGGCGAGGATCCCGCGGGCCTCGCGACGGCCCTCACCGGCGCCCGTCGCGGCCTGCTCGGTTTCGGGCGGAACCCGGACCCCGCCCTCGACTCGAACCACGTCGACCTCGGCGGACTGCTCGACAACCTGGCCGCCGTCGGCGGCCCGGAACTGTCGACCGCCGCCGCCAACGCCCTCTCGGCCCTCCAGACGATGGTGGTCGCCAACACCACCGGACCTGCGACCAGACAGGCGTCGGGGCTGTCGATCTACTTCCCCGAGCTGGAAGACCACTTCCGCCAGGGATACCTGTTCCTCACCGGCGATCCGCAGTGGGCCAACACGCTGTCGGCCTTCTTCCAGGCCGGCCAGGAGCTGCCCCAGGACCGTCGCGCCACTTTCGTGGAACAGCCGGAGGCGACGGTCCAGCCGGTCTTCTTCTTCGACGACGACGGCCTGAACGTGTTCGGCCCGCTGTCGGAGTTCTCCATCGGGTCGGTCATCGAGGCGACGATGTTCGTGGGGGTCGTTGACCCCGACTCCGACGCGCAGCTCTTCTACGCCGAAGAGTGGATGGACATCGAGACGGAGCCGGTCACGGTCACCGACACCGGCGGCGAGGTGATCGTCGACGGGTCGCCGGGCGTCTTCGCCATCCACGACAACAGCTACCTGGAGCTGAGCGACGGCCAGGACACGGCCATCGCCTACTACGCCCTCAACCTGGACCAGGACACCGGGTTCGGTCTCGTCGACATCCCCCTCACCTACCTGGCGCCCGGTTCCGAGGAACCCGAGGAGATCCTGCTGTCGGTGGTCGTCGACCTCGAATCCGGGGAGATCGTCGAGGAGGACTTCTACACGGTGGATCCCTCCGGCACCTACGGCGGGCTGACGGCCGACCCGCAGGGACTCATCTTCCCCGAGCTCCTGCTGGTGGAGAACGGTGAGGCCCAGTGGGTCCCCACCACCGACGTGGGCCTCTTCGCCGACCTGCCGAACCTGCAGTACGCACTGATCCAGCACGAGCCCGGCACCCAGCTGTACGTGGACATGACGGTGTGGGACTACGGCGGGAACAGCGACTCGACGGTGCTGCTGCCCGTCGTGCCCTGAGCGGGGCCGACGTAGGCTGACCCGATGACCTACGAAACACCAGCCGGGCCCGCCTCAGAACTGCCGCCCGGGGCGGTGAAGGGCGCCGGCCGGTTCGCCGTCGGCAACCGCGACGGCGACTGCTTCGCCGTCACCCGCCGGTGCCGCCACCTCGGGGCCGACCTCGCCGGGGGCTCCATCGACCGGAACGGATGCCTCCGCTGCCCGTGGCACGGTGCCGCCTACGACGTGGACACCGGCCACATGGTG
>JAWVYO010000140.1:0-5478 GCA_033722675.1 Acidimicrobiia bacterium | reverse complement strand
CGTGGCGGGTATGAAGGTCGATGGCGACGGGTACGTGTTCTCCTCCGTCGACGGGGGAGACCATCGTGCGAAAGCTGAGCATCCTGATCGTGCCGATCCTGGCGCTGGCGCTGGGGGCGTGCGGCGAGGACGCCACGGCAGCGACCACCGGGGCGGAATCGTCCGCCGAGACCACCATGGCCGACGGCGGGGGTGACGAGGACATGGATGCCGGCGGGGACGCCGCGACGGCCGGAGAGGTCACGATCGGCGCCGAGACCTGGGTGTTCGTCCCCGACATCCAGTGCAGTGTCTGGCCCGACGACACGATCAACATCGCCGGCAGCGCCGAGATGGATTCCGAGGTCGAGATCGTCTTCGACCGGTTTGACGACGGCTCCCAGGACCTCCGGGTGTCGGGTCCCGACTTCACCTGGATGGCCACGACCGACGACTTCGACGAGGTGTCCGTCGAGGGGGACACCGTCTCCGGGAGCGCGACCATGTCCCGGATGATCGGTGGAGACACCGCCACCGCGACCTTCGAGTTCCGGTGTTGATCGACCCGCACGGGCCGCCGGGACCAGACGGCCCCGGCGAGGCCTCGATCCGATGAATCCGTCTGCACACACACGACCACGAGGGGGATGGACATGACCGGCACCACCGACTCGACCTGGGTGAGATCGTTCGTCGAAGAGCATCGGTACCTGATGCTCGCGACCACCGACGGCACTCGTCCCTGGGTGGCCGCCGTCGAATACCTGGTCGACGAGGATCTGACGTTCTTCTTCTTCTCGAAGACCGACGCCCGTCACTCCCGGGACATCGCGGGGAACCCGACGATCGCGGGGACCGTCGTCGCTTCCGAGCAGCCCGACTACGCCCCCGACCTCACCGAGGACCTCAACGCCATCCAGTTCGAGGGCACCGCGCGTCGGCTGTCCGAGGCCGAGTACCCCGAGGCGGTGGCGGGCGCGATCGACGCGCTGGATCTCGCCATGCCCCCCTACGCGGCCTATGCCGTCGTACCGTCGCGGGTGTTCGTGCCGAGGATCGAGGACGGCGAGAACGTGCGCTACGAGGTCGAGATCGGCTGACGACCATCGCCCGACGCGGCGGGGTCGGCGTTGCCCGTCAGCCGGGAGGGTCGAGGAACCGCGCGAGGTCGCTCGCCGTGGGGCCGTTCACGACCCCCGGCACCGTCTGACACACGAGCGCCGCGACCGCCGAGGCCGTCCTGACGAGCTCCTCGTCGCCCTGGCCGGCGAGCATCCCGTAGATGAGACCGGCGCGAAAGGCGTCGCCGGCTCCCGTGGCGTCGCGTGTCTCCACATCGAACGGTGGGAAGGCCTGCGGCGGTGCCCCGGCCCGACCGTAGAGGAGGTCGCCCGCCCCCCGCGTCAGGACCACGAGGCCCTCGCACCGGTCGGCGTAGGCGGAGAATGTGGCGTACTCGGGATCCCTGGAGGCGAACTCGCCGGCGACGATGACGGCCGCTGCGTGGCGGGCGATCTCCGAACCGGGCTCCACGTCCACGGTCACATAGGGAACCGACGCCTCCCGGCACCATCGGGCGGTCTGCAGGGAGTCGTCGCCGAAGAAGGGGTCCAGGCACACGACCCGCGCCGACTCGATGTCGATTCGGGACGGGGCACTCCAGGCCCGCTCGCCGAGCATCCGGCCGTAGTCGCCGAAGACCGTCCGTTCGACGCCCGTCGACACGACGATCTCCGTCACGGCCCGGCCAGTGGTGTCGATGGCACCGGTGTCCACCCCTTCGCCAGCCAGCAACTCGACGACGCGCCGGGATTCGGGGTCGTCACCGAGCATGGTGCCTGTGAGCTTCGTGGGCACGCCGAGCCGACCGAGGACGTAGGCGCTCCCGGCCGCCTCCCCGCCCAGCGACGGGTGGACCGCCGCGATCTCCCCGTACCCGGCCTCGGTGGGGAACGCCCCGCCGAGCTCGACGAGGGTGCTCGGGGCGATCACCCCATAGGCATAGACGTCGTGCATCACCGACGTCGGGCGATGAGCAGTCCGGCCCTGATGAACACGCCTGCGGTGTCGAACCGGTCGTCGGCAGCGGCCCGACGGTTCATCCGGTCGGTGGCGCGGATGCCCTCGTCGTCGAAGTCGTCGATCCACGACGAGCCCGTGCCGAAGACGTTGTCGACGAGGAGCAGGCCCCCGGGTGCGACGAGTGGGGCAGTCAGCTCGTAGTAGTCGGGGTAGGACTCCTTGTCGGCGTCGATGAACACGACGTCCACCGACTCCCGGCCGACCTCTTCGGCGATGTCGGGGAGCAGCTCGAGCGCCGCACCGCGACGCAGGTCGACCCGATCGGCCAGGCCGTGCCGGGCGAACCGGTCCGCGGCGAAGTCGGCGTGCTCGTCCTCGTACTCGATGGTGATCAGCCGGGCGTCCGTCCGGAGGCCCTCGAGCAGCCAGAGGGCGGAATACCCGCCGAGGGTGCCGATCTCGAGGGCGAGCCGGCCCCGGGTGGTCGCCGTCAGCAGGGCGAGCAGGCGTCCGACGTCGGAGGAGACGGCCCACGTGGGCAGCCCCGCGTCCTCGGCGGCCTCGCGTGTCGCCCGGATGTGATCGGGTTCCGTCCCGAACACCTCGCGGGCGTAGTCGTTCGTGGCCGTCCAGCGCTCGGGCGTCATCGGCATGTGGCGAATCTACCGCCGCGCGCCTCCCGGGAGCGGGGGAGCGGTACGGCGGTCCTGCGAACGAGGTGGACGAAGGGCCCTTGTGCGGGCGCGGTCGGGATGCTTGGCTCGTTCCGTCGACGGGAGGAATGGGTGATGGGACGACGGACCGGGATCGCCGCCGTGATGGCCGTGGCCGCCCTGGTGGTCGGGGCATGCGGGGGCGACGCGACCTCCACCACGGCGTCCACCGTGGCGGCGACGACGTCCACCACGACGTCGACCACCACGACCGTGCCGCTGCCGGCCGGCTGTGAGCTCGTTCCGTACGCGATCGACCTACGTATCTCGGGGGACGGCGCGCTCGAGCCCTTCCAGGTGACCGACGCCATCGCCGTTCCCACCGCAGGAGGCCGGGCCTACACGGTGTATCTCGCCGACTTCCCGATCGATCGTGAAGACCGGTCGTACTCCTACGTCACCGATCCGCCCGACGGCGGCATCGTCGTCCAGACGGGGCTGACCGTCTTCAACGCCGAGGATCCCGAGTCGGTGCCCGTGCTCGAGGGTGGCGAGGTGGGCCAGGTGGACTGGGAGGCCGGGGAGCTGGCCACGTTCCTCAACGTGACGGCGCCCGACGCCCCCGGGTTCAGCGTGGACATGACCGGCTCGGCCCGTCTCGTGCACCTCGGCGACGACGTCGTCTGCATCGAGGCGTCCATCACCAGCGAGTCCGGATTCGCCCTCGAAGGGACCTACACGGCCGAACTGGTACGAGGCTTCTAGCGACAGGGGACGAGGCGGCGGCCCCCGCGGTCGTGGGCTCGATGTGGAAGACTCGGGCGGTCGAGGGGAGAGCGGCCATGGTCACGAGCATGACGGCGCCGGTGCGCGACGGTGGCCTCGCACGCGGTGTGGATCCGCAGACGGCCCTCGCCAACCGGATCATCGCCACGGTCGCCTTCCTGATCGCCGCGGCCGCGGTGGCCTGGGGCCTCACGTACGTGGCCTTCGGCGAGCCCGCAGCAGGGGCCATCCCGCTGTCCTACTCGGTCGTGACGACTGCCGGCCTCGCGGCGGTCGGCGTCACCGGGCGGTACCGCCTGTTCCGGGTGAGCCAGATCGCCCTCATCCTCGTCCTGCCCTTCGCGTTGCAGATCGCGCTGGGAGGATTCGTCGCCAGCAGCGCCGTGGTCCTGTGGTCGTTCCTGGCCCCGCTCGGCACCGTCCTCGTCGCCCGGCGCCGCACGGCCGTCGCGGTGTTCGGGGCGTTCGCCGTCCTCGTGGCCGCGGCGCAGGTCGTGCAGCCGGGGATCGGGATCGGTAACGACCTGCCGATCTGGCTGATCGGCGTGTTCTTCGTCCTCAACGTCACGGTCGTCGGTCTGATCGTCTTCGTCACCGTGAACTATTTCGCCAGTGAGAAGGACCGTGCGCAGAGCCTGCTCGCCGCCGAGCGAGAGCGGTCCGAACGGCTGCTCCTCAACGTCCTCCCGGCGCCGATCGCGGACGAGTTGAAGCTCCACGACCGCACGGTGGCCCGCCATCACGCCGAGGTGAGCGTCCTGTTCGCCGACATCGTGGGCTTCACCGCCCTCACCTCGGCGATGGACCCCGACGAGCTGGTCGGTCTGCTCAACGACGTCTTCCGCAGGTTCGACGACCTCGTCGAGGAGCACGGATGCGAGAAGATTCGCACCATCGGCGACAACTACATGGTCGCCTGCGGGGTGCCGACCCCGAGGGCGGACCACGCGGGGGCGTTGGCCCGCCTCGCCCTCGACATGCTGGAACACACCCGAGAGGTTCCCGAGATCACCCTGCGGCTCGGTATGGACTCGGGTCCGGTGGCGGCCGGGGTGATCGGGCGGTCCAAGTTCCAGTACGACCTCTGGGGTGAGGCGGTCAACACGGCGAGTCGCATGGAGTCGCACGGCGAGCCCGATCGGATCCAGGTGACCGAGGCCACCCGGGCGCTGCTCACCGACGAGTTCGTCTGCAGGCCGAGGGGGGTCATCCGCGTGAAGGGCGCGGGGGATCGGCGCACCTGGTTCCTGGAGGGACTCCGGACAGGAGCATCGGAGGCGACGGAGACCCGAGGCGACCGGGGCGGCGACCCGACCTAGGCTCGGACGGATGGAGTCCCTGCGGTCGGCTGCCCAGCGCCTGCGTGAGAGCCTCTTTCTGGTCCCGACGGCCGTGATGGTCGTCTGCATCGGCCTGGCCGGCCTGGCTCGATGGCTCGATCGGGCGGTGCCCGGCGTCGAGGACCTGCCCGTACTCCTCTCCGTCTCTCTGGATGGCGGTCGCTCCATCGTGACGGCCGTCGCCGGAGCCACGATCACGGTCGCCGCCATCGTGTTCTCGATCACGGCGCTGTCGAGCCAGATCGCCTCCAGCCAGTTCTCGCCGCGATCGGTCGGCGGCTTCTTCGACAACCGGTTCCAGCAGGTGGTGATCGGACTGGTCGTCGGGACGTTCGCCTACTCGCTCCTCGTCCTCGGGGGCCTCGCAGGGCAGGACGGCACGGGGGCCGGGCAGTTCCGGAGCGTGTCGGTCACGCTCGCCGTGGTGCTCGGCATCGGCTCGGGGATCGCCATCGTCGCCTATATCGACCACTCCTTGAGGAGGATGCGGGTGAACGCCGTCGTCCGCCGGATCGCCCTGGCGACCGTGGCGGCCGTCCGGCGCACCCACCGGTCGGCCAGGGCTGAGACCGACGACGGCGGCATGCAGCACGAGGGCATCGCGGTGCCGGCGCGCGCCGCGTCCCTCGGCTGGGTCCGATCGATCGACGGGGCGCGGCTCGCCCGGATCCTGCCCCCCGGCGCCGTGGCCCGCGTGG
>JAWVYO010000139.1:0-5488 GCA_033722675.1 Acidimicrobiia bacterium | reverse complement strand
CGGGTTCTGCCACGGCTGCGGTGATGGTCACGAGGGACCGCGCATTCGTGCGTCGCTGACGGACGACTGGATCTCCCTGGAGGAGTGGTCCGACGACCTCAGCGTCACGGTCGAGATCCCCGGGCTGTTCGGCCCGGAGTCGGTCCCGGTTTACGACGGACACGGCTGGCTGGACCGGTGGGGGCAGCACGGTGTCGATCTCGAGCCCGGCACGACGATCGTCGCCACCGGCGACGAGACCGGCATCGTGAAGGAGCTGACCCTGATCGACGGCGTGTCGATCGTCTACTTCGAGGCGGCAGACGATCTCTCCTACGGCACGGCGCCACCGGACACACCGGTCGAGGTGAGCGCAGGTGACGAACGCGGCGGCTGTGGCTTCAACGTGGTGGCGGACGCCACCGGCTCGTGGACGGCCGACTTCGCAGCCGACCCGTGCTTCTTCGACGTGCTCGAAGGTATGGGGACCGAGGCCTCGGTCGCTGACGACGACGGTGACTACACCTCCGTGTCCCCGACGGGAATCATCATGGTCGGCTTCATCGGCGACGACGAAGGTCAGCCGCACGTGTCCGCCGGCGGCTGGCCGCTCGACGAGACGATCCATCTCACGGTCACCGATCCCGACGGCGTCGTCGTCTACGAGACGGAAGCCATCAGTGGCCCCTGGTTCGGTCCCGGGCCGCCCGTCGACACGATGGCGGGATTCGACATGGGTGACTTCTGGGTCCAGCGAGGCCAGATCCTCACCGTGTCACATCCGACGCGCATCTCGGTGCTGCCGGTGAGCCACATCCGGATCGACGCCATCGACGTCGTCAGCGACACCGTGAGCGGATCCGGCGGGTTCGGCACACTCGACGTGTTCGCCGGTGCGGAGTTCCGCGCCATCGAACCGGCGCCCGACGGCACGTGGTCCGTCTCGTTCTCCGACATCGGCCGCAACACCGACGTCGGTGTGAACGATCTCGGCTACGAGGGCGGGTTGACGGAGGTCCGAGCCCAGGTCGAACAGCAGGGCGGCCTGCTGGTCAACACCGACCCGAGCTGGCTCTGGCTGTTCGATGACCAGCGCTTCCCCGCCAGCGCTGATGGCGAGGTGCAGGTCTACGCCGACCCGGCCGACGAGGTGCCGATGTGGACCACACCGGTGACCACGAACGAGTCCGGTGGATTCTTCCTGGATCCGCTCGGCCACGACCTGCAGCCGGGGATGAGCGTGCGCATCGAGTTCGGCGACCTCGCTCGCACCTACACGGAGGTGGAGATCGTCGACCTGGCGGTCACCAGCTACGACCCCTACGGCGAGGTCGTCACCGGCACGGCGCCGGGGCACACCCAGGTCTGGGTGCGGCCCTTCGACCCGGCCCATCCCGATCCGTCCGATCCCGAGGCATCGTGTGGGACCGTCTACCCCGTCGTGGACGGCGTGTGGACCGCCGATTACGGCGAGCCGGGCGACTGCCAGGACTTCGACATCGAGTGGGGCATGGACGTGCTCCTCGCCCTGTTCCACGACAACGGAGACCTGCAGCGGCGGGTGCAGCCCATGAATCGGGCGCCGACGATCGAATCGATCACCGGGCCTGCCGGACCGATCATGATCGGCACCGAGGCGTACTTCGAGGTCGCCTTCAGCGACCCCGACTCGGAGACCCACACGGTGACCTGGGACTTCGGCGACGGCACGACGGCCGAGACCTCGACCGGTGCGGCGACGCACGTCTACCAGGCGCCCGGCGTCTACTCGGTGCCTGTCACCGTGACGGACGGCCACGGCGCCTTCGACCAGGACGTGTTCGAGTTCGTCGTGGTGTACGACCCCGACGGCGGGCACGTCACCGGCGGCGGGTGGTTCCTCGCCGAGGGCGAGGACGCCAACTTCGGCCTCACCGCCCGTTACCACCAGGACACGGCGAAGGGACAGGTCAACGCCGTCGTCGACGGTGTGCACCTGCACTCCGAGGGCCTCGCCTGGCTCGTCATCACGCCGGAGTCGACGGCCCACCTGTCAGGAGGGGCCACGCTCGATGGCGCGACCGGCTTCGAGTTCCGGGTCGACGTGAGCGACGGGACCTCCGGAGACGCGATCCGCATCCGGGTCTGGGACGTCGGAACCGGTGAACTCGTGTTGGACGTGGGTGGCGATCTGGCCGGCGGCCAGATCAAGATCCACGACTGACGGATCCCCGCGCGACATCGGGCCGCCCGCCACCGTGGCGGGCGGCCCGGTTCGTCTTCAGTCGCCCGCTCCGGAGCCGATGTTGGAAGACGACGTCTTCTTGGAGGATCGGTGCGGATCTCGACCTGGAAGCGGCGGCTGCTCGCCACCGCGCTCGCGACGACCACGGTGCTCGGTGGGGTGAGCCTCCCCGCCGCCGCCGACCACGAGGCCCCCTTCGACGGGCCGGCCCACGAGTACGGGGACATGGTCGACTACGACCTGACCTTCCCGGTGCCCGACGCCGTCTGGTATCAGGACTGGTTCTACGCCGCCCGCACGAAGGGCGACCATCACGGACAGGACCTCTTCGCCCCGAAGGGAACCCCCGTGGTGGCGGCCCACGACGGGACCGTGCTGCGCATCAACTCCTCGTTCGTCTCACCCCACGAGAAGCCCGACGGTTGCTGCTCGGTGGTGCTCGAGCACGACGACGGGTGGATGACGCTCTACGTGCACCTCGACAACGACACGCCGGGCACCGATGACGGCCAGGGCTGGGGCATCGCCCCCGGACTCGAGATCGGGGACCACGTCCACGCCGGTGACCTCATCGGCTTCCTCGGCGACAGCGGTTCGGCCGAGGACACCCAGCCGCATCTCCACTTCGAACTGCGCGATCCCGACGGCGTCATCGTGAACCCCTTCGACGCCCTCCGAGCCTCCGAGGGCGTCGAGGTCTGCCGGGTGGCCGACCCCGGGCCGCTGCGCGACCTCGTGGCCTCGGCCGGACTGATCGTCGAGGGCGACCGCGGGACCGAGGTCGAACAGATCCAGCGGCTCGCCGACGCGTTCGGGTACGACGTCGGTCCGATCGACGGCATCTTCGGTCCGAAGACGGCCGCCGCCGTCCGGTCGCTCCAGGATGCCCTCGGCGTGACGCCCGACGGCATCGTGGGCGACGAGACCCGTGCCGCGGTGTCCCGGGTGGATCGCATCCGGCCGCATCGCGATCTCCTCGACCCCGACGGCCGCATCATCGGCTGGGGCGACGTCGGGTCCGACGTCGGCGACCTCCAGGAACTCCTCGCCTACGCCGGCTACTCGGCGGGGTCCGCCGACGGCCTGTACGGGCCGCTGACCCTCGATCGGGTGGAGGCGTTCCAGCGTGACCGCGGCATCGACGTCGACGGCGTGGTGGGGCCGGGGACCCGCAGGGCGCTCGCCGCCGCCCTCGGCGTGCAGCAGATGATCGACTGTCCCGGCTGATCAGTCGACGGGGACGGCGATGCTGCCGTCGGACGTGTCGCGGATCTCGAAGCCGAGGAGGGCGACGGTCTCGCGGAGAGCATCGGCGTCGGTGAACCGGCGCTCGTCGCGGGCTCGGGCCCGGAGCTGCAGCAGCGCCTCCGCCGCCTTTCGCCGCCGTTCGTCGCCGTCGACGGAGCGGGTGAGCTCGGAACCCAGTCGCGTGACCATGCGGCGCAGCGCCCGGTGGGCGTCGGCCGGGTCGTCCCACTGCTCGTGCGTGTCCTCCAACTCCAGCACGGCGTCGAGGGCCGGCTCGACGTCACCACGCTCGATGGCGGCCGAGAAGGCTCCGGTGAGCTCGGCCACCGGGTCGTCCCCGGCGGGCAGATCGATCGGTTCGGCGAGTGGCGACTCCGATCCCTGCAGCAGACCGAGGGGGAGTGCCTCACCGTCGCTCGCCGTCGCCGTGGCCCCGTCGGCGAGGACCGTCACGCGGCCCCGGCCCCTGACCCGCACGACACCGGCGTCGAGGTCGAGGACGGCGGCGGTGTGCTCGTCCACCCCGAGGACGGCGACCCCGTCGGGGAGGAGGGAGCGCAGCCGTTCGAATCGTGCGGCGCCCATCCAGCAGAACCGCGTGTCGTGGGTGCCGCCTTCGGCGTTGTCGAAGTGGGGCACGACGGCGGCGGAGAGTCCGAGGCGGCCGAGGACGTCGAGACCGTCGGCCCAGCGGACCTCCTCGCCCACCTTGTAGATCTCGTAGACGGGGACCGCGTGCGACCCGACCGTGATCGATGCCGCGCTCGCGACGGTGAGGGCACCCCGGAGCGCGATCTCGGCGAGCACGTCGGCGACGCCGGTCTCGTGCCATGTCCGGAGTGCGTAGGTGGGACTGCCGGGACCGGCGAAGACGACGTCGGCAGTCCGGAGTCGCTCGAGGGCCCGTTCGCGCACGCCGGCGGGCGCATCGGGCGATCGCAGGGTCGCCACCCGGACGTCGGTGCCGGGGAACGAGGTGGTAAAGTAGTCGACCGCCCGCTCGGTCAGTTCGTCGGCGTTCTCCTGGAACCCGTAGGCGGAGTCGAGGACCGTGAGGACCGGGTCGGGTCCGACGGCCTCGAGCACGCTCCGATGGACCGGCACCATCGTCGGTGCGGTCTCGCCCGAGCCCATGATCGTGACCAGTCGCGCCATGTTCGAGGGGCCGGCGGCCCCGTCGGAGCGTAGGCAGACCCGGCGGCCAAGCTCAGTCCAGGTCGAGGACCCGGTACGGCATCGGGTGGATGACGGGTACCTTCCCGATCCGCCGATCGTCGACCGCGTACCCGCGGCCGTGGCCGCCGTGGACGGCGATCCTGGGTTTCATGGATCGGACGAGCTGGACGAGCTTCGGGTGGTGGTCGGCAGGACGGCCGTCGATGGGGAGCGGCGAGAGATGCGTGACGAGCACGTCGGGCGGTCGTCGTCCGGTGATCCGTCGCCGGCCGTGGCGGAAGCGAAAGCGGGCCACCCGCTTGTCCATCTCCTTCGGGCGGTAGCGGTTCGGCGCAGACTCCAGGGCGAGGCCGCCGCCCATGCCTGCGACGTTGAGGCCCGAGCCGGTGACCACGCGGCCGTCGATGTTGATGCAGCCGTGGGGTCCCGGTGGAGCGAGCAGCGTGGTGTCGTCGGTGGCGGCAGGCGCCGGAGCCGGGTCGTGGGCGCCGGGGACGTAGAGGACGGGGGCTCCCGAAGCGACCGCCAGCGTCTCGAGATAGTCGGCCGGCAGGCCGCCACATCCGAGCACCAGGTCGGGGCGCAGCTCCTCCATCCGGGAGAAGAGCTCCGGCTCCGGGGGACCGGCGATCGCGACGACGCGTGTCACGACCAGAATCGTACGACAGCTCGCCGGGACGGACAGGGCTGATCGACCCGGGCGCGCCGGGACCACCGTGGGAAGGGAGCGTCACGTCGTGAGCCGGTGGTCCCGGGCCGCCCGCAGGCCCCCTGCGGGGACGGACCCGGCCAGTGGACCATGGACCTGTTCGCCGTGCCAGAGGAAAAGGACCGGACGCGGCCGTGGGGGCCCCCCCGCGG
>JAWVYO010000138.1:0-5502 GCA_033722675.1 Acidimicrobiia bacterium | reverse complement strand
CGACGCGGTCGTGGCGCCGACGCTGCGGGGCGGGTCGGTCGAGGTCCCCGTCGACGCCGAGTACGACGTCATCGGGTCCTACGGGGCGACCGGCGGGTGCGGCTGGGACGACGCAGTCCACCGGATCACCGGCGGGAACGAGAGCGGCGTGTTCGGTATGGATCCCAACGGACGGCTCTGGATCGCGGATCACTCCGCGCTCGTGGTCGGCGACGTGTGGAACCTCGACGTCGAGCTCTTCTCCGAGGAGCACGGGTCGCTCCGGGCGACCGTGACCGTGACGGTGATCGATGGAGACATCCCCCTCATGTTCTCGGGGACCCCCGCCGCCTACGGCGACGAGCGTCCCTCGCTCGCCGTCGCGAACGCCGGTGCCCTCGACGGGGCGTGGTGCGCTGCCTCGACGCCCACGGGAGTCCGGGGCATCGGGTTCATGCTCGCCTTCGACCCGGACACGACCCGTCCCGTCGTGTACGGGCTCGTCGGCGGGGCGACCGCCGACGCGTTCGCCGTGGACACCGTCTCCGGTGAGGTGTTCGCCGACAGCGCCCGGCTCGCCGCGCTGCGTGCGGCGAACGGCGACCACACCCAGTACCTCGTCGTGGCGGCGACGAACGACGTCGAGACGGTCGGGGGAACGATCGAGGTGAGGATCCGGGAGGAATGTTGAGCGCACCCCGCAGCGAGGAGGCACGCACCGTGCGACGCATCGTCCTGACCCTGGTCGCCGTCACGCTGGTGGCCGCGGCGTGCACCGAGGGCGAGTCGACGCCCTCGACGAGCACCCTCCCACCCCGGGAGGCGGCGACGACACGCGGTGCGCTCGACTTCCTGAATCAGGCCGGCACGGTCTTCTCGAACGCGGCCGGCACCTTCGAGGGGTTCGTCAACGACACGACCACCGCCGTGGTCCAGGGCGGGACCGACGTCGTCGCCGCCCTCGATTCGGCAGGCAACGCCATCGTCACCAGCTTTCAGCAACTCGGGACGTCGGTCGAGTCGGGGGCGCGCGACGTCGAGGCGCAGATGAACAGTTTTGCCGGCGATGCCGACGCCTACGGCCGGGACCTCTACCGACAGGCCGGTGACCTCATCGCGTCGGTCGGGACCGGACCGGCCGCCGACGAGGCGCTCGACCGGAAGGCGGCGGAGGTCTTCGCCCAGATGGAGTCCGGTCTCATGGGGTTCCTCGATGCCATCGGCCGTGCCGGGGAACGGATGATCGCCGGAGACCAGGTGGACGTGGTGCTGCGCGAGGAACTCCTCCCCCTCTTGCGGCCCACCCGCGCCATCACCCCGTGGTGGGGGCCGCAACCCTTCCAGAGCATGACGATCCAGTGGGTGTTGTCGCTCGACGCCCTGGGCATCGCCGCCGGCGAGGGGGACTTCGGGTCGGGATGGAACTTCTCGACGCTCGACGCCGGTCGACCGCGGGACTGCCAGGTGATCGGGCTGGCGGCTGCCTTCGATCCGAGGGAGGCGCACAAGGCCTTCCGGGATCCCCCGACGAACTGGAAGCAGGTGCTCGGCGGATTCACCGGGGCCGGGTTCGGCTTCTGGGTCGACAAGGCGCAGGCACTCGCGGGCCACTCGGTCGCCTACGTCGTCGGCGGGACCGCCCCCACGCCCTTCCCCGGTGGTGTCGGGGCCGGCGTGCTCTTCGCCCTCTTCTTCAACCCCGCCGGCCACACCTTCCAGGGCATCGTCATCAGCCCCGGCCTCAGCAGCAGTACGGGATTCGTCAAGGCGGCGGGCTACGCGCACACCCTCACGACCTGTCCTCCCGACTTCTAGGCCCGCTCGGCTGCGGCCGGCTGGCTCTCGAGAGAATCAGCCGATCACGCGTCGATCACGAAGAGCGTGTCGAGATCGCGTTCGGGGACGAGTTTGATGCTCTCCGCTCCCGGCGTGACGAACCGGTGCAGCTCCTCGAGCGACTCGGGATCGTAGATCGTGACCCGCAGGTCGTCCCCGGCCAGTGCGGCCGTCGAGATCTCCACCAGCTGGCGGACCGGGACGTAGGCCATGATCCAGGAGCCCGCGCTGCACCGGGCGACGGAGACGTAGGAGGCGGGATCGGTGTTCTCCTGACCGGCGGCCGGAACGCCGATCGACATGCGATCGGGCCACGCACCGGCCTGTCTCGGTGGCACGAGGAGCTCCTGGGCGGGCACGCGTGTGAAGTACGACCGCTCGGCCAGGAGGCGGGGGAGCAGCGAGAGCTGCGCCGATCCCGGTGCGTCGAGCGCCTCGCGCCAATCGGGCAGATCGATGCCCTCCCAGACGTGGACCCGGTCGCCGCTTCTGATGATCTGTCGGATCGGCTCGCACCCGTACGTGAATCCTGCGGCCCCGGCGAGGACCGTGCGGTAGAAGCTCTTGCGGACGTCGTAGGGGGTGAACACGGGAACGTAGGGCTGTCCCGGAGCGCCGCGTCCGACCTCGAACATCGGGCTCAGCTCGTAGTTGGGCTCCATGTCGAGACAGGGCTTCGGGGGAGGCTCCGCGAAGAGCCGTTCGACGTGGAGATATCCAGGGATGTTCGGCTTGTAATGGCTCGTCTGCAGCGAGTTGAAATCGAGCCAGGCGTCACCGTGGAAGAGCGCGGACGACCCCATCCCCGAAGGATGAAACGTCATCAGCCGCTGACCGCTGCCCCCCTCGCGGATGCCGAGGGCCATGGCGCGGATGGTCGCGGTGTGCTCGCGCCTCTGGACGGGGCTGTCGCCGCCGAGGACCCAGATCACGTTGTCGCAGGCCGCCAGCCCGTCGGAGAGCCGACGGCAATACGCGCGCGCCGTGGCCGTGTCGAAGATGACCGGTCCCGCCGAGTTGGAGTGCTCGTTCCACTTGTCGCCCCAGGTGGGGAGGATGCTCATCACGAGCCCGTACTCGGAGGCGATCCGGGTGATGTGGACGACCCACTCGATCCACCCGGGATCGAGACGTCCGGCCTGCATGTCCTGGTCGGACGCGAAGGGTCGGAGTCCATGGACGTTCGGGGTGTTGGGCTCGAAGAGATCGCGGAAGACGACGGCCTGGATCACGGTGAAGCCCTTGGCGGCGCGGTCGGCGAAGAGCTCGCGAGCTTCGTCCTCGGTGAGCCGGCAGAAGAGCATCCAGACGGTGTCCGCGAGGTAGAAGAACGGGCTCCCGTCCTCGCGAGCGAAGTAATGACCGCTCGCGTCGGGGCGCAACGGCGAACGTGTCGTGGATTCGATCGGGAGCATGCCGCATGATACGAGTGGTCTGCAGACCCTGCTCCCCAGAGGCACCGGCCTCGACCCAACCGACAGAGCCTCGGCGAGGGGGCGAGCCGATCGATCGGCGGCATCGCGGCCGAGCACGGCCATGCCGCTGGAACGAGGGCAGCCGGGGGTTCGCCGATCGGTACGGCATCGTGTGGCAACTGAGGTCGGAGGGCGATTTCGTCGGCAACGGTGACGGCCGGGGTCGCTGGCTGGAACTCTGACGCCCCTCCGCCCCGCCCGAGGATCCCCGGTTCCCTCGTTCGCCGTCCTGTGTCGCCCGGCGATCACCCTTCGATGCGGCGCCGTGCCTCGGCGAGCTCCTCGACCGCCTTGGGCGTCTGGGGGTCGAGGAGCACGATGAGATGGTCGATCCCGCCGGCTGCGCAGCGTTCGAGGAACTCCGCCATCGTGTCGACGCTCCCGCCGCCCGGCACGGTGGAGTCCGGCAGGGGGATCGGGAGACCCCGGGGCGACGATCCCTGGACCCACACCTCGGTGGCGCGCCACACGTTTGCCGGGTCCCGTCCGAGATCGTGCAGACGCTCGTCGACGGCGGCGCGCAAAGGCGGGTATCGATCCGGGTCGTTCTGGAAATCGCCGCTGGACCAATGCGACGTCCACCCGGCCGCGTGGGGGAGCGTGGCATCGAGCACGCGGGGGCTCGTCGATCCGACCATCCAGTCCACCGCCACGGGACTCGGGGACCCGACCGAGGGCAGGCCCTCGACCCACTCGACCGGATGCGCCGGAACGAGGAACGCATCCTCGAGCCGGACGTGCTCGCCCCAGAAGTCGAAGCGCTCCCCGCCCAGCAGCCTCCGCATCACCTCGAACTTCTCCACGAACCGACCGACGGCGTCGTCGCCCGGCAGTCCGAGACGGGCGGCCTCGCCCGGGTCGCCCGAGCCGACGCCGACGATCAGTCGGCCCCCCGACATGTCGTGGATCGTGGCCACTCGATGCGCCAGGATCGCCGGGGAGGGGTGAAAGTTGAGCGATGAAACGACGGAACCGACGCGTACCCGAGAGGTGACGGCCGACAGGCCCGCCAGGGCACTCCACGAGTCGTGGGGCCCGCCGTTCGGCCCGATGTGATGATCCTCCACCCAGATCGAATCGAAGCCGGCCATCTCTGCTTCGACGGCCATGGCCCGGGTGTTCGACCAGGACACCGGGTCGATCGGAGCGCCCACCTTCACACCGATCTGCATGCTCAGCGTCCCCATCATCGTCGCTGGGTCGACCACGGCGGACTCTACCGCGCCGCCTTCCACGGATGCCCGGGGGGAGCACGCTCGGGGGTCCACTCGTCGGGCCCAGGTACTGCGTCGCCCGCGGACGTTCGGCGAAGATCGCCTCGTCCAGATCCCCCCCCAGGTGAGGAAGACGACGGCCCGCTGGCGGCGACGGCTTCCAGCATCTCCGGTCCGCGACCGACCGTGGTCCGACGAGGTCGTTCGTTCCGTCGCGCTCGACGCATGAGTACCGGGCGCCGCGTCGGTGGACGTCCGCGGGGTACGGCGACGGTGCGATCTGGACCCGGGGGTGCGCCCGAAGCGGCGACCGTTCCGGTCCTTCGCCGAGCGATGGCGGGGCACCGCCGGCGACCCCGTCGGGGCGCCGCTGCATACACTCGGGAGTCGTGCCGGTCTACCTGTTCACGGATCTCGAGTCGAGCACCAGGCTCTGGGAGCACCATCCCGACAAGATGACGTCCGCGCTGGCCCGCCACGACGCCATCCTGCGGGACGCCATCGCAGACGCCGGCGGTGTCCTCGTGAAGTCGACGGGGGACGGACTCCTCGCCGCCTTCGAAACGCCCCGGAACGCCGTCGACACCGCGCTCGCCGCCCAGCGAGCCCTCGTCTCCGAGGAATGGCCCACGCCCGAGCCGCTGCGGGTCCGGATGGGCGTCCACGTCGGTGAAGGGGAGCTGCGCGACGGGGACTACTTCGGACCGGCGGTCAACAGGGCGGCCAGGATCATGGACGCCGCCCACGGCGGCCAGGTGCTCCTGTCGGCGGACGTGGCGGCCGTCGTCTCGACCTCGCTGCCCGACGGGGCCACCCTCACCGACCTGGGCATCCACCGGCTGAAGGACCTCATCCTCCCCGAACGGCTCTTCCGCATGTTCAGCGGCTTCTTCCTCCTCGGGGAGGCCCGAGCTGCCCCGATCTTCGTGGACGCGGTGGCGGTGGTGGCGACCCTCACCTTCTTCGGCACCCTCGTGTGGGCGGGACGCGACCTCCTG
>JAWVYO010000137.1:0-5594 GCA_033722675.1 Acidimicrobiia bacterium | reverse complement strand
TGCCCCGCGGGGGCGTCGGGGCCGTGTTCGGTCCCCGCTCCGTGGCCTGTGCCATCCGGGCGGTGGCGAAGGGGAACCTGATCAGCCGGACGATCGACGACCCCTGGACCCTGCCGGTGGCGGTGCTCCTGTCCCCCGACGGCGCCGTTCGGTGGCGCTGGGAGGGTCGATCGGCGGGGGACCGTCCCGACTATGCGGCGATCCCCGAGGAGGCCGGCCTCCGCTGATCGCGGTACCCGCCCGAAGCCATGGACCTCAGGGCGACCAGAGTCCGACCATCGCCAGCGCCGCCACGCCGCGCACGCTCCACCCGATGGTCCGCCACCAGTTGCTGTCGACGAGACGCCGGTGCACCGCGGCGTCGAAGCCGTCCGACAGGAGCCCGTGGGCGGGCGCCTGGACGAGCGCCGTCATGATCCAGATCCCCGCCAGGACCGCCCCGGCACCGAGGACCAGCCACATCGGAACGCCCGGCGGGCGCACCACCACCAGCGTCGCCGCGGTGATCACCTCCAGCCCGGCCGGGAGGATCAACAGGCGGCCGATGGCCGAGGTGTGGCGAGCCTCGTAGGAGGGGAAGGCGTCGGCTCCGACACCGTCGAAGAGGGGGTAGTGGACCACCTGGACGGTCCAGATGAGCCCGACCATGCCGAGCGTGGCGCCGGCATGGGTCAGCAGCAACGCCCGGGTCAAAAGGCGTCGGCCTCCACGACCCGCTCCCCCTCCTCGATCGCCGCGACGATGCGGTCGGCGACGTGGTCGGGGTCCGCCCCCTCGGGGAATCGCGGCGCCGTTCCGGCGATCGCCCGGCCGGCCAGACCCGTCTCGGTGTGGGGCGGACGGACGTCGATCACGGTGACGCCGTCGCGCCGCACCTCGCGCGCCAGGGCGGCGGTCGCCGAGGCGAGCGCCGCCTTCACGGCCGAGTACGCGGCCATGCCGGCCACCGGCTGATCCGCGACCACGCCGGTGATCTGGGCGACGAAGGATCCGTCGCCGAGATGGGGCAGGGCCTCGCGCACGACCCGCAGCGGGCCCTTCACGTCGGTCTCGAAGAGCTCGTCGAGGGTGGCGTCGTCGAGATCGACGACGTCCCCGAAGGCGACCACGCCCGCCGCGTTGACGACCCCGTGCAGCTCCCGATGCTCGTCGACGGCGTCGGCGACCACGCGGGCGCAATCGGCTGCGACCCGCAGATCGGCGCGCACGAGCCGTCCGGGCAACCCGAGGTCGGCGAGGGCGGACTCGTCACGGCCGGCGAGGGTCAGGCGGGCACCGCGCTCGTGGAGGCGGGACGCGATGCGGGAGCCGAGGGCGCCGGTGGCCCCCAGCACGAGGACGGAGCGGTCGGCGATCGTCACCATGGGAGTTCCTTCGTGGGGTCGACACTTTCTATGCCGGTGTCGGATCCAACCGGAAACGGACACGCTCGGCGGGCAGGCACAATGCCGGCATGGACGTGCTCCGACGACTCGGCCGGGCGAGCCTGCTCCGCTGCCCGAACTGCGGCGGCCGCGGGATCCGACGAGGCCTGGACCTCGTCGACGCCTGCCCCACCTGCGGCCATCGCTTCGAACGCCACGAGGGCTACTGGCTCGGCGCGGTGATGATCAACACCGGCGCGGTGCTCGCCGCCTTCGTCGTGGTGTTCGTGGGGGGCATGGTGGTCACGTGGCCGGACGTCCCCTGGACCGGGATCCTGGTCGTGACCGTCGCCGTCACGATCCTGTTCCCCATCCTCTTCCACCCGTGGTCGAAGACGTTCTGGGTGGCGATGGAGCTGTCGGCGAATCCGCCCGGCGACGACGAGCAGGCCTCCGTGCCGGGCTGGCGGCGCGGCTAGCGCCGCAGGGCGACGCTCTGCCAGACCCACCCGGCGGCGATCACCCCGAGGCCCACCGCCAGCGCCGTCGGATCCACCCACCACGCGAGGAAGGCGCAGGCGACGAGGCCGGCCCACGAGACCCACCGGGGGAAGCGGCGGTCGTCGGGTGCGAGCCGCAACGCGGCGGCGTTGGTGATGGCGTAGTACCCGAGCACCGTGAAGGCGGAGAACTCCCACGTGGCGCGGACGTCGCCGACGAGGACGATGGCACCCACGGTGCCGGCCGTCACCAGGACCGCCGGCACCGGCGTCGTGCCCCGGACGTCGACGCGTCCCAGCACCGACGGCATCTCGCGGCGGCGGCCCATCGCCAGGAGGACGCGGCTCAACCCGAGGACGAGGTTGAGGAGCACGCCGAGCATGGCGGCGATCGCCCCCACGCCCACCACGAGTCCCCAGCCCCGGCCGCTCTGCTCCGCCACGGACTGGAGCGGGGCCACGCTGCCGCCCACCGCGGCGGCCAGGCCGTCGGCTCCTCCGCCGGCGACGCCTCCCACCGCCACGGCGACGTAGACGACCATCGACAGCCCCAGGGTGACCACGACGGCGATCGGGATCGTGCGGCGGGGGTCCCGCACCTCCTCGCCGAGGGTGGCGATCCGGCCGTATCCGGTGTAGGCGACGAACATCAGCGCCGTGGCCTCGAGCAGCCCGGGGGCGCCGGCCACCACGAAGGGCGTGAACCGCTCCGTCGACCCGTTCACCACACCGAGGACGGCGAACACGAGCAGCGAACCGATCGCCACCGACACGATCACGGCGTTGGCCCCTGCGGAGCGGCGGATGCCCGCGAGCACGACGCCCGTGACGAGCACGAGCCCGCCCAGCGCCACCGCCACGACGTCCCACCGTCCGGCGTCCACGCCGAGCAGGGCGAGGAGGTACCCGGCGAACCCGAGCGCCGCCGTGGCGGCCGACGCGGACTTCGCCGCCATGAACAGCCAACCGGCGGTGAACCCGGCGCGGGGATGCAGCAACCGGTGGCCGTACTCGTAGGTGCCGCCGCTCACGGGATGGGCCGCCGCCAGCTGCGCGCTGCTGAGTCCGTTGAACGTGGCGACGATCGCGCCACCCACCACGGCGAGGACGACGGAGGGGCCCGTGATTCCTGCGGCGATGGCGATGCTGACGAAGACGCCGGTGCCGACGATCGATCCGAGGCCGGTGACCACGGCGCCGCCGACGCCGAGGTCCCGCCGCAGTTCGCCCCCCGGTGCCGCTCCGTCGCTCACGGCGACGAGTCTCGCCGATCCGGACGTCTAGTCGGACTCCACGATCCGGAGGACCTCGCCCTCGCCCGTCACCACGAGGATCTCACCGTCGCCGTCGAGGCCGAAGGAGCGCAGCACCCCCACCCGCGTGACGACCTCACGGTCGTCGACCACCTCGCCGCCCTCGACGCGAAACGATCGCACCCAGCCCCCGCAGAAGTCCCCGTAGAAGGCCGTCCCGCGGAGCGCCGGCATGGCGGCACCGCGGTACACCGGACCGGCCTGGATCGCGCATCCCGGTCGATCGGGGTGTGCGTCGTGGTCGTAGGCGATGTCGGGGAGCACGAGACCGTCCGTGTCGCAGGTGTCGGCCTCGTAGCAGGCTCGGGCCTCCATGATCGGCCACCCGAGGTTCGCTCCCGGCGCGTCCAAGGGCACGATCGTCAGCTCCTCGCGGAAGAACTGCCCGACGTCGCCGATGTGGACGAGACCCGCCACCGGATCGATCCAGAACCGCCACGGGTTCCGGAGTCCGTGCAGCCACACGGCGGGATGGCCGTCGGCGAGGAAGGGGTTCGCCGGATGGGCCGCCCACGGCCGGGGGCCGTCCACCCAGATCCGGAGGATCGAACCGTGGGGAGTGGTGGGGTCCTGGGCGTGGCCCCAGGGGTCGCCGATGCCTCCGCCGTCGCCCACCGAGACGTAGAGGTACCCCTCGGGTCCGAACTGGAGCATCGCACCGTTGTGGAACTGGCTCGGTTGTCGGACCCGCAGCAGGCGTCGCCCCGACCCGTCGTCCAGGCGCCCCTCGACGACGGAGAACTCGGCCACGACCAGGTGGTCGGCCCAGTCGGTGTACGCGACGAAGGCCCTGGCCGGGTCCTGGGGATGGAACGCCAGGGACAGCAGACCCCGCTCGGTGCCGTCGTCGGAGACGCGGGCGCGGAGATCGGCGAAGTGGACGGGTGGAATCGTCCCATCGGGCTGCAGGACCCGGATGAGGCCGTGCTGTTCGACCACGAGGATCCGGTCGTCACCGGCGGGGGCGATCGCCAGGACCGGGCCCTCGAAGCCGGTACCGACGGTCGCGAGCTCGAGCGGCGGATCGGGCCCCGCGTCGGCCGGGCCGCCCGTGGCGCCTGGCACCGACGGCGGCCCGAGGGGGGTGGCGGCGGTACAGCCCGCCAGGACGAGGGCGGCAGCCGCCGCGAGGCGGCGCACCGGAGCGTCAGCCCCTGACGTGGCCGCGCAGGACCTCGAGGCCGGTGGACCCGATCTCGAGGACCCGGGCGTGGAAGGCCTTCGCGTCGAACTCGGCGCCGAGGAGCTCCTCCTGCTCGGCGCGTAGGTCCCGGATGGCCTGCTGCCCGACCTTGTAGGCGATGGCCTGGCCCGGCCAGCCCAGGTACCGGTTCATCTCCGACACGGCGATGTCGTGCTGCTGGGCGGCGTACGTCTCGAGCATCTCCACCCCGGTGTCGAAACTCCAGGTCTCGCCCGGGTGGAAGGGCTGGCCGTCGGGGATCCGCAGCTCGAGGTGCGAGCCGATGTCGATGACCACGCGGGCGGCACGGAGCATCTCGGAGGCGAGTTTCCCCATGACGTAGTCGGGCGTCTCGAGGTACCCGAGTTCCTCCATGATGTCCTCGGCGTAGAGCGCCCACCCCTCGCCGGTGCCCGGGTACCACACCAGCAGCTTCTGGAAGCGGCTGAGATGCTCGCTCCCCGCGGCCTGGATGCCCACCTGCAGATGATGCCCGGGGAAGCCCTCGTGGTAGGCGGTGGAGATCTCGTCGAACAGCGGGATCTGCTGCTGGGTGCCCTTCGACCACCAGATGGACCCCGGCCGGCTGAAATCCTCGCTCGGCTGCACGTAGTACGCGCCCAGCGGCCCGCCGGGCGGGGCCATCTTCACCTCGACCACCTTGATCTCCTCGGGGACGTCGAAGTGGACGCCGTCGAGCTCCCGGAGAGCGATCGTCTGACGTTCCTGCATGAGCGCCACGAACTCCTCCTGGCTGGAGGCCGCCCGCGCCGGGTCGGTCTTGAGGATCTCGATCGCCTCGGCGAGGTCGGCACCCGGGCTGATGCTGTCCGCCACCGAGCTCATCCGGGCCCGCAGTCGCTCGACCTCCTCCCAGCCCCATTCGTAGGTGGCGAGGGGGTCGAGCGAGGTCCCGAGGTACCGGGACGCGTGCACGACGTACCGATCCGCCCCGACGGCGTCCCTGCCCGGCGCAGAGGGGAGGTACGTGTCCTCGTGGTTGGCGGCGAGCGGGGCGTTGGCGGCACGGGCGTCTCCGGCGGCGTCGTCGTGACGGCGAGGGAGCGCCGCGTCGTCGCCGTCGTAGCGGCCAACGAGGCTCAGGAAGAACGATTCGTCGCCCGCGTGGTTGCGGGCCTGGCGGGCCGCCTCGACGACCTGGCGACGCGCCACGGCGAGCCCGTCCCGACGCCCCGACTCGAGACGGCTCCGATACTGAGCCATCGCCTCGGGC
>JAWVYO010000136.1:0-5606 GCA_033722675.1 Acidimicrobiia bacterium | reverse complement strand
TGAACCTCATCGCCGGCGCCGGCCTCATCTGGGCCACCCGCCAAGAAACCTGGACCCTCCAAGACAACCTCGACGCAGAAACCGCCGCCAAAGACACCATCGACGCCTGACCAACCCGACAACCCACACACGGTCAGGGGCCCCACCCGGGGCCCCTGACCCGCGTCTACCGGTCGGCGGGCGGGCGGTATCGATCGTCCGCCGGATAGGACCGCAGGGGTCCGGCATGGGCGACGTCGATCGCCCCGGGCTCCTTCACGTACGCCCACGCCTCCCGTTCGGACCCTTCGTGGATCACCCCGATCACGGTCCGGCGGTAGCCCTCCGGATGGCCGACACCCTCGAAGGCGTCGAGGAAGGCCAGGCCCGGGCCGGCCACCTCGATGAGGTCGCCCTCCACCGGATGGCCGACGCCGGGGTCGTCGACGAGCACGGGCACGAAGCGGTCGTGCGCGACGTACAGGGGCCGGGGCTCCGCCGTGATGGCCGAGCCCAGGAAGCGGTGGGGCGGGAGGTGTCGCTCGTTCGCCCGGCCCCGCCGGAGGGTGCCGTAGACGAAGAGCGGGCGGTCGTCAGCGGTCGTATCGATGGCGAACCGCCTCGGTGATATCCGACGCGTGGCGGGCGGATGCGACGTGTTGCACGCTGCGGGACTGCCCGACGGCGCCATCCTCGACGACCTCGACGAGGAGGAACCGCCCCGGGTCCGGGAACCCGGGGATGCCATCGAACGCCGGGGCCTCGTGCTCGGAGCTGCCGGTGGTCGTCATCCGTTGGAGGTCGTCGAGATGGCCGCACCCTAGCCCTCGATGGCAGGCCGCCGTCGCGCTCGGCTCGGGAGGCGGGTGATCGACGGCTGCAGGCTCCGTCCGGAGGGGAACAGGGGCTGGCAGGTCGCCTGCTCCAGTTCGTGTCCGAGCCCCCGCCCGGTGAGTGACGGGGTTCGGACGGCCATCGGTCATACACTCGGCCGGAGACGCGTGGACGTGAGGAGCGAGATGGCGACGGAGACCGGGGACGCCGCAGAGGTCGAGCGGTTGCGACGCGACCTGGAGGCGTGTCGAGCGGAGTTGAAGGCGGCGCGTCTCGAACTGGACGTGTTCGGCGGCGTGGACACCGCCGCGGGTGTGCCGAATCGCCGCGGCGTCGTCGACGCCGTCGAGGCGGCCTGCAAACGGCTCGATCGGACGGGGGAGGGGTTCTCGGTGCTGCACGTCGGCGTCGGAGGACTCGCAGACCGGGACGCCGACGACCGCCGCGAGGGAGCCCGCCATGTCGGCGCCCTGCTCACCGCCGCGCTCCGGGGCGTCGATCGGCTGGGCCGCTTCGACGACACGAGCTTCGTGGCGGTGCTGGCCGACGCCGGCGCCGCCGGGGCGGCGATCGTGGCCCGCCGGCTCTCGGGGGTCCTCGGCGCGCTTCCGCTTCGCACGTCGGGGGGCGATCTCGCCCTCGAGGCGTCGTTCGGGGCGGTGGTCGTCGGCGCGAGGCCGGCGCCGGCGGTGGACGAGCTGGTGGGCACGCTCGTCGACGTCGCCGGACGGGCCGAACCCGGCGGGGAGCCGGTCGTCACCGTCGCTCCCTGACCGATCGGTCACCCGGGCGGCACCCACCGCCCGGCCGCCCGGGGGCCTCATGGCGCAGCCGCCCGGAGGCGGGGAGGACCGCGATCGCGGCGAGCGCTCGGCGGACCCTTGACCCCGGGGTCGGCCATCGGTACATTGATTCCACACAACCGAGAGGTCGAACTCGCGACGAGTTGCCCGCCCGGCATAGCCGAGCTGGGATAGCACACGTGCTATCCTGGCTTTTCGTCGTCCCCAGACCCCATCCCGCCCGAATTCGCCCGTCCACCCACAGACCGTAGGAGGAGCCCCTTGGCTCGTGCGCGCACCGAGCGTCTCTCGTTCGCAAAGATCCCCGAAGTCCTTCCCCTCCCCGACCTGCTCGCCGTCCAGCACGACTCCTTCTCCTGGTTCCTCGAGCGCGGCCTGAAAGAGATCTTCGAGGAGATCTCCCCGATCGAGGACTTCACCGGCTCCCTCGCCCTCGAACTCGCCGACCACCGGTTCGAGGACCCGACGATGGAGATCGAGGAGGCCAAGGAGCGCGACTCCAACTACTCGCGTCCGCTCTTCGTGACCGCCCGGTTCATGAATCGCCAGACGGGTGAGATCAAGGAGCAGCAGGTCTTCCTCGGCGACTTCCCGATGATGACCTCCAACGGGACGTTCATCATCAACGGCACCGAGCGGGTCGTCGTGAGTCAGCTCGTGCGCTCGCCGGGCGTGTACTTCGACCAGTCGGTCGACAAGACCACCGACCGCGACATCTTCTCGGCGAAGGTCATCCCCGGCCGGGGCGCCTGGCTGGAGTTCGACGTCGACAAGAAGGGCACCGTCGGCGTGCGGGTCGACCGCAAGCGCCGCCAGTACGTCTCGACGTTCCTGCGGGCCCTGGGCTTCGGCGAGAGCGACGAGGAGATCCTCGCGCTCTTCGACGGCGCCGAGTCGATCGCCGAGACGCTCGAGAAGGACACCACCGCCGATCGCGACGAGGCGCTGCTCGACCTGTACCGCAAGCTCCGCCCCGGCGAACTGACGACGGTGGAGTCCGCGCGCGGGCTCATCAACACCCTCTTCTACAACCCGAAGCGCTACGACCTGACCCGGGTGGGCCGGTACAAGCTCACGCAGAAGTTCGGCCGTGACGCCGTGGACGTCGACGACATGGAGCACTACCGGGCCGAGAGCCTCGGGCTGCTGTCGGAGGACGACGTCCTCGACACGATCCGCTACCTCGTGCACCTGCACGCCGGGACCGACGGATACCGCACCGACGACATCGACCACTTCGGCAACCGCCGGGTGCGCACCGTCGGGGAGCTGATCCAGAACCAGATCCGCGTGGGCCTCACCCGCCTCGAGCGCGTGGTCCGGGAGCGGATGACGACGCAGGACCCCGAGTCGATCACGCCGCAGAGCCTCATCAACATCCGGCCGGTCGTCGCCTCCATCAAGGAGTTCTTCGGCACGTCGCAGCTGAGCCAGTTCATGGACCAGCCGAACCCCCTCGCCGGGCTCACCCACCGCCGGCGCCTCTCGGCGCTCGGCCCGGGCGGCCTGTCCCGCGAGCGCGCCGGCTTCGAGGTCAGGGACGTCCACTCGTCCCACTACGGCCGCATGTGCCCGATCGAGACGCCCGAGGGCCCCAACATCGGCCTCATCGGTTCCCTGGCGACCTACGCCAAGGTCAACCGGTTCGGGTTCATCGAGACGCCCTACCGCAAGGTGGAGAAGGGCGTGGTGACGTCGCAGATCGACTACCTCACCGCCACCGAGGAGGAGCGCTACGTCATCGCCCAGGCCAACGCGCCGGTGAACGAGGACGGCTCCTTCGCCGCCGAGCGGGTGCTCGTGCGGCGTTCCGGCGGCGACGTGGACTACGTGGCCGCCGACGAGGTCGACTACATGGACGTCTCGCCGAAGCAGGTCGTGTCCGTGGCCACCTCGCTCATCCCGTTCCTCGAGCACGACGACGCCAACCGGGCGCTCATGGGCTCGAACATGCAGCGGCAGGCCGTGCCCCTCCTGCGGGCCGAGGCGCCGCTGGTCGGGACCGGCGTGGAGGGCCGCACCGCCCGCGACTCGGGCGAGGTCGTGATCGCCACCGCCGCCGGCGAGGTGAAGCAGGTGACCGGCGACGAGATCGTCGTGTCCGGCAAGGGCGGCAAGGTCACCTACCCCCTCAAGAAGTTCGTGCGGTCGAACCAGGGCACGAGCATCAACCAGAAGGTGCTCGTCGCCGTGGGCGACAAGGTCAAGGAGGGCGACGTCCTGGCGGACGGGCCCTCCACCGAGGACGGCGAGCTCGCCCTCGGCAAGAACCTGCTCGTCGCCTTCATGCCCTGGCGCGGCCACAACTACGAGGACGCCATCATCCTGTCCGAGCGGCTCGTCAAGGACGACGTCCTGACCTCGATCCACATCGAGGAGTACGAGATCGAGGCCCGTGACACGAAGCTCGGTGCCGAGGAGATCACCCGCGACATCCCCAACGTCGCCGAGGAGGTCCTCCGCGACCTCGACGATCGCGGGATCATCCGCATCGGCGCCGAGGTCGGCCCCGGCGACTACCTCGTGGGCAAGGTCACCCCCAAGGGCGAGACCGAACTCACCCCCGAGGAGCGGCTGCTGCGGGCGATCTTCGGCGAGAAGGCGCGCGAGGTGCGCGACATGTCGCTCAAGGTGCCCCACGGCGAGCGCGGCAAGGCCATCGACGTGAAGGTCTTCAACCGTGACGACGGCGACGAGCTGCCCCCCGGCATGAACGAGCTCGTGCGGGTCTACGTGGCCCAGCAGCGCAAGATCGCCGAGGGCGACAAGCTGGCCGGGCGCCACGGCAACAAGGGCGTGATCGCCAAGATCCTCCCCGTCGAGGACATGCCGTTCCTGCCGGACGGCACCCCGGTCGACATCATCCTGTCGCCGCTCGGTGTGCCGTCGCGGATGAACCTCGGCCAGATCCTCGAGACGCATCTCGGATGGGCGGCCGCCCGCGGGTGGCGGTCCTTCGACGGCGACGGCCCCGCGGCCGAGGGCGCAGAGCCCTGGACGAAGGTCGCCACGCCGGTCTTCGACGGAGCGCGCGAGGAGGAGATCTCCGAGGTCCTCCAGCATTCGAACCAGGGCGAGGACGACATGCCGCTGGTCGACGACGAGGGCAAGGCCGTGCTCTTCGACGGCCGGACCGGCGAGCGCTTCGACTCCCCGATCACCATCGGGTACATCTACATCCTGAAGCTGCTGCACCTCGTCGACGACAAGATCCACGCCCGGTCGACCGGCCCCTACTCGATGATCACCCAGCAGCCGCTGGGCGGGAAGGCGCAGTTCGGCGGCCAGCGGTTCGGCGAGATGGAGGTGTGGGCCCTCGAGGCCTACGGCGCCGCCTACGCCCTCCAGGAGCTGCTGACGATCAAGTCCGACGACGTCCGCGGCCGCGTGAAGGTCTACGAGGCGATCGTGAAGGGCGAGAACATCCCCGAGCCGGGGATCCCCGAGTCCTTCAAGGTCCTCATCAAGGAGATGCAGAGCCTCTGCCTCAACGTCGAGATGCTCTCGGCGGGTGAGGAGGTCGAGCTCCGCGAGCTCGACGAGGACGCCTTCCGGACCGCCGAGTCCCTCGGCATCGACATCTCGCGGCCCGAGCGGGCCGAGTAGTGGCACCCCATTCGACGACGACGCACGTGAACCACCGAAGGAGCACCCTTGGCCCAGTTCTTCGATGAGCTGAAGATCGGCCTCGCCACCCCGGATCAGATCCGGGCCTGGTCCCATGGCGAGGTCAAGAAGCCCGAGACCATCAACTACCGGACCCTCAAGCCCGAGAAGGACGGCCTGTTCGACGAGCGGATCGTCGGTCCGTCACGCGACTGGGAGTGCTACTGCGGCAAGTACAAGCGCGTCCGGTTCCGCGGGATCATCTGCGAGCGCTGCGGCGTCGAGGTGACCCGTTCCAAGGTCCGGCGCGAGCGCATGGGCCACATCGAGCTGGCCGCCCCCGTCACCCACATCTGGTACTTCAAGGGCGTCCCGAGCCGGCTC
>JAWVYO010000135.1:0-5619 GCA_033722675.1 Acidimicrobiia bacterium | reverse complement strand
TCCACGTGATCCGGCCGGGCTCGGCGGCCGAGACGGCCGAGGCGTGGGCGATGGCCGTCGACCGGGCCGACGGTCCCACGGCGCTCGTGCTCACCCGCCAGTCGCTGCCCGAGACGGAGGGTGTCGGCGGCCCCGGCGTGCGGCGCGGCGGCTACGTCGTGCGCGACGGCGACGACGTCGTGGTCGTGGCCACCGGCTCCGAGGTGTGGGTGGCCGTCGAGGCGGCCGCGCTCCTGGATGAGCGAGGCGTGTCGGCCCGGGTGGTGAGCATGCCGTCGGTGGACGTGTTCGTCGAGCAGGACGAGGACTATCGGACCGAGGTGCTCGGATCGGGGATCCCCCGGGTGTCGGTCGAGGCGGCCGCGACGCTCGGGTGGGACCGGATCGTCGGTGCGGACGGACTGACGATCGGAATCGACCACTTCGGCGCGTCGGCCCCCTGGGAGCGAATCGCCGAGGAGTACGGCTTCACCCCCGACCAGGTCGCCGACCGCATCGCCGACTGGCTGGACTGAGCGGGCCACCGGCAAGCGCGCATACCGGCGCAGGCTGCGCCGTGATATCCGCGGCGGCAGCACCCGACAGCCCAAGCGTTCGCGGTAGGCCGAGCCGTCGTGAAACCGCGGCGGCAGCACTCGACGCGTCAAACGCGCGCGTCAGCCCGACGTGACTCGGTCTGCGTGGCCCGGAACGCCCCGAGCGGAGCGGGCAGCAGGGAACGCCCCGAGCGGAGCGGGGCGAGACGGACTCGGCCTCCGTGGCCCGGAACGGCCCGAGCGGAGCGGGGAGCAGGGCCTGCGTGGCCCGGAACGCCCCGAGCGGAGCGGGCGACATGGCGGAGCGGGAAGCAGGGCCCGGCTCAGTCGCGGCGGGGCTCGATGAAGCCTTCGGACTCGAGGTGGAGGATGACCCGGTGGGCGGCCTCCTCGGGGCTCATGTCGGACGTGTCGAGCACGAGTTCGGCGTCTTCGGGCTCCTCGTAGGGGTCGGAGATGCCGGTGAACTCCTTGATGATGCCGGCGCGCGCCTTGGCGTAGAGCCCCTTGCGGTCCCGCTGCTCGCAGACCTCGAGCGGCGTGGACACGTGGACGAGGACGAATCCGCCGAGGGGGTCGATCACCTCGCGGACGGCCTTGCGGACCTCGTCGTAGGGGGCGATCGGCGCGCAGATGGCGATGCCCCCGTTCTTCGTGATCTCCGAGGCGACGAACCCGATGCGCTGGATGTTCAAATCCCGGTGTTCCTTGGAGAAGCCGAGCTCGGAGGAGAGGTTCTTGCGGACGATGTCCCCGTCGAGGAGGGTCACCGGCCGGCCGCCCATCTCGAGCAGTTTGACGAGGAGGACGTTGGCGACGGTGGACTTGCCCGATCCCGAGAGGCCGGTGAAGAAGACCGTCATGCCCTGACGGCTCCGGGGCGGGTGCGTCTTGCGGAGCTCCTCGGCAACCTTCGGGAAGGTGAACCACTCGGGGATCTCCCGCCCGTCGGAGAGGCGGGCCCGCAGCTCGGTGCCCGAGATGGAGGCGGTCTTCGTTCCTTCGTCGAGCTCGTCGGCGGGGGCGTAGCGGCCCTCGTCGGGCAGGTACGACATCATCTTGAAGTCGACCATCTCGACGCCGATCTCCTCCGCGTGTTCCCGCATGAGGTCCTGGGCGTCGTAGGGGCCGTAGAAGGCGGTACCGGAGGCGTCGCTGCCGGGGCCGGCGTGGTCGCGGCCGACGATGAAGTGCGTGACGCCGTGATTCCGACGGATCAGGGCGTGCCAGACGGCCTCGCGGGGCCCGCCCATGCGCATGGCGAGCGGGAGGAGGGCCAGTTCGGCGGTGTTCGACGGGTAGCGGTCCATGATCGCCTGGTAGGCCCGTACCCGGGTGTAGTGGTCGACGTCGCCGGGCTTCGTCATGCCCACGACGGGGTGGATGAGCAGGTTCGCCTGCGCCTCCTTGGCGGCCCGCACCGTCAGTTCGAGGTGCGCGCGGTGCATCGGGTTGCGGGTCTGGAAGGCGACGACCTTTCGCCATCCCCTCTTCGTGAACCGGTCTCGGACCTCGCGGGGGGTCATCCGGAGGGTCTTGAAGTCGTAGTGGTGCGGCAGTTCGAGGGCCTCGACGCGGCCGCCGACGTACCAGGGGTGGGAGGAGCGACGCAGGTAGCCGACGCCCGGGTGGTCGGGGTCCGTCGTGCCGAAGACGCCCTCGGCCTCCCGGTCGAGGTCGGGCTGCCAGACGTCCTCGACGTGCACGACGGCGAGCATCACGCCCTCGCCGTCGCGAAGGGCCAGCGTGGACCCGGCTTCGAGCTCCTTCGCGGTGCCCTCGTCCACGTCGAGGGTGATCGGCATGGGCCACAGGGTCCCGTCGGCCAGCCGCATCTCGGCGACGACGCGGTCGTAGTCCTCGCGGCCGAGGAACCCGGTGAGGGGCGAGAAGCCGCCGGAGACGAGCAGTTCGAGGTCGCAGAGCTGCCGTTCGGTGAGATCCCACGACGGCCAGTCGCGAGACGCCTTCTTGAGTTCTTCGGCTCGGTAGTCGTCGACGACGAGATCGACGAGGGTGCCTCCGTACGGGGTGATGAGCCGGTCCGACACGTTCGGTCCTTTCGAGGGCGGCGCGGCGCCGCCGCGGTGATCAGGGAGGACTCGCCATGGTATTCGGCCGCCCGGCGGGGGCGAAACGCCGGGGCGGTATCGTCGGCGGGTCCAGCGAGGAGGCGGGGTGGAGCTGAGTCCGGCGATCGTGCTCGCCATGTGGGCGGCGGGCCTCGCCGCCGCGGTGGCGGTGGTCGCGTGGTGGGACGTCGTCGGCCCGGGCTACGTGTGGCTCGGCGGCGGCGTCGCGCTCCTCTTCGGGCTCCCCGCGATCGCAGCGGGGTCCGGTGCCTGGGCGGTGGTCGGCTCGATCGCGGTGGCGGTGGGGACGCTGCTCGGACGATTCCGGATGGTCGCGGTCGTCGGCATCGGGGCGGGGGCGACCGGCTTCCTCGTCGCCGCCATGACGGACACCACGCCCGTGCTGGCGGTGACCGGCGCCCTCTTCCTCGGCGGCATCACCTCGGAGATGATGCTGGGTCACTGGTTCCTGGTCGACCCGCGTCTGCCCCGGTGGGCGCTGAAGCGCCTCGATGCGGCCGGGGCGCTGGGCGGGGCCGCCGACGCCGTCGCCCTGGTCGTGCTGGGGGCGATCCCCTGGGCGGAGGGAGACCTCGTCGTCGGTGCCGGGTTCCTCCTGCTCGCCGTCACCACGCTGGTGCTCGCAGGGGCGGTGTGGGCGTCGCTCGGCGAGCCGGGGTATTCGGGGGTCATGGCGGCCACCGGCCTCTCCTACCTGGCGACGCTGACGGCGGTCGGAGCGGCCGTGGTCGGCCGCCTCCTGCTGGAGGGCCCGGTCCTGTCCTGACCGCGGGTGGTGACACGGCCGGGGCTACGATCGCCGATCGTGAAGATCTATACGCGCAAGGGCGACGACGGATCCACCGGCATGCTCTACGGCGGCCGGGTCGCCAAGGACGACACGGGGCCCGAGGCCTACGGCACCGTCGACGAGGCGAACTCGGCGCTCGGCGTCGCCCGGTCCCGCGCCACGGGGGACGTCGCCGACACCCTGCTGGGGATCCAGCGGCAGCTGTTCGTCGTGGGCGCGGAGCTGGCGACCGACCCCCGGGGCCGCGATCGCCTGACGGAGGGGGTGAGCCTCGTCACGGGCGCGATGGTGAGCGATCTGGAGCGGCACATCGACGAGATTGTCGCGGAGTCGGGGATGCCCACGGAGTTCGTGGTGCCCGGCGGAACCGAGCTCGCAGGGGCGCTCGACCTCGCCCGGGCCGTCACGCGGCGCGCCGAGCGACGGTCCGTGACGCACCTGCGGATGGCGGGGATCGAGGACTCCTTCGTCGTTCCGTATCTGAACCGGCTCGCCGACTATCTCTACATGGCTGCCCGGGCGGCGGAGGGCGACTGGGTGCCGAGCAGGGAGGATGCCGAATGACCGAGATCAGGACGGGGAGCATCGACGACGGTGGCGACGTGCTCGTCGCCGGCGTGGCCAGGGGACGCGACTTCGGCCCGAGCGGGCTCCCGGAGACCTTCGTGGAGGCGATCGAGCGGTTCCTCGACGACGGCGAGTTCGAGGGCAAGCCCGGCCAGACCTCCGTGGTGCCGGGGGCCGACCTCGGCTTCTCCCGGATCGTGCTCGTGGGGCTCGGTGAGGATCCCGACGACGAGGCGGTCCGCCGGGCGGCCGGCCAGGGAGCCCGCACTGCGGGGAGGGCCGACACCCTCGCCACGACGCTCGTCGGGGTCGGCGCGCCCGAGGCCGTCGTCCTCGGGGCGTTCCTGGGCGCCTACACGTTCACCCGTCACCGGAGCGAACCGAAGCCGGGTGGCTTCGAGACCCTCGTGCTCGTGGGCGCCGACGACGCGGAGCTGGAGTCCGCCGCGGCGGGCCGGATCGTCGCCGAGGGCGTGATCCTCGCCCGCGACCTGGTGAACGAGCCGGCCGGGCACAAGCCGCCGGTCCGTATGGCGGAGATCGCAGCCGGCATCGGCGACGACACCGGCGTTCGGGTGGTCGTGCACGACGAGGAGGCTGCCCGCGAGGCCGGCTTCGGAGGCCTGCTCGGTGTCGCCGCCGGTGCGACGAACCCGCCGCGGATGGTGGAGTTCCACTACGAGCCGCCCGATCCCAGGGCCTTCCTCGCCTTCGTCGGCAAGGGCATCGTGTTCGATTCCGGCGGGTTGTCGATCAAGTCGGCGTCGAACATGGAGACCATGAAGACCGACATGTCCGGCGCCGCCGCCGTGTTCGGCGCAGTGCAGGCGATCGCCCGGCTGGGCTTGCCCGTGCGCGTGCTCGCGATCACCCCGCTGACCGAGAACATGCCGGGCGGGTCGGCCACCCGGCCGGGGGACGTGTTGACCCCTCGCAACGGCAAGACGATCGAGGTCCTCAACACCGATGCCGAGGGCCGGCTCGTGCTCGCCGACGGGCTGTCGCTCGCCAGCGAGGCCGAGCCGGATCTCGTCGTCGACCTCGCCACCCTCACCGGTGCGTGCAAGGTGGCCCTCGGCGGGAAGATCGCCGGGTGGTTCGGGGCCGGCGACGGGCCGGATCGGCTGCGCGCGGCGGCCGAGGCGGCGGGGGAGCGCGTGTGGGAGCTGCCGCTTCCCGACGACTACCGGAGCCTCATCGACTCCGACGTGGCCGACATGAAGAACACCGGGGGCCGGTACGGCGGCGCGATCACCGCGGCCCTCCTGCTGAAGGAGTTCGTCGCCGAGGGCCTGTCCTGGGCGCACCTCGACATCGCGGGGCCGGCACGGGCGTCGGAGGCCGAGCACTACGTCACCAAGGGCGGGACCGGGTTCGGCGTCCGCACGCTCGTCGAACTCGCCCGACAGGCGGCCGGCGACTAGGTGTCGGCCGGGCGTTCGGCCGGCGCCGTCAGGAGTACCGCAGTCACCAGGCCTGCGAAGGCGATGGCCTCGCCGAGGAGGAAGGCACGGGCGACCCGGATCGTCTCGGTGCCGTCGGTCACGCCCACGACCACGGCGGCAGCGGCCAGGCCGAGGGTCCACACGAGGGCGAGGACCGTCGTGCGGTGCATGGCGATGAGCGCCTGCTG
>JAWVYO010000134.1:0-5635 GCA_033722675.1 Acidimicrobiia bacterium | reverse complement strand
CGGAACGGTCGTGGTCGTCGTCTTCGGAACGGTCGTGGTCGTCGTCTTCGGAACGGTCGTGGTCGTCGTCTTCGGAACGGTCGTGGTCGTCGTCTTCGGAACGGTCGTGGTCGTCGTCGTGGCCGGCTCGTCGGGCTCCTTCTTGTCCTGCCCCGGCGGTTGCTGATCGTCGTCTTGCCCGGGCGGCAGCGACGTCGTCGTGGTGGAGTCGGGGACCGTCGTCGTCGTGGTCGTGCCCTTCCCGTTCTCGTTGTTCCCGTTCGGATGCGTCGTCGTCGTGGTCTCCGCGACCGTCGTCGTCGTGGTCGACGTCGAGCCGTCCGGGTCCTTCTTCTCCTGGCCCGGCGGGGTGCCGTCCTTGCCGCCCCCGTTCGGTCCCGCGATGAGGATCGGGCCACCCACGGCGGCCGAAGCCACGTCCACCATCGCCCCGATCGGGGCGGCGAGCGTCAACGCGAGCGTCAGCAGGAACGCAGCGGTTCTCCGTCGATCCATATGTCTCCATCGGCAGATCGACCCCCAAAACTCAAGCGCGCCCCCGGAATTGCCGACAGTCACCCAGGGGCTCATGTGACACGCCAACGCCGACTCGGACCCGTGCTCGCCGGTCTCGCCGTGGCGGCGAGCGGTCTGCTCGCCGCGCTCGCGCTCGTCTACGCCAACTCCACGGGGCTCGAGGCGGCAGCCGACCAGGCCCAGACCCAGCAGCGGGCCGAGTCCGCACTGGGCGTCTCGGCCTCGACACGCTTCGCCCTGGGTCAGATCCTCCTCTTCGTGGACGCCGGGGGCGTGGACGACACCGCCTTCGCCATCCTGGACGACGACGCCCGGGCCGGTATCGACCAGCTGGAGACCCGCATCGGCGACCTCGCCACCCATGTCGGGCCCGCGGACGGCGACCCCGTCCGCCAGGCGATGTCCGTGGTGTCGGCGCGGGTCGAGGAGTATCTCGTCGCCATCGAGGCCGGCGACGTGGAGGAGGCCGCAGCGGTGGCGACCGGCTCCCTCGGTCCCGCCCTCGACACGCTCGACGGCCGGCTCGTCGACCTTCGGGACCGGGCAGCCCAGGCGCTGGCGACCGCACGCGCCGAGAGCGGGCGGCTCGGAACGGCGGCCCGGTTCATGGTGGCGCTCGGGGTTCCTGCGATCGCCCTCATCGCCCTGGCCATCACGGCCCGCCGCAGGACACGCCAGATCATGCTGCACACCGAACTCGAGAAGGAGCGGGACCTGAACCGCTCCAAGGATCAGCTCATCGCCAACCTCTCACACGAGCTTCGCACACCCCTGACCGGCATCTACAGCGCAGCGCTCACCATCGAGGACACCGGCTACGCCGACCCGGACCTGGCGATCGAGCTGAACGAGATGATCGTGGACCAGTCGGCCGACCTGACCCGGATGGTGGAGGATCTGCTCGTCTCCGCTCGGGCCGATGCCGGACGTCTGTCCATCCAGCTCGACTCGATCCGGGTCTCGGCGGAAGTGGAGAGCGTGGCCTCGGAGTTCCGCCGCAGCACCGAGATCACGGTGAAGCTGCGCGATGCCGTCGTGATCGCCGATCCCACGCGCCTCCGCCAGATCCTTCGGAACCTGATCTCGAACGCCGTTCGCCACGGCGGTGACGAGATCGCGGTGCTCGGCCGCGCCTGCGAGCGGACGTACGAACTGGCCGTCGTCGACGACGGACCGGGCGTGCCGCCCGAGATCGAGCCGCGTCTCTTCACCCCCTTCGTCCACGACGGGGACCGGCCCCTCGTGACGGGAAGCGTCGGACTGGGACTGTCGATCACGAAGGTCCTGAGCGAGCAGATGGACGGCTCGATCGAGTACGAGCGCCGCGGCGGGCGCAGCTGGTTCATCGTGACGATCCCGAGGGACCTCGAAGCGAACGACGACTCCCCCGGACTGCCGTCCCCGGCTTCGAAGCAGGAGCCGGCGACTACCTGAAGGGGTTGTAACCGTCGTACCAGAGGGTCTCGGGGATGGGGTCCTGGCGGACGCCGATCTCCTCTTCGAAGACTCGCTGCAGGAAGGTGTTGAAGCTGACGCCCTCGCGTCGGGCCCTCGCCCGAAGGGCCTCGGCGAGGTCGACGGGGATGCGGGCGGTGATGCGCTCCCGGGGGCCCGGCCAGTCGGCCGGCTTCGGAACGCCCCAGTCGATCGCCCGCTGTGTCATCGAAACCACACCTCTGTGATTCGGCTGCTCCGAACCGTACCGAACGGCGCGCGCGCCGCCAAGCATTTAGCGCGCGCACTCACGCGCGGACCGCGCGCATCACCGGTTGTCCGCACGGGTTCGGTCCCCGCCGTGCGCTAGAACGCGTCCAGGATGCCGGCGGCCCAGGCGACCCCGCCCTCGTCGATGGGGTCGACGACCAGTTGGACGTGGGCGACGCCGAGCTCGGCGAGGGCGACGAGGTGCGCGGCGATCGCAGCCGGCGGCCCCGAGATCGGAGCCACGCCGGCGTGGGTGTCGGCGCCGTACACCCGCCCCGTTCCCCCTGGTGCGGCTACGTGCACGGCGAGCGTCTTGTCGAGCGTGGCGGGGTCGCGCCCCACCGCCGCGCAGCGCCCGTCGATCTCCCCGAGCAGGTCGCGGGCGCCGTCGACGGTGTTCCCGTACCACGCGTACCAGGCGTTCCAGGCCTCGACATGGGGCAGGGTCGCCGCCAGCACCCTCGGCCCGATGGAGCCCACCATGATCGGGACCCTCCGGACCGGCGCCGGCTGGAGCTCGGCGCCCTCCACCTCGTAGTACTCGCCGCGGTGATCCACCCGCTCCCCGGCCATGAGTCGCCGCAGGATCCCGAACGCCTCCTCGAAGCGGCTGGCCCGATGGTCGTAGGGGAAGCCGAACGCCCGGTACTCGACCTCGTTCCATCCGGCTCCGAGCCCGAGGACGAGCCGGCCGCCGCTGATCTCGTCGACCGTCGCGGCGAGCTTCGCCAGCATCGGCGGCGTGTGGAAGCTCGTGCTCGCCACGAGGGGGCCCAGCACGACCCGTTCGGTCGCCTCTGCGAGGGCCGCCAGCGACGTCCACGCCTCCCACGGCCCCCGGGCGGCACCGTCCGCATCTCGGTAGAGGAGGTGATCCCCCAGCCAGATCGAGTCGAACCCGGCGGACTCCACCTGTCGGGCGAGGGCCGCCAGCTCGGGGAACCGCACCTCGCGTTCCACCTCGGGCAGCTGCACGCCGACGGCCAGGGGACGGGTCATGCGGTGGATCGTAGAGCCGGGACGAACGACCCTTGGCGGCCGGCGCCCGAAAGCGGCACGGTGGTGCCATGGAGGATCTCGACCGCATCCTCGGGGACCTCGCCCGTGTGACCGATCGCCTCACCCGCCTGCCGGACCACGCCTTCGGCGAGCGAGCACGCCTGCGTGCCGAACGGGAGCGTTTGCGGGCCGAGGCACGCCGGGTCCGCGAGCGCCATCGAGCGACCGCCTAACCGATCGAGGCCGCCAGGCCCTCCAGGGTCCGGACGACGACCCGGGCGGCCTCGGTCTGCTCGCGGTCGGCCATCGGGTTCTCCGCCCGTCGCTGCCACTTCCCCACGGCGTCGGCCACCGCCGCGCGGAGGGCGTCGTCGCCTGCCTCGGGCTCGACGCCCAGACGACCTGCGAGGTCTCCTCCACCGGCACCGAGGATGCGCTCGGCCTCCGCCTGGTCCGCCGCCCGAAGCGATACGGCACCCGTTCGCAGCAGGTTGAGGAGGCGAAGTTCCGCGAACTCGTGGGCGCTGGCCTGGAGCGACTCGACTTCGGCCTCCAGGTCCGCCAGATCCCCGTCGGTGTCTCGGAGCAACGCATCCAGGACGAGCAGGCCGGACCTGGCCTTCAGGGCGCCGCTTCGATCGGCGAACTGCGTGGCGAGGACGCTGCGCAGGTCGTCGAGCCCGGACTCCGCGACGAGTCGGCGGGCGAGTTCTCCCGAGGTCTCCACCTCGCCCCGTCGAATGAGGACGGTCGCGAGGCGCACTCCGAAGAGCCCGAGGCGATCGAGGAGGTGTTCACGTTCGACGGCGAGCAGATCCAGGTCGGGGTCCTCGGCGACGAAACGGTCGACCGACAGCATGAGCGCGTCCGCTCGCTCCTCCGGCAGGGCGGCGATGCGCCCCAGCGCCCGGAACTCGTCCTCCGTCAACGTCGATCCCGCCTGTCCGAGGAGCCCGGCGACGGGGACCACGGTCTGGCACAGCTTCCGCAGTTTCGGATCCGTCCGGTAGCGGGCGGCGATCCGCCGCGCCGAGGCCATGGAGTCGAGGCGGCCGACGCCGACCTCGTCGGCCCGCGAGAGGATGCCGATGGCGTTGACGGGCGTCGCCTGGGCCACCTCGTCGTCGTGGAACGCCTCGAGGAATCGCAGGTCGGCGGCGTGCACGTGACGCAGGAGATACAGGACGGCGTCCGCCTCGGTGGGCTGCTCCTCCCCGGGGGCCAGGAAGTCGTGGGTGCGGTCGGACACGTCCGTCGATATAGAGGCGATCCCGGGCGTGTCGATGAGGGTCAGCTCCCGCAGCGTGGCGGTCGGCCACTCGATGTCGATCGCCTCGACGTCCTCCGCCCCCCTGCCGCCCAGGTCGACCTCGATGGCGCCGTCGTCCCTCGTGAACCGGGCGTGGACCGGCCCCTCGTCGGTGAGCAGCGTCACGCGGTACGTGATCCCGTCCCGATACCAGGTGACGATCTTCGTGCACTCGCCGGCGTCCGTCGGTGCGAGACGCTCGCCGACGAGGGCGTTGAGCAGGGTGCTCTTGCCGGCCTTGACCCGGCCGGCGATGGCGACACGCAGCGGTGCGTCGAGGCGTTCGAGGGCGTTGCGGGCGATCGCCTCCCGGGGGGTGCCCTCGAGGCGGTCGGCGGTTCGGGCCAGCAGGTCCCTGGTGCGATCGAGGAGGCTCACGACGTCGCCCCCGGGTCGAGGGCTGCCGCCTGCGAGCGGAGGGCGTCGAGGCGTCGCAACTCGGCGTCGAGGTCGGCAAGCCGCGCCGACCGGCGGTCGCGGTCGGCCTCCACCGACTGCTTGGCCGCTGTCAGCGCCTCGACCGCCGTCTGCTGGACCTCGGTGGCCCGCTCGGTGAAGCGGTCCCGCAGTTCACGCTGGAGGCGCCGGAGGGTGTCCTGGATGTCCTTGCCGACCTGCTGGTTGACCGAGTCCACGTACTTGCGCACCGATTGACGGGCGGCCTGGCGGGCGGCCTTCAGCTGCTTCTGCTTCTGGTCGCGCATCGCCTTCGCGCCCATGAACAACCCGAGCACCATCGTCACCGGCAGGATCGCCGGCAGCCCGAGGAGACCGCCGAGCATGTTGAACATGAGGATCCCCGAGTACGAACCGCGCAGCGCCGTCAAGGTCGAGGCGACCCGGCCGGGTTCGTCGGTGGCCGCCGCCGGGTCCTTCACGTCGACCTCGTCGAGCCCCTCCCAGGCACCGGCGACCGAGCCGATCACGTCGGGCTCGTCGTCGGAGAAGTGTTCCTCCACCCGGGCGGCCACCGCCTCGGCGCGCTCGGCGAGCATCGTGTACACGTCGAGAACGACGTCTCGCACCGAGGCCTCCAAGGTGGTCTGGAACTCGTCCCAGATCGCCGTGGGATCGTCCTCTTCCAGCGCCTCGTCGCTCTCCTCGATG
>JAWVYO010000133.1:0-5650 GCA_033722675.1 Acidimicrobiia bacterium | reverse complement strand
GGAGGGACCGACGAGGGCGATGAGCGATCCCGATCCCGCCGCATCCATGCGTTCGAGGAGGTCGGCGATCACCGCCTCGCGTCCGTGGAAGTCGTCGGTGTCGGTTTCGGTGAAGGGTCGGAGGCCCTTGTAGGGGTTGGGGACGTCGTCGGTGCGGGGGGCGGCGGCCGATGGGGTGGCCCAGAGGGGGAGGTCGAGGGCGGGGTCCTGGGCGAGGATGGCGGCTTCGAGGTCCCGCAGTTCTCGCGACGGGTCGATGCCGAGTTCGTCGGCGAGGGTGCGGCGGGTGTCTTCGTAGGCCCGGAGGGCGTCGGCCTGGCGTCCGGAGCGGTAGAGGGCGACCATCAGCGACGCCCGCAGTCCCTCCCGGAGGGGATGGTCGGCGATGAGCCGTTCCAGTTCCCCGACGAGGTCGGCGTGGCGGCCCAACGCCAGATCGGCTTCGACGCGGGTCTCCAAGGCCCGGAGGCGTGCTTCGTCGAGGCGGCGGATCTCGTCTTGGGCGAACTCCTCGTAGGTGAAGTCCGCCAGCGCGGGGCCCCGCCACAGGCCCAGGGCGTCACGGGCCAGGGCCGCAGCCTTGCCCGGATCGTCACCCAACACCGCACGGGCGTCTCCGAGGAGCGCTTCGAAGTGGGAGGCGTCCACGTCGGCGGGATCGACGTCCAACACGTAACCGGCAGGCGTCGTGCGGATGACCGTGCCGTCGGTGCCCTTTTCGCGGTCGGGTTCGAGGGCGTCACGGAGCTTGGAGAGATGGAACCCCACCGTCTTGACACCACCCGAGGGCGGGTCCTCACCCCAGAGACGGTCGAGGATCCGCTCGGAGGGGATCGGCACACCCGGAGACAGCAGGAACAGGCCCAACAGGGCCCGCTGACGAGGCGCAGACGGCGCCCGGTCCTCGCCGGCGATCACCACCACCAACGGCCCCAACACCCCGAACCGGTTCGCCACGCGTCTCCCTCCGTGTCGGAACCCTAACCGGGGAGGGTTTCGCCCGGGTGGAAGGAGTTAGCACGGCCGCAAAACCCCAGGTCAGCCGTGGATTCTGATGGTTAGTGGTGCGCTAACCGGTCCCTAGCCCCACCTCCGGGTGAGCGCAATGGCCCGCGCCGGACGGTGTGGCCATGAACAACGCACTCACCCCCCGCACCCGCACCGCCATCCTCTCGATCGTCGTCGCCGGCATCGCCGTCGCAGCGATCCTCTTCCCGGCACTCACCGCCTCCGGCGCCACGGCCGCTCCGGTCACCGAGACCGTCGAGCGGGTGGCCGAGCCGACCCCGTCGGTCGAGGAGCAGGCGATCATCGACTGGGCGCTGGGTCTCTACGCCGAGGCCGGCCTCGAGCTGCCCGCCGTGGAGATCGGCTTCTACGACACCAAGGACGCCTGCGAGGGCAGCAAGGGCACGTACCGCCCCCAGGCCGACGGCATCGCCAGGGTGCGGGTCTGCGACTGGCACGAGCGGGCGATGCTGCGGGACGCCTGGCGCCGCAAGACGCTGGTGCACGAGTTGGCCCACGCCTGGGCGCACCTGAACCTCGAGGACGCCGTCGAGATCGAGTTCACCGAGGCCCGGGGCCTCGACACCTGGAACGACCGCAGCGTCGCCTGGGAGCAGCGGGGCACCGAGCACGCCGCCGAGGTCATCACCTGGGGTGTCATGGACCAGCGCATGAGCGTGGACGTCCGCATCGACGACACCGGCTGCGACACCCTCACCGGCGCCTACGAGATGCTGACCGGCACCACCCCGGTCAACGGCCCCACCCACAATTGCTGAGTCACCACCACACATCCTCCCGGATGGTGAGCCACCGCCCCGGACCCGTCGTCAGGGCCCGGGGCGGTGGCGCGTGTGCGGTGGATCCGGGGACGGCCGCCATGGGGTTGGGGCCCCATGTGTGGAGGAGGGCCGACCGGCGTCTGTTCGGCGGCGGTGCCGCCGAAGTCGGCCCGGGTGGATGAACTGTGGAGATGAGGGGATTCGAACCTTCGCCCTTCGGGCCCGCGGCCTGATCGTGGGAGCAGGATCCGGTACGGGGCGGACGGCCCGTAGGACGAGGCTCGATCGAGTGGAGATGAGGGGATTCGAACCCCTGACCCCCTGGTTGCAAACCAGGTGCTCTGCCGGACTGAGCTACATCCCCGCGGCGGTCTGCCATTGTACGGATCGCACGTCCGAAGGGACCCGCATGCCGTCACCCGACTTCGTCGCCGATCTCAGGGACCTCGTGGGACATCGACATCTGCTCCTGCCGGGGGTGCGCGCCGTCGTGCGGGACCCCGAGGGCCGGGTGCTGATGATCCGGCGGGCGGACTTCGACCGGTGGGACCTGCCGTCGGGGATCATCGAACCGGGGGAGCAACCCGCCTTGACGGTGGCCCGGGAGGTCCGGGAGGAGACGGGGCTGCTCGTGCGTCCCACCCGGATCCTCGGCGTGGGGACCGGCGTCCCGGTCACCTACCCCAACGACGACGTGGCCTCGTACGTGACGATCGTCTTCGCGTGCGAGGTGGTGGGCGGCGACCTGCGGCCGGACGGCATCGAGGCGGTGGACGTCGCCTTCCATCCACCGGACCGTCCGCCGGCGTCGGTGCGCCTGTCGGGGGTCCCGGGAGGCGGCTCGGAACGGGCGGCCTTTGCCTGGGATGAGGAATGGCTCGAGGGCCTCTGACCGGGCCGGGGAGTCCCGGGGGCGTGGGTACGCTTGGCCCCAGGACACCGCCAGGAGGCCTCCAGATGCGCAACGCCGTCATCGTCGATGCCGCCCGGACCCCCGCCGGGAAGCGCAACGGCGTCTTCAAGGACATCCACCCCGTCGACCTCGCCTCGATCCCGCTGAACGCCCTCGTCGAACGCAACGACCTCGACCCCGGTCTCGTCGACGACGTGATCATGGGATGCGTGAGCCAGACCGGCGAGCAGGGCATCAACGTCGCCCGCAACGCGGCGCTCGCCGCCGGATTCCCCGAGACGGTGGTCGGCACCACCGTCGACCGCCAGTGCGGGTCGAGCCAGCAGGCCGCCCACTTCGCCGCCCAGGGCGTCATGGCCGGCGCCTACGACGTGGTCCTCGCCGGCGGCATCGAGTCGATGACCCGCATTCCGATGGGCGCCACGGCGCAGCAGGGCCCCGGGTTCCCCTTCGGTCCGAAGATGCTGGAGCGCTACGACAACGGCCTCGTGCCCCAGGGCATCTCGGCAGAGATGATCGCCGAGAAGTGGGGCATCTCCCGAGAGCGGCTCGACGAGATCTCCTACGAGAGTCACCGTCGCGCCGCCCGGGCCACCGAGGAGGGCCGGTTCGAACGGGAGATCGTTCCCGTCGAGGTGGAGACCGACGACGGCACGACGACCGTCACCCGGGACGAGGGGATCCGGTGGGACACCTCGCCCGAGACGCTGGCGAACCTGAAACCGGCCTTCAAGGCGGACGGCAAGATCACCGCCGGCAACTCGTCGCAGATCTCCGACGGCGCCGCCGCGCTGCTCATCATGGGCGAGGACACCGCCGAGCGGCTGGGCATGACGCCCATGGCCCGGTTCGTCGGGTTCTCCCTGGCGGGGGTGGACCCCGTGATGATGCTGACGGGGCCGATCCCCGCCACCGACAAGGTGCTGGAGCGCACCGGCCTGTCCCTCGACGACATCGACCTGTTCGAGGTGAACGAGGCGTTCTCGTCGGTGCTGGCCGCCTGGTTGCTCGAGACGGGGGCCGACTGGGAGAAGACGAACGTCAACGGGGGCGCCATCGCCCTCGGCCATCCCCTCGGGGCGTCGGGCGCCCGCCTCATGACCACCCTCGTCCACGAGTTGGAGCGCTCGGGTGGACGCTACGGCCTCCAGACGATGTGCGAGGGCGGCGGCATGGCGAACGGCACGATCATCGAGCGCCTTTGATCGAGACGACGATCCAGGTCGGGATCGCCCTCCTCATCGGGCTGGCGATCTGGCGACTGGGCCTCTGGGGGGTCCGCATGCTGGCCACCCCCGTTCCGGAGGAGCCCGACCCCGAGGAGATCGTCGACGTCGAGCAGACCTTCCTCTGTTCGGTGTGCGGGATGCAGCTGACCGTCACCTACGCCCAGGCGACCGGGGTGACGGCGCCCCGGCACTGCCGCGAGGAGATGGAGCCGGTCTAGGTCGCGAACTCCTCGTGACCCTCCGCGCGTTTTCCACAGCTGTTGACGACGCTGGGGAGAACCGTTTTCGCGATCAGGGCCCGGGACGCGAAATCCCCACCTGTGGACGGGCCTGTGGAGAACCACAACCATGTGATTCATCGCTCCGCGACCGGTCGTCGCGGTGACCGCCGGGGCGGTCAGTGGTAGTTGAGGGTCATCATGAACCCGGCACCGATGCCCGCCAGCCCCGTGTAGAGGTAGGCGCTGGCGAAGGCGCCGGGGAGTGCCCCGATGTAGTTGAGGACGATCACGAGGAGCCCGACGCCCATGAGGCCGAACATCGTCGCCACGTACCAGGTGGGCGACTCGGGGTGCTTGTCCGACGTCTCCTGGGCCTCGGCGACCTGATCCGTCCTGCTGGGCCTGCGACGTCCGTCTCGTTTCGCCATGGGGCCAGGGTAGCGGCCGTCCCGCTGCGGCTATCCTCCGCGCCCTGCTCTCCGGGTGTCCGATGAAGGTCCTCGTCCTCGACAACTACGACTCCTTCACCTTCAATCTCGTCCAGTACCTCGGCGAGCTGGGAGCCGACCCGGTCACGGTCCGCAACGACGTGATGGACCCCGGCGAGGCCAGGGAGCGGTACGAGCCGGACCGACTCGTGGTCTCTCCGGGGCCGGGCACCCCCCACGAGGCCGGGCTGTCCATCGACTACATCCGGGCTTTCGGCGAGGACATCCCCACGCTCGGCGTGTGCCTCGGCCACCAGGCCATCGTCGTCGCCTACGGCGGCGAGGTGTCGTCGGCTCCCGAGCCCCGGCACGGCAAGACGTCGGAGATCAGCCACGACGGCCTCGGGGTGTTCCAGGGCCTGTCGAACCCCTTCATCGCCACCCGGTACCACTCGCTGGCCGCCGTCGAGCTGCCCGACGTCCTCGTGCCCACGGCGACGAGCGAGGAGGGCGTCATCCAGGGCGTCCGCCACGCCCGCCTCCCCGTCGAGGGCGTCCAGTTTCACCCCGAGAGCATCATGACGGTGGAGGGCAAGCGGCTCCTCGCCAACTTCCTCGAAGGCGACTGATCAGCCGGGCAGGGCGTAGCGGCGGCCGGATCGCACGACCAGCCCGTCGTTCGTGAGGGCGGTCAGGTTCGCCGTCACCCGCGTTGGCTCCTCGTCGAGCACCGCCGCGAGCTCGTCGACCGTGCGAGGCCCCGAGCACAGCGTTCGCACGATGCCGCCGCGCACCTGGCGGTCCGATCCCTCGAAGGGCGCCTGGCGGGGCGGCGCCACGTAGACGGTCGGGTCGGCGCACCACGACGTCACCGGGCAGACGGCGCACCGGGGCGAGGTCGGCCGGCACACCACCGCCCCCAGCTCCATGACGGCCTGGTTCCAGGTGGCGGCGTCGTCGGGCAGGTGGGCGTCGGCGGCGCCGCGCAGCTCGGCGCCGTCGAGGGGACGGCCCTCCCAGCGGGCGAGGACCCGGCGCACGTTCGTGTCGACGGCGGCCACCCGCTCGC
>JAWVYO010000132.1:0-5665 GCA_033722675.1 Acidimicrobiia bacterium | reverse complement strand
GAGACCATCGAGGATCTTCAGACCCTCGAGGACCAGGGCGCGTCGGTCGAGGTGCTCTCCGGCCCGATCTGGGAGCATCTGAACTTCCAGTTCGGTGAGAACCGCCTCACGCGGAACGCGGGCTCGTACAACGAGTTCCTCGAGTACCGCAAGGCCGTCGCCCACGCCATCGACAAGGAGCTCATCGTCGATGAGATCCTCGCCGGTCAGGTCGAGCCCCTCGACTCCTACGTCGAGGCCTTCTCGCCGACCCTGTCGACGGCTGCATGGGCGCAGTACGACCACAACCCCGAGAGGTCGGCCGAGCTCATCGCAGAGCTCTGTGCCCTCGACGAGACCGACTGCGACGCCAACCCGCCGACCGCGATCTTCTCGACCACGTCGAACAACGACGCTCGAGTGACGCTGTCGCAGCTGTTCATCGGCATGTTCGAGGCAGCAGGGATCGGCTACGAGGCTCAGCTCGAGGACAGCTCGCTGTTCTTCGGTGAGACCCTCGACTTCGGTAACTGGGACCTGGGCGAGTGGGCCTGGGTCGGGACGCCTGGATTCGCCGGCCTCGTCGGCATCCACGACGTCTTCGATCCCGAGGCTCCGCCGCCCAATGGCGCCAACTACTACCGCTGGGGCACCCCCGAGGTGACCGAGGCGGACGTGGAAGGCTTCATCCAGGGGCCGTCGTCCGTGATCAACGAAGCGTCGGAGCGGTTCGCCGCTGCACGTGACGAGGCGAACGCGACGGTCGACGTCGCCACCCTCGAAGGTCTCATCGCGGAGATGGAGAACATCCTCGCCGATGAGGTCGTGATCATTCCGCTGTATGCCCGTCTGGATCCGGGTGCCGTGTGGGCCGACGAAATCGCCGGCTACAAGCACAACCCGACCTCCGCGGGTGACACGTGGAACGTTGGTGAGTGGTACCGGGTCGACCTCCAAGGCTGATCCGACTACCCGATAACGACCGGTGTGAGGGGCCCTTCGGGGCCCCTCACCCGCGTTCGGGGGCCGTTCGGGAGGTCCCGATCCCCAGCGCCGACCCGCGACGACTGGGTACGCTGAGGTGCCGACATGCGCGTACTCGTGGTCGAAGACGAACAGGACCTCGCCCGGGCCCTCGTGAAGGGCCTGCGGCGTGAGGGCTACGCGGTCGATTCGGCCGCGACGGCCGGCGAGGCGCTCGACAAGGCCACCGTCACGCCCTACGACATCGTCTGTCTCGACCTCAACCTGCCCGACGGCGACGGTCGGGACGTCTGCCGGAGGCTCCGCAACGGTCATCGCCAGATCGATGACACGGACGCGCCCCGCATCCTCATGCTCACCGCCCGCGACTCGCTGGAGGATCGGGTGGCGGGGCTGGACGACGGCGCCGACGACTATCTCGTCAAGCCCTTCGCGCTGCCGGAGCTGCTCGCCCGGGTGCGGGCGCTGTCGCGGCGGCGCTCCAGCGCCACGGGCGCCGTCCTCGAGATCGGTCCGCTCCGTCTCGACACCGCCCGCCACCGGGTGAGCGTCGAAGGTGCTCCCGTCGATCTGACGAACCGTGAGTTCGCCCTGCTGCGCTACTTCATGCTCCATCCCGGCGAGGTGCTCGCGGCCGAGCGCCTCCTCGACCACGTGTGGGACGAGCACATCGACCCGTTCACGAACACCGTGCGGGTCACGATCTCCAACCTCCGCCGCAAGCTCGCCGCCGCCGGCCTCGACGACGCGATCGAGACCGTCGTCGGCTCCGGCTACCGCCTGGTGGTGTGACGTGGCCTCGCCGGGCGTCTTCCGGTCGATCCGGTTCCGCCTCGCAGGCACCTACACCCTCGTCGTCTTCACGATCGCGGCCCTGGTGGTGGGGGCCGTGTACCTGGTCTTCTCGGCGAGCCTCGACGCCGACGCCCTCGAGACCGGCCTCGAGCCCCGTCGCATCGGCGTGCAGCGCGGTGTGGCGGTGTTCATCGACGAGGGCGCCGTGGCGTCCTTCCAGGCGCTCGTCGACCGCGAGTCCCTCGATCGGCTCCGGGAGACGTCGCTCATCGCCCTCGGCATCCTGGCGCCGCTGAGCTTCGCCGCCGGCTGGATCATCGCCGGGCGGGTGCTGCGTCCGATGGGGCACATCACCGAGGTCGCCCGCGACATCCAGGCCTCCGACCTGTCCCGGCGCATCCGTCTGCAGGGACCCGACGACGAGCTGAAGCGGCTCGCCGACACCTTCGACGAGATGCTCGACCGGGTCGAGCAGGGCATCGAGGACCAGCGCAAGTTCGTCGCCGACACCTCCCACGAGCTGCGGAACCCGCTGGCGACGATGTCGCTCAACCTCGACATGGCCCTCGACGAGCCGGATGCCGGCCCCGAGGACCTGCGCCAGACGATGAAGGTCGTGCGGACCGGCGTGGACCGCCTCTCGGGCACCGTCGACGAGCTGATGCGCTTCGCCCGGCGGGAACTGCGACAGAGCATCGCGGTACGGACCGACCTGGCGGAGCTCGTCCGCGAGACGGCGGCGGAGTTCCGGGCGGCCGCGGCGGCGCGTTCGGTCGGCATGGAGGTCGAGGCCGACCCGGCCGTGGTCCGGACCGACCAGGAGGCCCTGCGTTCCGCGGTGGCCAACCTGGCCGCGAACGCCGTGCGGATCGCCCCCGAGGGCGGGACCGTGCGGATCGGGTCCGGTGTGGCGGGCGACTGGGCGTGGGCCGGCGTCCACGACGACGGGCCCGGGATCGACGAGGACCTGCACCGGCTCGTGTTCCACCGCAACTGGAGCACCGACGGGTCCGATCTGTCGGGGGAGCCCCGCAGCGGGCTGGGCCTCGCCATCGTGCGTCAGATCACCGAGGCCTCGGGTGGCCGGGTCACGGTCGCCTCGGAGCCCGGGTCGGGTTCGTCGTTCGTCGTGTGGCTCCCGAGGCGAGAGAAGGCCGATCCCACCGACGTCACGGTGGACGGGATCCATCCCGTCGCCGACCCCTTCGGCTGATCAGCCGATCTCGACGAGCCGGTCGAGCGCCCGGCGGAGCTCCGCCTCACCCACGGCGCCGAACCAGCGGTCGACGACGACGTCGTCGCTCGAGATGAGGACGCTCACGGGCTGGTACGGGATGGCGTAGAGCTCCCAGAGGTCGTCGCTGTAGCCCCAGAGCAGGCGATCGGGGGAGAACCACACGCCCACCCGCTCGGCGGAGCGCTCGGGCGTCGAGCTGCCGGCGACGGCGAGGAACGTGATGTCGTCCTGGTAGTCCGATGCGACCGCATCGATGACGGGGAGCTCCCGCCGGCAGACCCCTCACCACTCGGCCCAGAAGACCATGTACACGGGCTTCTGCTCGTCGGAGAGCGTGAACGTTCCGCCCTGGCCGAGGGCGAGGCTGAAGTCGGGGGCGTCCTCGCCGTCGGGCCGGGTTCGGGCCGCGGTCGTCGTCGTGGTCTCGGCGGTCGGCGCGGGAGCGTCGGTGGTCGACGGTGTCTCGCTGGAGGTGGCGGTGGTGGAGGTGGCCGTGGCCGTGGTCGTCGACGGGGTCGCCGACGTGGTGGTCGATGTCGCCGACGTCGATGTCGGAGCGGACGCCGAGGGCGGTGCGTCGCCGCCGCAGGCGGCGAGCACGAGGGCGAGGGCGGCGACGAGCGCGAGGCGGGATCTCATGTGCCCAGAGAACGTAGACCAGGGGACGGTTGGTTCCCGGTCATCCCTTCACGACGCCGAGGGGCCGCAGCCGGGCGACGGGGGCGGCGAGTCCGGCGGCCCCGCACACCCGGGCCACCTCGTCGACGTCCTTGTAGGCGTAGGGGGCCTCCTCCGACAGGAGCTTCACCGAGCCGGGCCGCACCGAGATGCCGTCGTCCTCGAGGCCGGCGCGGACGTCGCGGCCGCTGCGGGTCTTCTTCGCCTTCGTGCGGCTCATGACGCGTCCGGCGCCGTGGGCGGCCGAGTCCCACGCGGGGTTGTCGGCGACGCCGCGGAGGACCCAGGAGGCCGTGCCCATCGACCCGGGCACGAGGACCGGCTGGCCGACGTCACGGATGCCGTCGGGGAGGGACGGGTGTCCCGGGCCGAAGGCGCGCGTGGCGCCCTTGCGGTGGACGCACAGGGTGCGTTCCGTGCCCTCGACCGCATGGCGTTCGAGTTTGGCGAGGTTGTGGGCGACGTCCCACACGAGGTCCATGCCGAGGTCATCGGCCGAGCGTTCCGTCCCGATCCGGAAGGCCGTGCGGGCGGCGTCGGCGAGCACGTGACGGTTCGCCCAGGCGAAGTTGGCGGCGGAGGCCATCGCGCCCAGGTACGTGCGGCCCTCCGAGGAGTCGACCGGCACGGAGGCGAGCTGGCGGTCGGGCACGTCGATGCGGTGGCGGCGCATGGCCTTCCCCATGACGTCCAGCTGGTCGGTGCACGTCTGGTGGCCGAGGCCCCGGCTGCCGCAGTGGATCATCACGACGACGCGGCCCTCGGCGAGGCCGAAGGCCGAGGCTGCCTCGGGGTCATCTATCCGATCGACGACCTGGACCTCGAGGAAGTGGTTGCCGGCGCCGAGGGACCCCAGCTGGCTCGACCCGCGTTCGATGGCGCGGGCGCTCAACAGGTCGGGCTCGGCACCGTCGGAGGTGCCCTGCTCCTCGCAGCGCTCCAGGTCGCCGGGCTCCCCGTACCCGGCGTCGAGGACGGCGGCGGCACCCCGTTCCAGCACGTCCTCCACGACGCGGGACGAGGCGATCGACCCCCGGCCCAGGCCGCGGGGGATGCGGTCGTCCAACTGGGCCATGATCCCGTCGCGGTGCCGGTCGAACTCGGCCTCGGTGAGGTTCGAGCGGATCAGACGGACGCCGCAGCAGATGTCGAAGCCGACGCCGCCGGGGGACACCACCCCGCCCTCGTCGACGTCGGTGGCGGCCACGCCGCCGATCGGGAACCCGTAGCCCCAATGGATGTCGGGCATCGCCATGGAGGCTCCGACGATCCCGGGCAGATGGGCCACGTTGGCGACCTGGTCGAGGGCGCGGTCCTCCGACGCCTTCAGCATGAGGGCCTGGGAGGCAAAGAGCCGTCCGGGCACGCGCATGCCCCCGCTGGGCGGGATCTCCCACAGCGTGTCGGTGAGTCGGCGGGTCTGCATGGGGTCGATGGTACGGAGGGCGCCCGGTGCTTCCCGGTGGATCAGGGGGAGCGGCCGCTCGTGACGTGTGCACGGCCCAGGGGGCTCGTCCATTCGAAGACGCCGCCGCCGGAGTGGCGATAGGTCCATCCGAAGCGATGGCGACCGGTGTGGTGGTAGCGGCAGAGCGCGGCGAGGTTGCAGGGACAGGTGGGACCGTGCTCGGCGTGCGGCCGGATGTGGTCGAGATCGGCATGGCGGGCGGGCATCCGGCACCCCGGGAACACGCAGCGGCGATCCCGGGCCTCGACCCAACGCGCCTGATCGGCGGTGGGACGCCGGCGGGTGGCGCCGGCGTCGTGGAGGCAGCCGTCGCCGTCGACCACCCGGAACCGCCACTCGGCGGTTCGCTGCCGGTCGGCCACCTGACGGGCGATGTCGGCGAGGACGGGTCCGTAGCCGTTCAGATCGCCTGCGTCCTCGTCGAGACCGGCCAGGGTCTCGAGGCCCACCGTGAGTTCGACGGTGCCCCGAGGACCGGTGCGGTCGCGCCGGTCGGTGAGGAGGTCGAGGAGGACGTCGGCCTG
>JAWVYO010000131.1:0-5770 GCA_033722675.1 Acidimicrobiia bacterium | reverse complement strand
GCGTCACGACTGCGGGACGGACTGGACCTCGCCGGTGGGCTCGAAGTCCTCGGGTGAGGGCTCCTCGAACTCGAGGAGGGTCATCACGTTCTCCATCTCGCCGCCGACCTCCTGGGACTCGATGAGCAGGGTGAAGCCGAGTTCGGCGTCGACGCACTGTCGGACACGTTCGACGTCGCTCTCCGGCGTCAGCTGCTGGTTCGGTTCGAACGTGTAACAGATGCCGTCGCGCCCGGCGACGGTGGTCTGCTCCGTCTCGACGTCCATCGCCGGCGTGTCGGCGGAGCCGGCGAGACCGAGGTAGCCGCCGAGCGCCGGACCGAGGAAGCCGGCGGTGAGGCCCTGACCCCCGAGATCGCCCATCGAGCCGGGCGCCTGGAAGCAGCCGCCCGAGGGGTCGCAGATGATCATGCCGTCGGACGACGTGATGATGCGGGCTCCCTCGTCGGGCAACTCGATGGCCTCGACGGGCGGGTCGGCCGTGGGATCCTGCGACAGGATGATCGTCTGGGCGTCGCCGCCGATGCCCACCTCGTAGGTGAGGCGCAGCGGGGTCTCGGCGAAGGTGGCCAGCAGCGCATCGAGGTCGCTGTCGCCGGTCGTGGCCATGTCGCCGGTGGTGGTCGTCATCTCACCGCCGGTCGTGGTGGTCTCGTCGCCGTCCGTCGCGGTGGTGGCGGTGGCGGTGGTGGTCGTGGTCGTCTCGGTGGCGTCGTCGTCGCCGCAGGCACCCGCCACGAGGGCGAGTGCGAGCGCGACGACGGTCAATGTGCGGGCCATGGGTGGTCCTCGGGGATCGCGGTGGCGCGAAGGGTAACGGCGGCCCGTCGGGTTCCCGGCTCAACCCCGGGTGTCGCCGGACCGATATCCCTCGGGTGACCATCGCCGTCGTCCACATCCACAAGACCGCGGGCACCACGCTCGCCTCGGTCTTCAAGCACTCCCACGGAGCGCGGCACTGCGACGTGCTCACCGTGCCCGACGAGGCCGTGTTCGGAGCCGACGAGTACCGCCGGATGCGGCGCCTCTACCCGCGTCTCGAGAGCCTGCTCGGCCATGCACTGCGGGCCTACTCCGACCTGGACGAGGCGATCCCCGACCTCAGGTACATGACCTTCCTCCGCGAGCCGCTCGCCCGAACCGCCTCCCACTACCAGTACGACATCCAGCGGGGCCACGTCGACCTCCCCTTCGACGAGTGGATCACCCACGACGCGGTCCGGGACCGGATGACCCGACATCTGGCCGGCCCCGACGCCGCTGCGGACGACGGCATCGCCGTCCTGGATCGGATGTCGTTCGTGGGGCGGCAGGACCGCTTCGACGAGTCGCTCGTGCTCATGCAGCGGATGCTCGGCGTGCCGGACGTGCGGTACGCCTCCAAGTGGGTGGCGCCGAGCAACGACATCAAGCGTCGGCTCCTCGCCGACCCCCGGACCCGGGCGATGCTCGAGGAGGTGAACCGCGACGACCTGGCCGTGTGGGAGCACGCCGTCACGGAGATCTACCCGAAGCAGCTGGCCCAGCACGGCGACGAAGTCGACGACGCGGTGGCCGCACTCCGGTCTGAGAACGAATCGATGACCGTCCGGCGGATGTACCGCTCGCCCCGCTACACCGCCTACGTGGCGAAGTGGCGACTCCTCTACCGGCCCTGGATCCGGCGCCGGCTCGCCCGCCTCGACGACTGACACCCGTCCACTTCGATTGGGCCCTTCGGCCCGACCGCCCGCCGGGGGCCCACGGATACGCTCGATGGGTCGAGCAGGGGGCGCCCACGACGGACACGCGATCCACCGCCGCACCGGCGGACCGTCGCCGGACCTGGCGGACGACGGCGCTCGTCGTCGCGGCGATCCTCGCCGGTCTCGCCGCACGCAGCATCACGGTGGAGGGGTCCGACAGCGTGCTCGTGCGGTGGCTCCCCTTCCTCAACCGGCCCACCGTGACCCTGTTCTTCAGCGACGGCGACGACCTCGTCCCGGTGTCCCGGACGGTGCCCCGCAGCGAGACCGATCCCGGCCGGCTCATGGCCATGCTGCTCGACGGCCCCGCACCGGGCACCGGGCTGGACGATCCCTTCCCGCCGGGTACCACCGCCGCGACCTCGCTCGTCGACGGGGTGCTGACCGTCGACCTCTCCCGTGAGTTCGCCGCCGCCGACACCCTGGCCCGGGAGGCGATGCTGCAGTCGGTGTCGACGTGGCCGGGCGTCGACGAGGCACGCGTCACCGTGGCCGGTGAGCCGCTGGAGACGAACTCCAGCGGTCGTCTCCTCTACTTCTACGACGAGGGACGCGACATGCTCGTCGCCCGCCCGGTGGGCCTCGTCGCTCCCGCCGACGTGCTCGACGCCTACCTGGAGGGCCCGGACGATCCGGCGCTCACCGGGCTCCCCGATGACATCGAAGCCCTCGACGTCATCCTCGAACCCAACGGGCTCCTGCGGCTCGAGTTCACCTACCGTCCCTCGCTGCGCTCCTACGCCCTCGACCACCCCGAGGCGATGCGACGCGTGCTCCAGGGGCTCATCGCCACCTTCACGACGGGCTTCCCCGACGTCGAGGCCGTCTACCTCGACTTCGAGGGCCGCAACGCCCTCGGCGCGGGTCAGTGCGCCAACCTCCTCAACACCGCACAGCTGCGGCCGGAGGTGCTCAACGACGAGCGTCTGCTCGCCCGGAGCGCCGCATGATCTACCTCGACAACGCCGCCACGTCCTGGCCGAAGCCGCCCGCCGTGCGCGAGGCCATCGGCCGCTACTTCGGCGAGGGCGGCGGCAATCCGGGGCGGTCGGGCCACCGCATGTCCGTCGCCGCAGCCCGGATCGTCGAGGACGCCCGCGCGTCGGTGGCCCGGCTCCTCGGGGCCTCCGACCCGGGACGTATCGTCTTCGGGAAGAACGCCACGGAGGCGCTCAACCTCGGCATCCACGGCATCGTTCGCCCGGGCGACCACGTGGTCACGTCGAGCGTCGAGCACAACTCGGTCATGCGGCCGCTGCGGCACCTGGAGACCACGGGTGTCGACGTCACGGTGGTGGCGTGCCGGCGCGACGGCTCCCTCGACGCCGCGACGATCGAGGCGGCGGTGCGCCCCGAGACACGGCTGATCGTCACGCTCCACGGCTCCAACGTGACGGGGGCGGTTCTCCCGATCGGCGAGATCGCCGCGATGGCGCGCCGCCGGGGGATCCCGTATCTCGTCGATGCCTCGCAGACGGCCGGGTCGCTGCCGATCGACGTGGAGGCGCTCGGCGTCGACCTGCTCGCCTTCACGGGTCACAAGGCGCTCCTCGGCCCCACGGGCACGGGCGGGCTGTTCATCGCCCCCGCCGTCGACCTCGAGCCGGTGCTGCGCGGCGGCACGGGCAGCCGGTCGGACCTGGAGATCCAGCCCGACTTCCTCCCCGACGCCCACGAGAGCGGCACGGTCAACACCGCCGGGCTCGTCGGGCTCGACGCCGGCGTCCGGTACCTGCTCGATCGCACCGTCGAGGACGTCGCCGCCCACGAACGCTCCCTCGTGGCCCGGTTCCTCGACGGCGTCGCCGGCGTGGACGGTGTCGATGTCCACGGTCCCGACGACGTGGCCGACCGATGCGGCGTCCTGTCGGTGGCGGTGCGGGGTCTCGTGCCGTCGGAGGTCGGGACCCTGCTCGACCGGGAGTTCGACATCATGTGCCGGACGGGCCTGCACTGCGCTCCGGGTGCCCACCGCACGATCGGGACGTTCCCCCAGGGGTCGGTCCGCTTCGGCCTGTCGTGCTTCACGACTGCCGACGAGATCGACTGCACCGTCGAGGCCCTGGGCGAGATCGCGGCCTGGGCACGGGAGGCGGCGTGACGCTCGACGGTCTGCTCACGTTCTTCGCCTCCCACCACGCGGTACGGGCCGAGAAGGTGCTCGGCGACGCCGGGTTCGCCGTCGAGCTCGTGCCCGGCCCCAAGGAGCTGAGCCCCAACTGTGGGGTGGCGCTGCGGCTCCGGTTCGACCGAACGGACGAGGCGCTCGGGGTTCTGGAGGCCGCCTCCGTCGAAGTCGACGAGGTGCACCGCTACGTGGCGAGGACCGACGCATGGCCGGGGCGCCGGCGTCGTCGGGCGCGGTCGTGAGCGACACCCGTACGGCCCGGCGGTCCCGGCTGCGGGTGACCGGCCTGCAGGCGGGGGTCGTGATGGCCGTCGCCGCGGTGGCGGCGGGCGTCTTCTTCGAGGTGCGGCCCCCCGACGCCTACGGGATCTGCATGGTGTGCCACGGCCGCGACCTGGTGAACTCCGCAGTGAACGCGGTCGCCGACGCGGGCCTGTCGGTCGCCCCCGTCTCGCTGGTGTTCCCCGTCCTCACCGTCGTCGGCGTGCTCATCGGAGCATGGGTGGCGGCCGTCGTCTCGGGCGAGTGGCGGTTCCGTCCCAGCCGGACGACGGTTCGCAGCTTCGTGCACGGCGTCGCCGTCATGAACCTCGGGCTGCTGGCCGCCGGGTGCTCCACCCGTCTCGCCCTGCGCACCGCCGCGGGGGACCTGTCGGGGGCGGCGGGCTTTGCCGCCATGATCGGCGGGATCGTCCTCGCCACCGTGTGGCTCCGCCGGAAGGCGTTGTCGTGACCGTCGCCGCCGTCGCCAGCCTCGTGGTCGGTGTCGTCATCGGCTTCGTCGGACAGCGGTCCCGCATGTGCTTCGTCGGGGGGATCCGGGACTGGATCCTCGTGCGCGACACCTTCCTGCTGAAGGGGCTCGTCGCCTTCGTGCTCGTGGCGTGGGTGCTGTTCCCCGTCTTCGCCGCCCTCGGCGGAGTCGCGGTGCCCGAGTTCGGCCGGCCCACCGTGCGGATCCTGCTCATGGTGGTGGCGGGCGGCTTCGGCGTCGGATACGTGTCGATCCTCGCCAACGGATGCCCCTTCCGTCAGCACGTGCTCGCCGCCCAGGGGACCGGCTCGTCGATGGCGTACCTCGGCGGTTTCTACACCGGAGCCGTCCTCTTCCACGTGGTCGTCTCGCCGGTGATCGGTCGGGTGCTGATCTAGGCGGAGGCGTCGATGATCCGCCACAGCCGGTCGACGTCGTCGGCCGTGGTCCACGTCGAGCCGATCGAGATCCGGAGGTAGCGGTCGGCGCCGAGCGACGAGGCCGTCAGGTGAACGGTCGGGTGCGCGTCGATCGCCCGGACGAGGGCGTCGGTGACGGCGTTCCCGTCGCGGTGGCGGAAGCTCACGAGGCCGAAGGACACGGGGGCGACCAGCTGCAGGCGGGGATGGTCCTCGATCCGCCGGCCGACGTCGGCGGCGAGCCGCATGTGCTCGCGGAGATGGTGGCGGATGCCCTCCGCTCCGTAGCTCCGCAGCACCCACCACACCTTGAGGGCGCGGAACCGGCGGCCGAGGGGGACCTGCCAGTCCCGGTAGTCGATGACCTCGCCGGACTCCGAGGCGGCGTTGCGCAGATAGGGCGGCGTGATCGACATGGCGTCGATCAGCGAGGCGCGGTCGGCCACGTACAGGACGTTGCAGTCGAAGTTCGTGAACATCCACTTGTGCGGATTGAACGTGTAGCTGTCGGCGGACCCAGCCCCGGCCTGCAGGTGCCGCAGTTCCGGGCAGATCATGGCCGACCCGGCGTACGCGGCGTCCACGTGGTGCCACAGCCCCTCCTCGGCGGCGATGACCGAGACGGCGTCGATGGGGTCGACGGCGGCGGTCCCGGTGGTGCCGAGCACGGTGGTGACGATGAGCGGGACCCGCCCGGCGTCCCGATCCTCGGCGATCGCGGCGC
>JAWVYO010000130.1:0-5829 GCA_033722675.1 Acidimicrobiia bacterium | reverse complement strand
GCTGGAGTGGGTCCACCGTTCCCCCTCGTTCGTGTCCCGGCGTCTGGATATCAACGACGGGACCGGGGGCTCAAGACCCTCGTGAGAGGAGGATTTCGCGTTCAGCCCATCCGGGCGAGGGCGTCGTCGGGGAGCAGCACGCGGTCGGCCCACCGCAGCCACGGGTCCGGCACGACGGCTCCGACCATGCGATTCCCGCCGCGGCGCTTGGCGCGGTACATGAGGTCGTCCGCCGCCGCAAGCATCGCATCGACGTGCTCGGGTGGGAACCGATAGGTGGCCACGCCGACCGAGATCGTCAGCGCGCCATCGGCCAGGCGGCGCTCGACGACGGTGCCGCGCAGCCGCTCGACGACCGTCGACGCCTGGGCGGCATCGGTCTCCGGCAGCAGGACGGCGAACTCGTCACCACCGATGCGGGCGAAGAGATCGGTGCGTCGGATCGTGTCCTGGACGAGCCCGGCGAACTCGGTGAGCAGGTCGTCGCCGACGCCGTGGCCGAGGCGGTCGTTGATCGCCTTGAAGCCGTCGAGGTCGATGTACGCGACGGTGAGCGGGCGGCCCTCCCGGGCGGCGCGGAGCCGTTCCCGTTCGGCGGCGATCCCGAAGGAGCGCCGGTTCATCGCGCCCGTGAGCGGGTCGACCGTGGCGAGGCGTCGCTGGGCGACCAGGGCGCGTCGGAGGGATCCGAGGAGGGCGGTGACGAGGAGGAGGACCACGAGCATCGTGGCGACGTTCGACACGTCTTCGATGCGGGGTATCGCACGGTCGGCCCGCAGCGCCCGGGCGCCGAGCGACTCGGTGGCGGCCAGCACGGCGACCAGGATCCCGTGGCGCCGGGTTCCCGCCCAGGTGACGGCCATCACGGCGAGCACGTAGAGCATCGACATGGAGACGTCGGGGCCGGTCAGCAGGTCGAGGCCGGCGATGAGCGTCGCGAGGGCGACACCGAGCACGAGCGGCGCGCCCTGCGGCCATCGCCGGAAGACGGCGATGCGCACGATCGTCTCGTCGGGGACCGCACCAATCCCATGCATGTGATTTCATCGGTCCCGGGCCGGTGGGTCTTGAGGGGTTTCCCGGTCCTAGGCTCGGCCCATGGAGGACCTCCTCGGGGCCTGGGCCCGGTCGGCGTCGGCGCTGCTCCCCCCGTCGGTTCGTGTCTGGGACGCCCACACGCACACAGGCGCCACCGATCCCGACGGACGGACGCTCACCGCCGTCGAGCTCCTGGAGGGACTGGCGACGGCCGGGCACGAGGCGGCGGTCGTCTGCTCGAGCGCCGATCCCGACGGCTACGAGGCGGCGAACGGGCGCGTGCTCGCCGAGGCGACCGCGTCGGATGGCCGACTCGTCCCGTTCCTCAGGGTCGACCCGAACCGCGCCGACGCCGCCGACGCCGCGCGGAGGTGGCTCGACGCCGGGCACCGGGGTGTGAAGCTCCATCCTCGATCGGACGGGTTCGGGTTCGGGGACCCGGGTGTCCACGCCGTGCTCGACGTCGCCGCCGAGCGCCGCGTGCCGGTCCTCGTCCATGCCGGCCGGGCGATGCCGCCACTGGGCCGCGTGATCCTCGACCACCTGGACGCCCGCCCCGGGCTCACGATCGTGCTGGCGCACGCCGCCATCAGCGACCTCGGATGGGTGGCGGCGGCCTCGGCGGGCCGGAGCGGGCTCGTGTTCGACACGGCGTGGTGGAACCCCGCCGATCACGCTGCGCTGTTCTCGTGGGTGGACGCCTCGCAGATCCTCTACGCCAGCGACGCCCCCTACGGCTGGCCGACGATGTCGGCGACGATCACCACGCGGTCGGCGGTGCAGGCCGGTCTCGCCGGTCACGCCCTCGAGGCGGTCTTCGGCGGCAACCTGCGACGGATCCTCGAGGGGCGGGATCGATCCCCGCTCGGCCGGGGCGTCGCCTTCCGTCCTCCGCTCGAACTGCGACGGGTGGCGTCCAACCTCCACGCCGCCATCGGCGCGATCTTCGGAGGGGGCGACCCGGCCCAGGGCGTGGAGCTCGCCCGGCGAGCGTGCGAGACCGAGGACACGCCCTTCGACGCCCTGCTCGGTGCGGTGGGCCGGCTGCTGGACGATGCCTCGGCGACCGACGGCCTCGACCGGCTTCGGGCGCTGGTGGTGGCGCTCGCGGTGGCCGTGACGCCGGCTGCGGGGTTCGTGGGAGACCGAACTACACGCTGAGTAGTAACGACGCTTCGGATGCGTGTTGACACTTCGCGTGCATGGATCGACCACGTGCCGTATAGTGACCCCCATGCCCGCCACTCGCAGTAGCCGTTCGTGGGCCTCTGTCGCCGCCGTGCTGCTCTTGGTGGTCAGCGCGTGCAGCGGCGGCGGAACCACGACCGAGGACACCCTGCCCTACGCGGTCGCGCCCGACGGGTTCCCGTCGCTGCGCGAGATCCTTCTCGGCGAGACGCCCGTGGAGACGAGCGATCCCACGCTCCTGGGCTCGCAGCGCATCGCAGGGGCCATCACCTCGGGACTCGGCAAGATCCTCGGAACCGGTGGATCCGTCGCCTCGGGCGGGACGGACGACGGGACCGGCACCGGCGGCGGGACGGCCGGTGGCTACGCAGGATCGGGCACCGGCGTGGCGGGCGGCACGGGCGGATACGGATCCCCGCCGACGGGCGGCTCGTCCGGCTCGGACGGTGGCGCGATCGTGTCCGGCGAGGGAGGCTCCGACGGCGCCGGCTCCGGGTACGGCGGGACGTCCAGCGGCGGCGTGACCGTGGCGGGCGGGACCTCCGGGACGACCTCGTCGGGGTCGACGGCCTCAGGGTCGGGCGGGACCTCCGGGTCGACGTCGTCGGGCTCGACGTCGTCGGGTTCCACGTCCTCCGGCGGCGGTGTCGTCGTGGCGGGCGGTTCCGGCGGCACGTCCTCGAGTGATCAGTCGACGCAGTCCACGCCGGCGGCCACCACACCCGATCCGACCACGACCGCGTCGGGATCGGTCGGCACGTCCACCACGTCGGGCAGCGGCGTGACCATCGACAGGCCCGTCGTGAGCGACGTGGGGTCCTCGGAGGTCACCGCCACCATCAACACCACGTTGCAGCGTGCCGTCGACGATCTGCTCGCGGGACGCGTCGACACGGCGACCGGGACGATCGTCGACCCCGAGGTGACCTCGGCCGACCTCGGCTTCGACGTCGTGACGCTCACCGACGACGTCGTCTCCATCCGGATCGACTCGGTCCTCGAGACCACGTCCTCCACGCCGATCGTCCTGACCAGGGCCCTCACCTTCGACGTGCGGACCGGCCAGGCCGTGGACGCCGCCGATCTCGGCATCGACACCCACGCCCTCGCCCGTATCGTCGTCGACGAGGTGGCCGCCGCCATCGGGTCCGGGTACTGCTGTTCGCCGCTGGACGCGGCCGTCGCGAACCTGGTGGTCGGCAACGACGGTGTCGTCGCCTTCGTGGACACGGCCGCCGGCCTGCCCGGCCACGTCGGGCTCCTGGCCGTGCCGCTGTCCTTCGCCCGGGTGGCCGATCTCGTCGACCCCTCCAGCCCCCTCGCTCCCCACGTCGCTCCCTATCGCTCCGGCGGCGTCGTCGCCGCCACCGGGCCGGCGACCTCCGACGGCACCCGAAAGGGCGTGTCCACCCTCGAGGCGGGCGTGTACTTCTTCCTCGACGGCTCCGGCGGCCCGCACCTCGTGCCCGTCGCCCGTGAGATCGGCGCCGCCGACGGCTCGGCGGGCGCGATCGCCTCCGAGGCGCTGCGGGCGCTCCTGGGCGGACCGACCGGTGCGGAGCGGGGCATGGGCGTGTCGACCGCCGTCCCGACCGCCACCGCGCTTCGGGGCGTCGCCGTCGCAGGCGGCACCGCCACGGTCGACCTGTCCGGGGAGTTCCTCGGCGGGGGAGGCTCGGTCTCGGTGCGGGGGCGCATCGCGCAGGTGATCTACACGCTCACGCGGATCGACGGGATCACCGACGTCCGCTTCCTCGTCGACGGCGTGCCGACCACCGTGTTCGGCGGGGAGGGCGTTGCGATCCCCGCCCACGCCGACCGATCGGACGTCGGCGGCGACCTGCTCCCGGCGATCCTCGTGGAGTCGCCCACCTTCGGCGGGTTCGCCGGCAACCCCGCCCGCGTGTCGGGCACGGCCAACGTGTTCGAGGCGACGGTGCGGGTCGTGCTCGCCGACGCCGAGGGCCTCGTGCTGTTCGACGGCTTCACCACCGCATCGTGCGGCACCGGGTGCCGGGGGCACTTCGCGATCACGATCCCCTACGACGTGCCGTGGGCCCAGGTCGGGTCGCTCGTCGTCTTCGAGGAGTCGGCTCGGGACGGCTCCCAGATCAACGTCCGGGAGTATCCCGTCGGCCTCCTGCCGTAGGCGTCAGCCGGTGGGGCAGGTCGCCTCGCCCGGCCCCCGGTCGCGATAGATCTGCACGAACTCCCGCACGTCCGCGTCGGCGCCGTCGTAGGCGCGCAGCCGCCCCCAGGCGGTGGCCACGATCGGCTCGGCGACGGCGTCGTTCGGGCTGACGACGAGGGTGGCGGGGAACTCGTCGACGAACCCGGCGAGCTCGGCCAGCTCGGATTCGGGGAGACCCGGGCGGTGCCACAGCACGACGGCGCCGTGATAGAGCGCCGTGACCGCCTGCTCCGGCGAGATCTCGTCCTCGAAGGCGCCGCAGATCGGGTCCCCCGGCAGGTAGGCGCCGCTCGTCGGCGTCGCCGAGTCGTACTCGCCCGACGCCCCGGCGGCGAGCTCCACGGGCTCCTGCAGCGGCGGCCGCTGGACGCCGGGCAGCTCGGGAGCCGGCCGGAACAGGACGAGCGCGATCGTGAACACACCGAGGCCCGCGAGGACGGGCAGGCCGAAACGGCGGAGGAGGGCGAACCGGCGTGCCCGCTGCTCCTCGGCTTCGCGCTCCTTGCGGCGCTGTTCGGCGACGCGTCGGCGAGCCTCCTCCCGCTGTCGCTGGATCTCCTTGCGCCGCGGGTCGTTGCGGTTCCGGCGGCGCTTCTTGTTCTTCGCCATGGGCGGGGAGTCTACGGGCGATCTTGCCGCCGTCCCGGGGGATCCCATACCCTGAGCCCATGGAGCGGATCACCGTCGACGTCGGCAAGGAATGGCTGTCCGTGGCCGACATCTGCGAGTACATGGACGTGTCCACCTTCGTGGTCACGCGTGTCCTCCGATCCGGCGAGCTGCCGGCCGTGAAGATGGGCCGGGAGTGGCGGGTGTCCCGCCAGGACTTCGAGGACTGGCTCAACGCCCAGCGCCTCGAGTCCCGGGCGCGACAGCAGCAGCGATGACCACGGCGCCCGACCGGGTCGACCTCCCGGACCTCGACGAGGACCTCGACGTCGCACGTCCGTGGAACGTCGTCGTCTGGAACGATCCGGTCAACCTGATGAGCTACGTCGTCTGGGTGTTCCGGAAGCTGTTCGGATACGACGAGGCGAAGGCGACGAAGCTCATGCTGGAGGTCCACCACGACGGTCGGTCCGTCGTGTCGAGCGGTCCCCTCGAGAAGGCCGAGCTCGACTGCCACCGGCTCCACCACCACGGCCTGTGGGCGACCCTGGAGCGGCCGTGAGCTTCCGCCGGACCCGTTCGGGCATCGCGGTCCGCCTCGATCCGAGGGAGCGTCGCATCGTGCGGCTGGCCCGCGACATCGTGGACGGCGTCGGTGCCGACGAGGACGATCCCGCCGCCGCCCGGCTCGACTACGACGCCCACCCCGACGACGAACGGGCTTCGGCGCGATTTCGTGAGCTCACCGGTGACCAGCTCGATGCCGCCCGTGCCGAGGACCGGGAGCAGTTCCTGCGGACGCT
>JAWVYO010000129.1:0-5840 GCA_033722675.1 Acidimicrobiia bacterium | reverse complement strand
GACTCGGGCTCTTCGTGGAGGCGCTTCGGTGGCTCCTCATCATCGCCCTGGTGCTGTTCATCGTCAGCTACTTCACGGGACGGCGGGTACGCCGGTGAGGAGATGGTGGTCAGGGGCGGGGTCGAACCGCCGACCTCCGGTTTTTCAGACCGGCGCTCTACCAACTGAGCTACCTGACCGAAGGGGCCTCCGAAGAGGCCCCTGTGGCGGGGACGACGGGATTTGAACCCGCGACCTCCGGCTTGACAGGCCGGCGTGAACTCCAGACTTCACCACGCCCCCGTGGCGCGCCCCCAACGGGATTCGAACCCGTGTTACCGGCTTGAAAGGCCAGCGTCCTAGGCCGCTAGACGATGGGGGCGGGACCGGTGGAGGATACTCCGATCGGTGACGCACCCACGGCGCCGTGGCCAAAGTGGAAGCGGCGCGAGTATAGGCCGACCACGCCGGGAGGGAACCAGCGACATGACGGACGACCGGACGAAGCGCGAGGCGACCGCCTGGTTCGACCCGCTCTACGACGACGCGCAGCGCGATCCGTCCGGCGTGCCGTGGGCCCGGATGGGGCCCTGCCCGGCCGTCGAGGAGTTTCTCTCCGCCGAACCCGACCCGGGGCGGGCCGTCGTCGTGGGCTGCGGCCTCGGCGACGACGCCGCCGCCCTGGCGGCCGCGGGGTGGGACACGACGGCCTTCGACATCTCGCCGGAGGCGATCGCCTGGTGCCGGGACCGCTTCGGCGACGAGGTGGACTGGCGGGTGGCCGACCTCTTCGACCTGCCACCCGAATGGGAGCGTGCCTTCGACCTCGTGGTGGAGGTGCGCACCATCCAGTCGCTGCCGCCGGCCCTGCGCGCCGAGACACTCGACGCCGTGGCGAGTCTCGTCGGGCGGCGCCTGCTGCTCGTCACGGCGCTCCGCCCCCACCACGTCATCCCGACCGGACCGCCGTGGGCCGTGTCGGAGCAGGAGCTCGAGGAACTCGAAGCCGCCGGCCTCGAGCGCGAGGACGTGCGCATCGCCGGGAGCGGGCCCGGAGCCAACCTGACGGGGACCTGGATCAGGCCTTGATCCCGTCGTCGCGTCACCGAAGCGTGTCGGCGACCTTCTCGAGGAGATCGGCGGCTGCGTCGACGTCGAGGTCGGCTCCCGCTGACCTCGCCTCGGCAGCGGTTCGATCGTCGAGCGCAGCGAGGGCCGCCGCCTCGGCGTCGGCGAACGCCGCCTCGACGTCGACGGCGAGGGCGCATCCAGACCGTTCCTGCATGGCCCGGGTCATCCCGACGAGTTCGAGGGCCCTCGCCGGGTCGCGATCGGCGACCATCGGCACCAGTTCGCCACCGGACCAGGCGATGAGGTGGAGCCCGCGATCCTTCCGGATCCATGCCGCCATCTCCGACAGCGCCACGGCCAGCGCGTCGTGATCTCCCGAGTCGCGGGCCAGGCGCAGTCGCGACCGGTGCATGAAGAGATGGTCGCTGTTCGCACCGATCTCCTTGCTGATGGCCCGTCCCCGTTCCCACAGCTCGCCAGCGCGCTCGAGATCCCCGCGACGGCGTGCCACCTCGGCAAGGCCGTACATCGCCCACGCCTCGACCACCCGCTGACCGGCCTCCTTGAGGACCGGGACGGCGGCGGTGAACGCGGCCTCCATGCCGGGGACATCCCCCGACTGCTCGGCCAGGACGCCCTGGCTGGTGAGGGCCCATCCCTCCATCTCCGTGTTCCCCGTCGACGCCGCCCGATCGAGGAGTTCGTCGAGCGTCGAGCGGGCCTCCGAGAACCGTCCGGCCCAGGCGTGCACGACGACGAGGTTCACGAGGGGGACCGAGAGGTAGTCGTCGCGGACCTCACGAGCCCAGGTGACGGCGATCTCGTACTGCTCGCGCGCCTCCCGCAACAGGCCCCGGATGAGGTGCGAGTTGCCGGTGGAGACGGCGGTCCGGGCGATGAGCGCGCGATCGCCGTTCGAGTGGGCGGCTTCGGCGGCCTGGCGGATGACGTCGTGGGCGCGCTCCATGCCGCGGTGCAGATAGAACGAGCCGAGCCATGCGAGGGCCTCGACCCGATCCCGGGTGGGGGCGTCGGGAGCGGCTTCGAGCGCCCGCTCGAGCCACCGCGAGCCTTCGGCGAGATGGCTGTGGAAGAACCACAGCCGGCCGAGGCCGGAGGCGATCGCGAGGGCGAGCTCGTCGTTTCCCGACTCCAGCGCCCACGTCATGGCCGCCCGGAAGTTGTCGTGATCGGCCTCCAGGCGCCGGGACCAGACCTCGTACTCGCTCCCGAGCAACGCGTCTTCGACCTGGACGGCGACCGAGCGCGCCCATTCGGCGTGGCGCCGCCGGACGGCGTCACCCTCTTCGGCTTGCGCGAGGCGGTCCTGGGCGTACTGGCGAACGGTCTCCAGGAGGCGGTACCGGGTGTCCGGTCCGTCGTCGACCGTCACCAGGGAGGCGTCGACGAGTCGGGTGAGGAGGTCGACGATCTCGTACCGGTCGACGCTGTCGTCGCCGGCGACCTCCTCGACGGCCTCGAAGGAGAATCCTCCGTAGAACACCGCCAGCCGGCGCAAGAGCGCCTTCTCGTCGTCGGAGAGAAGGTCGTACGACCAGTCCATGGTCGCCTGGAGCGTCCGCTGCCGGGGGAGCGCCGTCCTGCTGCCACCGGTCAGCAGGCGGAATCGATCGTCGAGTCGCTCGGCGATCTGGGCAGGTGCGAACACCTTGAGGCGGGCGGTGGCGAGTTCGATGGCCAGCGGGATGCCGTCGAGACGTGAGCAGATGGCGGCGATGGTGGCCCGGTTCTCGTCGTCGAGATCGAATCCCGGCCGCACGTGACGGGCCCGTTCGGCGAACAGCTCGACGGCGTCGTCGCCGGAACGCAGCGACGGGACCCTCCACAGCCGTTCGCCGCCGATCATCAGGCCCTCTCGGGACGTGGCCAGCACCCGGAGGCCCGGCGCCGTCCTGAGCGCGTCCTCGGCGAAGGACGCCACCTCCTCGATGACGTGCTCGCAGTTGTCGAGGACGAGCAGCAGCTCGCGGTCGGCGAGGTACTCGAACAGCACCTCCCGGAGGGGTCGCTCGGCCTCCTCGGGCACGTCGAGGGCCTCGGCCGCCTCGCGCACGATCATGCCCGGGTCGGACACCGGAGCGAGTTCCACGAACCACGCGCCGTCGTGGAACCGGTCGATCGTCTCGGCGGCAGCCTGGATGGCGAGACGGGTCTTGCCGACCCCGCCGACGCCGGCGAGGGTGACGAGCCTGCTCTCGTCGATCAGGCCGACGACCTCGGACAGCTCGTCGTGGCGACCGATGAAAGCCGTCAGCTGCGCCGGCAGGTTGTTGGGGAAGGCTTCGAGCGAACGAAGTGCCGGGAAGTCCTGGGGCAGGTCCCGATCGGAGAGTTGGTAGACCCGCTCGGCTCGTCCGAGGTCCTTGAACCGGTGTTCGCCGAGATCGACGAGCCCCTGTCCGCTGCCGAGACCGCTGCGCCCGATGGCGGCCGCCGCCTCGGACACGACGATCTGGCCGCCGTGGGCGGCGTCCATGAGGCGGGCGACCCGGCTGAGCGTCGCTCCGAAGAAGTCGTCGCCGCGACGGTCGGCCTCCCCGGTGTGCACGGCCGACCGCACGCGGAGGTCATCGAGCGGGTCCCATGTCTCGGCGGCGAGCGCCCGGTGGAGATCGGCGGCCGCCGCCATGGCGACGCTGGGCGACTCGAAGACGGCGCACACGCCGTCGCCGGTGTGCTTGAACACGTGTCCGCCGGCGCCGTCGACGACCTCGGCCGTGATCCGGTCGTGGCGCTCGAGGGCATCCTGCATCGCGTCGGGATGCGACTCCCATCGCCGGGTGCTGCCTTCGATGTCGGTGAACAGGAAGGTGAAGGCGCCCGTCGACATGGTGGCGCAACGGTACCGACTGCCGCGCCCGGCCGGGTCAGATCGTGAAGGGGTACTCCACCCCGTCGATCACGACCGCGTAGTCGCCGGTCTCGAAGTCGCCGACGTCCACGGTCAGTTCGAAGGGCTCGAGCACCTGGGCGCACATCTGGTCGGCTGGCGCGGCCGAGGTGACCTCGACGACGATGCGGCCGTCGACCGGATCGGCGACCGACGCCTCGGCCGTGTGGCAGGGCGTCGGCACGTTCCCGGTGATCGTCGCGCGCACCTGGACGGGATAGGACTCCAGGAACACGAACTCGACGTCCTCGACGAAGGCGGGGCCGGTGATCATGTCGTCGGCGGCCTCGGAACCGACCGTGTAGTCGTAGGTCTCACCGTTCACCTCCAGGGTGTGGGCGCCGTCGTCCTTCGAGCCGAGATCGACGGTCGTCTCGAAGGGTTCGAGGACCTCGACGCAGACCTCGGTCGGGTCGAACCGGGACGAGACGTCGACGCGGTCGCCGTCGCGGGTGACCACGAGATCGTGGCACGGCGTGGGCAGGGTGCCCGAGATCGTGGCTCGGACCTGGACCGGATCCGACTCCAGGAAGACGAAGGTCACCCCGTCGACGAAGGCGGGACCAGGTTCGCTGCGGTCGGGTTGGGAGGTCGTCGTGGTGGGCGGGACCGTCGTATCGGGAGAGGTGGTCGTCGCACCTGCCCCTTCGTCGGTCCCGCACGCGGCGACGAGGAGCCCGAGGGCGGCGATGGCGGTGAAGGTCTTCATGGCGTGGTTCCTGCTTCGGTGGGCTGTGTCACTGTGACGTCGCCGGGGCCCCGCCGGGTTCCACGGGGAGTCCGCCCCGGCGCGCCACCACGGTGGCAGCGAGCATCGAGGCGGCAACGAGGGTCGCCTCCGGATCGCCGTTGCGCACCAGGCCGTCGACGAGACCGGCGAGGAAGGCGTCTCCCGCACCCACGGTGTCGACCACCGTGACCGCGTGGCCCGGAACGCTCCAGGACCCGCCGGACCGATGGTGGAGCTCGGCGCCTTCGGCACCCCTCGTGACGCAGACCCACTCGGGTCCCAGCAGCGTCAGGTCCCCGGGGTCCCCGGTGGTGTCCAGATGGTCGGAGACGGTCGAGAGCTCGGTGTCCGACAGCTTCAGCAGATCGGACGACCCGACGAGGAGTTCGATCGCCTCCCCGTCCCAGTGCGGATCGCGGAGGTTGGCGTCCCCGGCCCGCAGACCGGTGGAGGAGGCCAGCAGCCGCTCGAGTGCTCCGCGGGCCCGTGGGTCCCGCATGGGCAGCGTGCCGAAACACACGGCGTCGTGATTCGGCACCGGATCGGGCCCGACGATGGCGTCCCAGGCCACCGGTCGGTCGATCGTGAAGGTGGGGACCCCCTCGCCGTCGACGTTCACCGTGACGGTGCCGGTCGGCAGATCGGGGTCCGTCTCGACGAATCGGTCGTCGACGTGGTGGTCCCGCAGTGTGCGGCGGACCCGGGCGCCGTCGGCGTCGTCGCCCACCCGGCTCACCAGTGCGGAGTCCCAGTGCAGCGACGCCAGGTGCGCCGCCACGTGCAGCGGCGCCCCGGCGACGACGCGTCGGTCGTCGAACTCGTCGATGAGGGCCTCACCGAACGAGATCGACCGCAGCGTCACGACTGCGGGACGGACTGGACCTCGCCGGTGGGCTCGAAGTCCTCGGGTGAGGGCTCCTCGAACTCGAGGAGGGTCATCACGTTCTCCATCTCGCCGCCGACCTCCTGGGACTCGATGAGCAGGGTGAAGCCGAATTCGGCGTCGACGCACTGTCGGACACGTTCGACGTCGCTCTCCGGTGTCAGCTGCTGGTTCGGTTCGAACGTGTAACAGATGCCGTCGCGCCCGGCGACGGTGGTCTGCTCCGTCTCGACGTCCATCGCCGGCGTGTCGGCGGAGCCGGCGAG
>JAWVYO010000128.1:0-5886 GCA_033722675.1 Acidimicrobiia bacterium | reverse complement strand
CGCCGGCAGGAGATCCGAATTCCCCACCACCGGACCAGGCGACCCGTCCGCGTTGCCGTGCACCGCGATGAAACCCGGCGCCGGCAGCGTCACCGACGCCACCACGATCGACGAACCATCCGACTCCTGTGCCTCGAACTCCACCTCGGCGGGGCTCGTGGGGGGCGCAGTCGTGGTGGTCTCGGCCGTCGTCGTGGTCGTGGTCTCGCTCGTCGTCGTGGTGGTCGTGGCGGCGTCGTCGTCGCCGCACGCGGCGGCGATCAGCGCGAACGCGGCCACGAGGATCGTGAGTCTCCGCATGGGTTTGGTGCCTCGTTCCGTTTCGGGGTCTGTACAGAGTTCCGTTTCGGGTTCTGTACAGGGGCATACGCATCGGGACCCCGTTCGGTTCAATCGGACTTCGATCAGACCCAGTCGGCCCGGGCCCCTTCGATCTCCTTGGTGCTCTCCCATTCGGCCACGCGGGACCCGGCGGGAGCCTCGGTGACCAGGTCGGGGTCCGCGCCGACGACGACCGACACGTGCACGCCGTCGTCGGGGTCGTCGACGAACTCGACATGGCCGGTGCGCACGTACCGCTCGTCGGTGTCGGGGATCCAGGTGACGGCCACCGGGTCGCCGGCGAGGTGCCCGCGGGTCATCATGAGGCGGGGCCAACGGTCCTGGATGCGCACGAGGCGGTCCTCGAACGGCTCACGGAACTCGATCCCCTCGAGCAGGCTGGGATCGCGCGCGTTGACGGCCTCGACGACCCGATCGCGGATGCGGCTGATCGTGATGTTCATCGCCGATCACCCAGTCGCTCGAGGAGGGTGCGCATGAAGGCAGGCAGATCGTCGGGGCTCCGGGAGGTGATGACGGGGCCGTCTTCGACGACCTCCTCGTCCACCCAGGTCGCTCCGGCGTTGGCGAGGTCGTCGCGGATGGAGGGGAAGGAGGTCATCCGGCGCCCCGAGGCGAGGCCGGCCGACGCAAGCATCCATGGGCCATGGCAGATGGCCGCCGTCGGCGTGCCGGCCGTCCCGACCTGCTTGACGAGGTCGACCATCTCGGGGACACGCCGCATGTGGTCGGGCGAATACCCGCCCGGGATCACGACGGCGTCGAAGGACGACGGGTCGGCGTCGCGAGCGGCCATGGTGGAACGGACGGTCGTCCCCCGCTTGCCGGCGTACTCGGTGTCGGCGTCGGCGCCGACCAGCTCGACGTCGTACCCGGCCTCGATGAGCCGGTAGTAGGGGTACCACAGCTCCACGTCCTCGAAGAGCGGCGCGGTGAGCACGGCGATGGTCATTCGTTCGGTCCTCGGTGGTGGCGTACTCCGTCCATACCCGCTCCGCGGTCGCCCGAAACGACTACCCCGAGAGCCGGGCCACCTCGGCGGCCGGGTCGACGGCACGGTGCCGTCCGCCCTCGACGACCACGCTGCCGCCGACGACGACGGTGCGCACGTCGGCCGCCGTGGCCGCGAAGGCCGCGGCCGCAGTCAGGCCCTCCTCCCCGGCGCCCGCCGTGCGAACCGAGTCCGTGGCGATCGCGACGAGGTCGGCCGGCGCTCCCACCTCGATCCGGCCGCCGCCGGGCCACCCGAGTGCCTCGTATCCGCCGGATGTCGCCATCTCGAGGAGGCGGTCCGGCGGGTGCGTGCCCCGGCGTCCCGTCGCCAGCCGCTCGTGCATCTCCGCCGCCCGCATCTCGCCGAAGGGGTCCACGACGGCGTGGGAGTCCGATCCGAGGCAGAGTCGGACGCCCGCCACGGCGAAGGCGCCGCCCGGTCCGATGCCGTCGGCGAGATCCTGCTCGGTGGTGGGGCAGAGACACACCGAGGCTCCGGCGTCGGCCAGCCTGGCGACGTCGCCGTCACCGGGGTGCGTCGCGTGGACCGCCGTGAACCGGTCGTCGAGCGCGCCGGCGCCGGCGAGCACCCCGAGGGGTGTCGTCCCGTAGATCGCCATGCACCGGCGGTTCTCCTCGGGTTGCTCCGAGACGTGGGCGTGGAGGGGCGCGCCCCGGGCGCGTGCCCACGCCGCCACCTCCCCCGCCGCGGCGGGGTCCACGGCGCGCACCGAGTGGATCGCAGCGCCGATCCGGACCATCGGACCGTCCCCGAGCCGATCGACCCGTCGCGCCCACGTCGCGGCGTCACCGTCGGAGAAGCGCATTTGCGGCCCGGTGGGGGGAACGTGCCCGCCCTCGTCGAGGCCGCCGTGCAGGTAGCAGGTGTCGAGGAGGGTCAGGCGGATCCCGGCGTCCCGCGCCCCGTCGGCCACGGCCCGACCCAGGGCGTTGGGATCGTCGTAGGGGGTGCCGTCGGGGCGGTGGTGCACGTAATGGAACTCGCCCACCACCGCGTACCCGGCGAGGACCATCTCGGCGTAGACGGCGCGCGCGACCGCTCGCATCCGGCCGGGGTCGAGGGCGGCGGCCTCGCGGTACATGACGTCGCGCCACGTCCAGAAGGTGCCGCCGTCGCCGTGGGTCCGGCTCCGCAGCAGCCGATGGAAGGCGTGGCTGTGGGCGTTGGCGAGGCCCGGGAGGACGAGGCCGTCGAGCACCGTCGCCCCCGCCGGAGGCGACGATCCGACGGACACGCCGGTAATGGTTCCGTCGGCGACCTCGATCGTCACCTCCGCGGCGACGCCCGGCCCCCCGATCCACGCCGCCGGCGCCCAGTACACGGCCCGACCCTCTGCCATCGACTTCCCCCCGAGACGGGACTCGCTCATCCTCGGTCCCGGACCCTACCCCCGGGGTCCGACGGACGCGCAGAGCGCTCCGGCCGCGTGTCACAGGCCGCGGCGTAGGCTCGCCCGGGAGGACGCCGCAGGCCCGCGGCGCAGCGACGTGGAGACCGATCCGACCCTGTGGGCCCGCTACGGCGAGGCCGCGAAGACCGCGCTCGGATTCTTCTGGAAGTCGGGGTGGGCCTTCGTCCTCGGCTACGGCGTGAGCGCGATGATCCAGGCCTTCGTGCCGAAGGGCCGGCTCACCCGCTTCATGGGGGATGCCGACGTCGAGAGCGTCGCGCTGGCCACCGGCTTCGGCGCGGCGTCCTCCTCCTGCTCGTTCGCCGCCCTCGCCGCGGCCCGATCGCTCATCCAGAAGGGGGCGCACTTCGTCGCCGCGGTGGCGTTCATGTTCGCCTCCACGAACCTCGTGATCGAACTGGGCATCCTCATCTACATCTTCCTCGGCTGGCAGTACCTCGCCGCCGAACTCGTCGGGGGCCTCCTGCTCATCACCATCAGCAGCCTCATCATCAAGGCCACCTCCCCCGACACCTGGCTGGAGGCGGCGCGGGAACGTGCCGAGGAGTTCGGTGAGCAGGACGACGACTTCGACTGGCGCGACCGGATCCGCAGCCTCGACGGCTGGCGGCGGGTCGGCCACCACTTCGTGAACGAGTGGAGGATGGTCTGGGAGGAGATCCTCATCGGCTTCACGATCGCCGGGCTCGTCGCCGTGCTCGTCTCCGAGCGGGTGTGGACGACGATCTTCCTCACCGACGCCGCAGCGTCCCTACCGGGATGGCTCGTCGCCCTCGAGAACGCGGTCCTCGCCCCCGTCGTCGCGGGACTCACCTTCATCGGTTCGATGGGCAACATCCCGCTCGCCACGGTCCTCGCCGCCAACGGGGTCCTGTTCGCCGGGATCATGGCCTTCATCTACTCGGACCTCATGGTCCCGCCCCTCGTCGCCGTGAATGCGAAGTACTACGGCGTCCGGGTGGCCCTCTACATCGCCGGCGTGATGTTCGTGAGCGTCGTGGTCACCGCCCTCGCCCTCAACGGGGCGTTCGAGGCGCTGGACATCGTCCCCGAGAGCACCCGCGCCGTCGGCGAGATCGCCCAGTTCGAGATCGACTACACGTTCTGGATGAACGTCGGATTCGTCGTCGTCGCCGCCGGCCTCGTCTGGTTGCACGTCGCCCACGTACGCGAACACGGCGGGGGCATGGACCACGACATGGAGGGCTCGGGCCCGCTCAAGCGCATCGCCGTCTCCGTGGCGATCCTCGTCCTCGCCGTCGGGCTCGTCGCCTTCGCCGTCACCGGGGGTGCGGCCACCTGAATCCGCGGCGACCGGTCCGAACCGGTCCTCGACAGTGCGCAGCGACCCGCTAACGTGGCGTCCAGCCGCACCGGGTGGAGGCCAGCGCTTCGTCGCTTCCCCGGTGACCCACGGCAGCTTCTCACCCCGGTTGGACCGCCTCTTCGGCCGAAACGCGACGCCTCTGCTCGCGCCGAGAGACCGAACCGACCATCGACGCCCCGTTCGGGGCAGGAGCCACCATGACCACCTCGTTCACCGCGCTCGGCGTCCCCGACGCCCTCGTCCGCTCGCTGACATCCAGCGGCATCACCGAGCCCTTCCCCATCCAGACCGCCACCCTGCCCGACGCCCTCGCCGGCCGTGACGTGTCGGGCAAGGCGCCCACGGGTTCCGGCAAGACCCTGGCCTTCGGCGTGGCCACCCTGGCGCGCGTGCCCCAGGCAGCCCGGAACCGGCCGCGAGCGCTCGTGCTCGCCCCCACCCGTGAACTGGCCCAGCAGATCACCGACGAGCTGCGCCCGCTCGGGAAGGCCGTCGATCGCACCGTCTTCGCCGTGTACGGCGGTGTCGGGTACGGCCCGCAGAAGTCGGCCCTCCGCCGCGGCGTCGACGTCCTCGTCGCCACGCCGGGTCGTCTCGAGGACCTGATGGAACAGCGGATCGTCGATTTGCGCGACGTCGAGATCGCCGTCGTCGACGAGGCCGACCGGATGGCCGACATGGGCTTCCTGCCCGCCGTGCGTCGCATCCTGTCGGCGACCTCGGGCGACCGCCAGACCCTGCTGTTCTCGGCCACCCTCGACGGCGAGGTGCGAGCGCTCGTGCGTGAGCACCAGCGCTCCCCGGTACGCCACGAGGCGGAGGGAGCCGACGGCGAGCCCGCCCAGGCGACCCACCACTTCTGGCTCGTCGACCACCACGACCGCATCGACCGCACCGCCGAACTCGTCGGCGAGCCCACGATCGTCTTCACGCGGACCCGCCACGGCGCCGACCGCCTCGCCAAGCAGCTCGCCAAGCGAGGCGTGGACGCCGTGTCGATGCACGGCGGCCGCTCCCAGAAGCAGCGGTCCCGGGCCCTCGACGCGTTCTCGTCGGGCCGGGCGAGCGCGCTCGTCGCCACCGACGTCGCCGCCCGCGGCATCCACGTCGACGACGTGGCCACCGTCGTGCACTTCGATCCGCCGAACGACGCCAAGGACTACGTCCACCGTTCGGGGCGGACCGCCCGCGCCGGCGCCACCGGCGTCGTCGTGAGCCTCGTCACCCCCGAGCAGAAGCGCTCGGTCGGACGCATGCGGCGTGACCTGGGGCTGGAGGGGCCCCTCGACCGCCCCGACCCGGGCGGCCTGCGCACCGCGGACCGGCCGTCCCCGGCCCGACCGGCGGAGCGCCGGACGAGCATCTACGTGGCCAACCTGCCCTGGTCGACGACCGCCGAGGAGCTCGAGGCCGTCTTCGCCCGCACGGGCCGGGTCTTCGACGCCACGATCATCACCGACCGGCGGGGCAACCGCTCCCGCGGCTTCGGCTTCGTCGAGATGGGGGCGACCGACGCCGCCCGGGCCATCGCCGAGCTCGCCGGCACCACCCTCGGCGGACGGGACCTCACCGTCCGTGAGGCCCACCCCCGCACCTGACCGACCTCGAGCCGCGCGCTCATCGAAGGGATTCACGCATGAACGACCACACCATCGACCTCAACCTCCGCCGGGGGCGCCGCTATCGGGCGACGACCCGCTCCGGCACCCACACCGGCGAGTACCTCGGCATGGAGACCATGTTCGACGACCGCTCGATCCTCCTCCGCGAGGGTGGCACCACCGGCTCCAT